>CALXHS010000085.1 GCA_944388165.1 uncultured Gemmiger sp. | reverse complement strand
GTGCGGGGCAGCTTTGTGGCGGCGGGGTATTACCGCCAGCCGGAAAAGACCGCCGAACGCTTTGTGAGAAATCCCGTGCAGACCGCTTACCCAGAGATGATCTACCGCACCGGGGATCTGGTGCGGACCAACGATAGGGGAGAACTGGTCTACTGCGGGCGGCTGGACAATCAGATCAAGCACATGGGATACCGCATTGAACTGGGGGAGATCGAAACGGCGGCTTTCGGGCAGGACAAGCTGGACGACTGCGCCTGCCTGTACGATGCCGCCAAGGACCAGCTGGTGCTGTTTTTCCAGGCAAAAAAGGATGTGACCGAAGCCCTGCGGGAACGGCTGTCTCAGCGCCTGCCCCCTTACATGCAGCCCGCAGAATACCGGCGTGTGCGGCAGATGCCCCACAACGCCAACGGAAAGGTGGACCGCCAGGCCCTGGCGGCTCTGCTGTGACCCAAGAAAGGAGATTTTTGCCATGCATACCATCGACGAGATCATCGACCTGATCCGGGAAATCAACCCTCTTCTCAACCCCAAACCGGAGGAAGAACTGATCAAGAGCGGAAAACTGACCTCGGTGGACGTGATGTCGCTGGTTCTGGCCCTGAACGGCAATTTTGACATCGAGATCACCCCGCTGGATCTGAAGGAGGAAAACTTCCGCACGCCCCAGGCCATCCTGGACATGGTGGAGCGGCTGGAAGAGGAGTAAGCGAGGTTTATGTCTTACAATTCTTTTATCTATCTGTTTCCGTTTCTTTCGGTGAGCTGGCTGCTGTGGGCGCTGGCTCCCCAGAAGTGGCGTCCCGGTGTGCTGCTGGGGGCCAGCCTGGTGTTTTACTATGCCAGCACCCAGCGGTACATCGTGTACATTCTTCTGGCCGCGGCGGTGGCATGGGGGATCGGGCTTTTGCTGGAACGTCTGAACGACCTGCAGGCACAGACCCGGCCGCTGCTGCCCGCTGCCGAGCGCAAATCCTTCAAAAAACAGGTCGCGGCCCTGAAAAAGATGACCGTCACCGGCGGTGTGGTCACCATGGCCGGGATTCTGCTTTTCGTCAAGTACCTGCCCTTCGGAGCCAGGGTTCTGTCCCAGCTGCTGGAAACGCTGCCCGGTGCGCCGGTTCTGACGGTGCCTTCTTTTGTGCAGCCCATGGGCCTGAGTTTCTTCACCCTCATGGCCATCAGCTATATGGTGGATGTGTACCGGGGAACCTGCAAAGCCGCCGGGCGGTACTGGCAGGTGCTGCTCTTCCTGAGTTTCTGGCCCCATGCGGTGGAAGGTCCCTTCGACCGCTACGGCGCTCTTTCCCCGTCGCTGCTGGACCCGCCCCGTCCCGCCTACCGGGACCTGACCTTCGGCATCCAGCGCATTGTCTGGGGCCTGTTCAAAAAGATGGTCATTGCCGACCGGGCCAATATGTACGTGAAGGCGGTGTTCGATGACTGGACCCAGTACAGCGGCGCTGCCACTGCCCTGGGCGTGCTTCTGTACACCCTGCAGCTGTACGCCGAATTCTCCGGCTGTATGGACATCGTCTGCGGCTCAGCGGAACTGTTCGGCATCCACCCGGCGGAAAACTTCCGCCAGCCCTTCTTCTCCGCCACGGTAGGGGAGTTCTGGCGCCGCTGGCACATTACCCTGGGCGCCTGGCTGCGGGAATATGTGTTCCAGCCCCTCATCCTCAGCAAACCCATGCAGGTTTTCACCAGCTTCTGCCGGGAAAAAGTCGGCCCCACCGCCGCCCGTCAGTGGCCGGTGTGGGCGGGGCTGGGCATCACCTGGGCCCTCATCGGTCTGTGGCACGGTGCCGGCTGGCTGTACCTGCTGTACGGTCTGTATTACTTTGCCCTGCAATGGCTGGGGGAACTGGCCGAACCCGCCCTGATCCGCCTTGCGCCCGGCCTGCCCGGCTGGCGCAAGACCCGCCCGTATAAGCTGTTCCAGGTGCTGCGCACCTTCCTGCTGGTGAATCTGGGCATGCTCATTTTCCGGGCCAATGGTGTGTGGGCTGCCCTGGATATGCTTCGCCGCCTGACCATCCCCTATGAGGGTTCTCTCCTCATCAAGGTGGATGCCCGGGACATGGCGGTGCTGGCAGCGGGAGCGCTGGTTCTGTTCCTGGTGGACTGGCTCCACCACCGCGGCCATCAGCTGCGGGCGGAACTTTCTGCCCGGCCGCTGCCGCTGCGCTGGGCCGTGTACATCGGCGCGGTGCTGGCGGTGATGATCTTCGGCGCTTATGGCGACAACTACGACCCCGCCGCCTTTATCTACGCGCAATTCTAAGGGAGTATTATGAGATCCTACATCAAACACATCCTCCACGTGGGCGCCTTTCTGCTGGTGCTGGCCATGGCGGTGTTTCTGGCGGGGCATTACCTGATGCCCCACTCCAACCGCTATCTTTCCGGCTACACAGCGGGCGGTATCCTGGGGGAGGACTTCGATACCATCGACGTGCTGGTCATGGGGGATTCCAACGCCGCTCAGGGCATATCCCCCATGCAGTGGTACTGTGACAGCGGCATCACCGGGTATACGTATGCTTCCGGCTGGCTGTCGGTATACAATATTTATTACCGTCTGCGTTCCATCTATGAGGAGCAGACCCCCAAGGTGGTGATCCTGTGCACTGATGTGGTGTACAGCCGTATGGGGGATGAGACCGAACTCCAGGCGGCCATCGGGGACATCACCGACGAACTCATCCCGCTGGTGCGCTTCCACGATAACTGGAAAGACCTCACCCTGCAGAATCTGTTCGAGGAACACGATTACAGCTGGCGGGATACCAACAAGGGCTTCACCCCCATCACCACGGTGGGGGCCAGTACCCGCGGGGATTATATGTACAACGACGGCAGCCGGGAACCCATCCCGGCGCTGGTGCGGCTGTATCTGGAGCGCATCGTGGCCCTGTGCGAGGAGCACGACAGCGAACTGCTGCTCATTACGGTGCCGGCCTCCTCCAGCTGGAACCTGGCCCGGCACAACGGCATTCAGGGCTTTGCCGATGAGTACGGGCTCACCTATCTGGACTACAACATGGCCGGTTTGGACCCCGGCATCGACTGGCGCACCGATACCCCCGACGGCGGTTCCCACCTGAATGTGCTGGGGGCGCAGAAGCTCACCGCCGCCCTGGGGGCCTGCCTGACCGAAAACTATGCCCTGGAGGACCACCGGGGCCAGCCGGGATTTGAGAGCTGGGACAAGGACGCCGCCGCCTACACCGAGATCATCACCGATGCCGCTGCCCGCAATCAGGAAGCCGCAGATTACCAGATTTCGGTGCTGGAAGGCACTGCCTGACTGGGCATACGGCTTTCTTTGCCGTCCCCCTCTTGCATAACGGCGGTGAATGCGCTATAATAAACAAAGAAGCAAAGACGCTTTGGGCTGCAAGGCCCGCAGTGTCTTTGCTTTTTTACATTTTTATCAGAGAATAAGAAGAAAACCAGAGCGCCCCGGGGCTCCGCAAACTCAGAGGGGGGTGCCGGCGGGGCTGTACAAACGGGACGCTCTGTTTTTCTCCTTCTTCACAGGCGGAGCGAAGGCTGAACGCTCCGCCTGAACTTTTTTATCAGACCATTACGTCGCCCACCAGCATCCGTCCTGCGGTGTCGATGGCATAGACGGTATATTTGGTGGGGGGGTCATCGGGACCGGTGTGGGTGCCTAGATGGATGCCTCCGCTCACCGGCCGGGTAAAGTGCAGGGTGCGGTGGGCGGTGGTGGCGTGGGGCCGGTCATCGGGGATGGACCAGGCCAGCACACCCACCGCCTTGGGCGGCTTTGTTTCGCCGGTTTCTTCGGCGTCGGGGGCCGGGGCAGGCGGGGCTTCCTCCGGGGCAGGGCCGCAGAAGTCGTCCGGCAGGGGATGGAGCACGCCCCCCAGATACATCTGATACAACCCGATAGCGCTGTCCTTGTCATGGCGCAGCCATACCGAGGAGCGTTCGGGGCGGCCTTCGGGCAGGACCTTCTGCCGGGGCCGCATGCACAGAGCCAGATTGTTCCAGGCCACCAGAAAATCATCCAGAGGCATCCGGGTCTCGGTGTCGAAATTGCTCAGTCCGGCCCAGGGGTCAATGAGCAGGACGCTGGGAGAACCGTCCATGTTGGCGAATCCCCGCAGCGCCGCATACCGTACCGGCGGCATGCCGGCTTCCACCTCGGCGTGGGGGCGGTTCAGAGCCACCACCACCCCGAACCCGGCGCGGACTTCCGCCCGCAGCAAGGCCAGGTCGGCCCAGCAGGCCCAGGCGGGGAAGCCCCAGCACCCGGCGGCTGCGGCGGCAAAGCTCAGGTTGCGGGGGTCATGCCCGGGCTGGAAATCCCGCATGGCCAGGGCGAATTCCTCCGGCAGGATGTCGGCACCCCAGCGGTTGGTCAGGCTGGTCAGGCAGATGGCCAGATCCATCACATCATGCAGGGCCGGGGCACGGGGAGCCACTGCATAGGGCATCAGGTTCAGTTTGGCATTCACCGGCCGCCCGCCCGCGGGGATCACGTCCACTGCATGTACACTCACCCCCAGCAAACTCACGGAGGGGGTCTTTTTTTCATCTTTGGTGTACAGATAAATGCGCAGCTGTACCTGTACGCCCACCTTGGAGTCCAGCGCCAGATGATCGGGCGAGAGCACCCGCGCCCCCCGGGTGGTGGGCTCGGCGCCTTCCCGGCCCAGATAGGGGCTCCAGCGGCCGAAGCTGGACCAGGCCGTCCAGTTGCCGTCCACCAGGACCCGGGCCTGGGCTTCCACGGCGGTGTCCGGGGGTGTGCCGGCGTTCCAGCTCACCCGCACCGCGTCAAAGGCGGGCAGAGTGATGGCCGGGCTGGTGTAGCAGCCGTAGGGCACATGGCCGCCCTGGACCATGTCCAGAAGGATGCGCCCGTTGGCCACCGTCACATTGTCCAGATCACCGCGCATGAACATCTCGGTGTCCTGCAGCAGAAAGGTGTTTTTGCTGTCCATCAGAACCTCACCGCCTTACGTTTCGTCTTGGGATTCCCGCCGGGCCATTGCATCCCGCAGCTCTTCATCCCGCCGCTGCCGGATGGTGCTTTCCAGATCAAAGACGCGGTCCATACCCGGATACAGGATCTGCAGGGCAATGACCACCGGCAGCCAGAATCCGGTCACCAGCAGCACCGGCAGGGTATAGGGCATGTACATCAGGACCGGCACCCAGTATACGCATTGCACCAGCGTGGCGGCCAGGGTACGGGGGAAAAATCCCAGAAAGAAGAATGCGCTGTTGCGCAGCAGATGGGGCAGCGGCAGGCTGACCACCACCAGCTGGGCAAACACATAGGTGAAAAAGCCTACCAGTACCGCGCCGCCCACGATCATGCACACCCACACGCTGGTGGGCACATTCTCCATGTTGGGCAGGGCCATCAGCACCCAGCACCACAGCCCCAGCAGTGCACCGGACATGGCGCCGGGCACAAGGGCATCCCGCCAGTTCTGCTTCCAGGCGTTGCGGTAGGTGTGCCACCAGTAGCCGGGCTCATCCCGCAGGGCGCGCAGCACCGTGTCCATCATGCCGCACAAAAACGGCGCGGCGATCAGCCCGCCCAGGGCGCCGCCCAGCACGCTGATCCAGACGGCTTCGGCCAGAATGCCGAACATGACGGCCAGAAAGGCCGGTACAAATCCAATGCAGCAAAGGATGCTGGCTTTATAAAAGGACCACAGATCCCGCCCCATCAGCTCAAAAAAGCGGGCGGCACCCACCTTGCGGGGCGTTTCCTGCCCGGCGGGCCGGGTCTCGCTGTCGCTCAGGCCGGCGGGCTGCTGTGTCTTTTCGTTGTCAGTCATGGTGTTTCCCCCATCCACGGATATAATAATACATTTTCATCATACCTTTTTTTGTCGGGGCGTGCAAGGCTGGTGCGAAAAATGGTCAGAATAATTTTACAAATTCCACACTCTTTTGTGTTACAATCTCTAAGAATACAGTTTGGAAAGGGGAACCCGCCCATGGCTTGGGTCACAAAAGACAGCCAGGAAACCTACGAAAACAACGAACCCGTCCGCACTTACACCAAGGCCGAAAAGGCCGGCAACTGGTGGCACTACCACAAATGGCAGGTGGTGGTGGTCATCATTCTGCTGGTGGTGGCCGCCTTCATCATCAAGGATACCTTCTTCCGTGCCAAACCGGATTATCAGGTAGCCTACGTGGGGCTGCAGAACCTTCCGGAAGATACGGGAACGGCGCTGACTGAAGCGCTGGAATCCTTCTGTGATGACCGCAACGGCGACGGCCAGGTACTGGTACAGCTGAATCAGTATGCGGTGGAGCTGGAATCCGGCGCCGAAACCACCGACGCCTACTCCCAGATGGCGGGGATCACCCGGCTCAGCGCTGACCTTTCCAGCAGCGACGGCAGCTACATCTTCCTGCTGGAAGACCCTGAGACCTTCCAGGAATATACTGGGGCGCTGCGCTATCTGGACGGCACCATCCCGGAAGATGGTGAAAGCGCCAAAGACTGGGAAAACATGGTCTACCGCTGGACCGACTGCCCGGTGCTCACCGGGCTGGACCTGGGCACCTACACGGGGTATACCCTGGTGGATGATACCACCGGCAATAACCAGGATGTGCTGGGCGAGCTGTATATCGGCTGCCGCGGCACCTGGACCGACAAGGCCGCGGAAGGGTACGCGGGGGATGACGTGATCTGGCAGAAGCTCACCGAAGGTGCGGTATCCACCGCCGGGCAGGACTGATGCGCTGGCGTCCGTGTGCTGCCAAGGCAGCGCCCCGGGCAAAGACGGAACCGCATACTCCGCCTTTGCCCGAAAACCCCTACCGGCGCTTCTTCACCCCCACCCCCACCTTTGAGGATCTGGTGCGGAAAAGCAGGGAAAAGCCCCCCGCCGAAAGAGTGTCGGAAACCGACTTCTGACAAGAGCAGAAACGCTACCCGCAGGGCGGCCGCCGAACCAGGCGGCCGCCCTGCTTTTGTATGTCAGGACAGGCAGCTTTGTGTACGTTCCGTATGCCTTTTTGCAAATTGTTCAGGTTGTATAGTCTGCGCAAAAACTTCTGACATTTTTCATCACTTTTACTTGTGATACAGACCGATTTATGGTATATTAAATCTGTATACGTATCACAATGGCAGGGGGTATCAGGATGGATCAGCTGCAGCAGGCACGGGCCGCCATCGACGAGATCGACGCCCAGATGGCGGCTTTGTTCGAACGGCGGATGGAAGCTGTGGGGCAGGTGGCACAGTATAAGGCGGCCACCGGCAAACCGGTGTTTGACGCCGCGCGGGAGGACGCCGTTCTGGCCAAAAACACCGCACGGCTGCAAAGCGAGGAGCTCCGCTCGTATTACCGGCAGGTGCTGCAGAACATGATGGCCGTGTCCCGGTCCTACCAGCGCAAGCTGCTGGGACGGGACGTGGCGGCCTATCAGGGGGTACAGGGGGCCTGGAGCCACATCGCCCTGACCCGGCTGTTCCCCTTCGCAAAGGTCCGGGCTTTTGATACCTGGGCCGAAGTGTTCGACGCCGTCTCGGCGGGGGATGCCAGTTTCGGCGTTCTGCCTTTTGAAAATTCCAACGCCGGGGATGTTTCCACCGTGCTGGACCTTCTGTATGCTCACCCGGAACTGAGCGTGGCCCGCATGTGTGACCTGCCCATCCGGCAGGACCTGCTGGCTCTGCCCGGGGCGGAACTTTCGGACATCCGCACCGTCATCAGCCACCAGCAGGCTCTGGCCCAGAGCAGCGTGTATATCAAGAGCCACGGCCTGGCAACCCGGGTGTGGGGCAACACCGCCGACGCCGCCCGCTATGTGGCGGAACACGGGGACAAGTCCCTGGCGGCCATTGCCTCGGCCCAGACGGCGGAACTCTACGGCCTGCAGATCCTGGCCGAAGGCATCAACGAGGACGGGGACAACACCACCCGGTTCATCGTCATCACCCGCACCGACGCCGCAGCCCCGGTGCCCCCGGCTCCCGGGCGGCGGATGGCGCTGTTGTTCACCGTGGACCACAAGCCGGGCAAGCTGGCCGATGTGATCCGCATCATCGGGGAAAAGGGTTTCAACATGGAAAATATCAAGAGCCGCCCGCTGCCCCACGTTTCCTTTGAATATTACTTCTATGTGCAGCTGGTCTGCCCGGACAACGCCGCCCCCGAAACCTGCGGCGCGCTGGTGCAGGCGCTGCAGCAGGCATGCCGTACCGTGCGGGTGCTGGGGGTGTTTGCCGCCGGCCCGGCCGACGAAGCCCAGTGACCAACACAGACCAACAGAAACAGGAGGGTCCCCCATGAAACTGACCATGAATCTCGGCACCCGCAGCTATGACATCATCCTCAAGGACGGCTGCCTCGCCAACCTGCACCAGTTTGCCGATCTGACCCACCGCCGGGTCTTTGTGCTCACCGATTCCGGTGTGCCCGCCCAGTATGCCCAGACCGTGCTGGACCAGTGCGCCAACGGCACCGTTTACACCATCCCCCGGGGCGAAGGCAGCAAATGCCTGAAAGTCTACGGCCAGGTGCTCCAAGCCATGCTGGAGTTCGGCATGGACCGCCGGGACCTGCTGGTAGCCGTGGGCGGCGGCGTGGTGGGGGATTTGGGCGGCTTCTGCGCCGCCAGTTATATGCGGGGCATCGACTTCGTCAACTGCCCCACCACCACCCTGTCCCAGATCGATTCCTCCATCGGCGGCAAGACCGCCATCGACCTGGGCAGCGCCAAGAACATCGTGGGCGCCTTCTGGCAGCCCAAGGTGGTGCTCATCGACCCCCAGACCCTGGCCACTTTGCCCCGCCGCCAGTACATCAACGGCCTTGCCGAGGCGGTGAAGGCGGGCCTCATTGCAGACCCCGCCCTCTTCGACCTGTTTGAGAACGGGGACGTGGACAAGGACATCGAAACCATCATCTACCGCAGCCTGCTGGTGAAAAAGAAGATCGTGGAGCAGGACGAGCGGGAATCCGGTGCCCGCAAGGCGCTGAACTTCGGCCACACCATCGGCCACGGCATCGAAGCCGTGAAGGGTGTGCGGGGCCGCCGCACCAATGACGTGAACCACGGGGAATGTGTGGCCCTGGGCATGCTGCCCATGATCGAGGACCGCTCTTTGCAGAAGCGCACCCGCGCCGTGCTGCGCAAGCTGGGCCTGCCGGTGCGCACCGGTGTGGACAAGCACAAGGTGCTGGAATACATGCATCACGACAAAAAGAGCGGCGGGTCCAGTATCACCGTCATCCGGGTGCCGGGCCTGGGCTGCTGGCGGGCCGACACCCTGCCCATGACCCAGCTGCCCGCTCTGCTGGGCCTGGAAGAGGAATAAGGAGGCCTGCCGCCCATGAAAAATACCTTTGGCAGTGCGGTCTCCCTGACCATCTTCGGGGAAAGCCACGGCCCGGCCATCGGCGCCGTGCTGGACGGCCTGGCCGCCGGCCTGCCGGTGGACCCCGCCTTCATCAACATCCGCATGGACCGCCGCCGTGCCCGGGGGGACGGACTTTCCACCGCCCGCACCGAACCGGACGAGGTGGAGTTCCTCTCCGGCGTGCTGGCCGGCCACACCACCGGCACCGCCCTGACCCTGATGGTGCGCAACACCAACACCCGCAGCGGGGACTATGCCAAGACCGCCGCTCTGCTGCGCCCGGGGCATGCGGACTACACCGCTTTTGAAAAGTACGAGGGCTACCAGGACGCCCGCGGCGGCGGACATTTCTCCGGGCGCATCACCGCTGCCGCCGTGGCGGCAGGGGCCATCTGCGAGCAGGCCCTCCAGAACCTGGGCATCCGGGTGTACACCCACATCGCCGCCTGTGCCGGTGTGGAGGACGCGCCTCTGTCCAGTGCCGCCGGGCTGCTCATGCCCGAACCGGAACCGGGGCATTTCGCCCTGCTGGACCCCGAAAAGGAAGCCCCCATGCAGGCAGCCATCCGCGCTGCCGGGGCCGAAGGGGACAGCGTGGGCGGCATCCTGGAAACGGTGGTCACCGGCCTGCCCGCCGGGGTGGGGGAACCCTGGTTCGACAGCGTGGAAAGCACCCTGGCCCACCTGATGTTCTCCATCCCCGCCGTGAAAGGGGTGGAGTTCGGCGCCGGGTTCGGCTTTGCCGGGCTGCGGGGCAGCGAGGCCAACGACGCCTTCCGCATGCGGGACGGGCGCATCTGCACCGCCACCAACCGCAACGGCGGCATCAACGGCGGCATCACCAATGGTATGCCGGTGGTACTGCGCACGGTCATCAAGGCCACCCCCAGCATTTACCGCGCCCAGGATACGGTGGATTACCCCGCCCGGCAGGACGCCGTAGTGCAGATCAAGGGCCGCCATGACCCCTGCATCGTGCCCCGGGCGGCGGTGGTGCAGAACAGCCTGACGGCCTTCGGGATTCTGGACCTGCTCACCGTCCGGTACGGCACTCTGGCCCAGAAACACGGCCTGCCGGAACAATAAGACCCAACAGGGAAAGGGGAGAATTTGTCCATGGAATACGGTTTGATCGGCTCCAAGCTGGGGCACAGCTATTCCCGCCAGATTCACGAGAAAGCGGGGGGCTACACCTATGAGCTGCACGCCCTGCCCACCGAGGCCGACGCCCACGCCTTTCTGCAGGCCCGGGCCTTCAAGGCCATCAACGTGACCATTCCGTACAAGAAGCTGGTCATGGAATACTGTGACGTCATCGACCCGGCGGCCAAGGCCATCGGCGCGGTGAACACCGTGGTCAACCGGGACGGCCGCCTGTACGGCTACAACACCGATTACGCGGGCTTTGCCTGGCTGGCCCGCCGCCACGGCATCGACTTTGCGGGGCGCACCGTGCTGGTGCTGGGCACTGGCGGCACCTGCGCCACCGTCACTGCCGTCTGCAAGGACGCCGGGGCCAAGGCGGTGCTGGCCGTCAGCCGCCGGGGCGGCAAAGACACCCTGACCTATGACCAGGCCGCCCAGTGCAAGGAGGCCGAGATCATCGTCAATACCAGCCCGGCGGGCATGTACCCCAACGTGGGGGAATGCCTGCTGGATATCAGCGGCCTGCCCAACCTGAAGGCGGTGCTGGACGTGGTGTACAATCCCTTCCGCACCGAGCTTCTGCTGCGGGCGGAGGAGCTGGGCATCCCCGCCTACTGCGGCTTCGAGATGCTGGTGGCCCAGGCCGCTTACGCCAGTGAACTGTTCACCGGCACCACCATGGACAAGGATGCCTTCATCCGCAGCGTCAGCCGGGAGCTGAAACGGGATCTGTGCAACGTTTCCCTCATCGGCATGCCGGGCTGCGGCAAGAGCACGGTGGGCGAGGGCCTGGCCAGGGCGCTGAACAAGACCTATGTGGATCTGGACGAATGGATCGAGCGCCGGGCGGGCATGCCCATCCCCGATATCTTTGAGCGGGAAGGGGAGACCGCCTTCCGCCGCTATGAAGCCAACGCCCTGGCCGAGGTATCCAAGAACGGCGGCCAGGTCATCGCCTGCGGCGGCGGTGTGGTCAAGACCCCCGGCAATACCCGGCTTCTGCGCCAGAACGGTCCCGTGGTGTGGGTGCGACGCCCCGTGGAATTTCTGGCCATGACCGGCCGCCCCCTGTCCACCGGACGGGAGGCCCTGCGCAAAATGGAAGCCGAGCGGGAACCCGCCTATCGTGCCGCCGCCGACGCGGTGGTGGACAACATCTCCACTTTGAAAGACGCGGTGAACGGTGCCCGTGCAGCCTTTGAAAAGACCTTTGATTACCAACGCTGAAACGAGAAAAACAAAAAACATAGAGAGAGGGAAATGAACCATGATTATCTCCACCAAAAAAGGCACGCCCCAGGTCGAAATCGACCGCATTATTGACAACTTCGAAAAGCAGGGCCTTTCTGTCACCCTGATCCGCGGCACCGATTACAACGTCTTCGGCCTGGTGGGCGACACCACCAAGATCGCCGAGAAGGACGTGCTGGCCAATCCCTGGGTGGAGAACGTCACCCGTGTGTCCGCTCCCTACAAGCGGGCCAACCGTCTGTTCCATCCCGAAGATACCGTCATTGATGTGAACGGCATCAAGATCGGCGGCAACTCTCCCGTGGTGGTCATGGCCGGTCCCTGCAGCGTGGAGGGCGAAGCCCACATGCTGAAGATGGCCGAACTGGTCAAGGCGGGCGGCGCCAACTTCCTGCGCGGCGGCGCCTACAAGCCCCGCACCAGCCCTTACTCCTTCCAGGGTCTGGGCACCGAGGGCATCATGGACATGGTCAAGGCCCGGGAAGCCACCGGCCTGCCCATCGTCAGCGAACTGATGGACGAGACCCACATCGACGAGTTCGAGGAATACGTGGATATCGTGCAGATCGGCGCCCGCAACATGCAGAACTTCCAGCTGCTCAAGGCGGTGGGCAAGATGACCAAGCCCATCCTGCTCAAGCGCGGCTTTGCCAACACCATCGAAGAATGGATCATGTCCGCCGAGTACATCATGGCCGGCGGCAACGAGAAGGTCATCCTCTGTGAGCGCGGCATCCGCTCCTTCGAGAAGTACACCCGCAACACCCTGGACCTGTCCGCCATCCCGGTCATCAAGGACAAGACCCATCTGCCCATCATCGTGGACCCCAGCCATGCCACCGGCGACTACAAGTACGTGGAAAGCATGGCCATCGCCGCGGTGGCTGCCGGTGCCGACGGCCTGGAGATCGAGGTGCACGACGATCCCCGCTGCGCCTGGAGCGACGGCGCTCAGTGCCTGAAGCCGGACAAGTTTGCCGATACCGTGGCCAAGTGCCGCAAGGTGGCTCCCGCCATCGGCCGGGACATGTAAGCCTATCACTTCAAGCAAAGGTGGTGTCTGTTTGGACGCGATCCTGCATGCCAGCCGCTTTTCCGGCACGGCCTGTGTGCCTCCCAGCAAGAGTGCGGCACACCGGGCGGTGCTCTGCGCGGCGCTGGCCGGCGGCACCAGCCGCATCGACAATATTGAATATTCCGACGACATCCGCGCCACTCTGGGGGCGGTGAGCCAGCTGGGCGCCCGCATCCAGCTGGAAGAAAACGCCGTTGTCATCAAGGGCATCGGTTCGGATGGGTTCCCCACCGTCACCCGCCCGGTGTTCTGCAACGAAAGCGGCAGCACCCTGCGGTTCCTGATCCCCCTGTTCAGCCTCACCGCCCAGAAGATCCGGTTTACCGGTGCCGGGCGGCTTATGGACCGGCCTCAGGAAGTCTACCGCATGCTCTTTGACCGCCAGGGCCTGCGGTTTGAGCAGACCCCCGAAGGCATCACTGTCTTCGGACGGCTGCGCCCCGGCGGACTCACCCTGCCCGGGGATGTGTCCAGCCAGTTCATCAGCGGCCTGCTCTTTGCCGCCCCGCTGCTGGAATCCGAAACCACCATCGACGTGCTGCCTCCCTTTGAAAGCCGCAGCTATGTGGACCTGACCATCGCCGCCATGCAGCGGTTCGGGGTCAAGGTCACCCAGCGTGCCAAGAAAAACGGCGGCGTTATCTACCGCATTGCCGCGCCCCAGCGGTATCTGCCCTGTGATATGTCGGTGGAAGGGGATTACAGCCAGGCCGCTTTCCTGGCGGTGCTGGGGGTGCTGCTGGGGGGCATCACCGTGTCCGGGCTGGACGCCGCCAGCCGCCAGGGGGACCGGGTCATCCTGGATATCCTCAAGAGTTTCGGCGGCAAAATGGCCAACGTGAATGGCGGTATCCGCTTCTCCCGCAGCCTGCTCAAGGGTGGGGACATCGACCTGGCCGACTGCCCCGACCTGGGCCCGGTGCTCATTGCCCTGGGCTGTTTCTGCAACGGCTCCACCACCATCCGCAATGCCGGGCGCCTGCGCATCAAGGAATCCGACCGCATCAACGCCATGCAGCAGGAGCTGGGCAAGATGGGCGGCAAGGTACAGGTCATCGGGGATACCATCACCGTGCCGGGCAGCGTGCTGCGCGCCCCGGAACAGCCCCTGTACGGCCACAACGACCACCGCATCATCATGGCGCTGACCGTGGCGGCGCTGGCTGCCGGGGTCCCGGCCACCATCCGCGGTGCCGAAGCCGTGCGCAAGAGCTGGCCTCATTTCTTTGACGTGATGCGCTCTCTGGGCGCCAAGATCGATCTCGTGGAAGGGGAGTGAGCCGGATGGATCAGAACCATACCTATCTCATTGTGGGCCTGGGCCTACTGGGCGGCAAATACGCCCAGGTGCTTTCGGGCAAGGGCTACCGGGTCACCGGCATCGACCGGGACCCTGCCGCCGTGGCCTGGGCACTGGAAAAGGAATACATCCGCGCCGGGGCCGACCATGATTTTGAAGAACTGGTATCCGGGGCGGACCGGGTGATCTTTGCCTTGTACCCCACCGCTTTCCTGGAATGGGTGCGGCAGTACGGTCATCTTCTGCGCCCCGGCACCCTGGTCACCGATGTGTCCGGCGTCAAGCGCGGGGTGGTGGGCCCGGTGCAGGCCATGATGCCCGAAGGGGTGGAGTTTATCGCCAGCCACCCCATGGCCGGGCGGGAGACCAGCGGCATCACCCACAGCGCCGAGGTGGATTTTTCCCCGGCCAACTTCATCATCACCCCCACCGAGAAAAACACCCCCGAGGCCATCCAATGGTGTACCGACCTGGCCAAGGTGCTGGGCTTTGCCCGCATCACCACCCTGACCCCCGCCGAACATGACCGCATGATCGGCTATGTCAGCCAGCTGTGCCATGCCATCGCCGTCTGCTTGATGTGCGCTTCGGACAACACCGAACTGGCCTGCTATACCGGAGACTCCTTCCGGGACCTGACCCGCATTGCACGTATCAACGATAAAATGTGGGCGGAACTGTTTTTGTGGAACAAGGATAATCTCATCGGAGAGATCGACATGTTCTCCGCCGCGCTGGACCGCCTGCGTGACCGTCTGGCGGCGGAAGACAGGGAAGGGCTGGAAGAGATGTTCCGCCTTTCCACCAAGCGCCGTGAAGCCTTCGACAAAAAGTAACGCGAGGAGGAGACCGCTATGCCCCGCAAAGAAGGACAAAAACTGAAACTGCTCACCCTGCTGGAGATCCTCTCCCGGGAGACAGACGAACAGCACCCGCTGAGCGTGCCCCATCTGGTGGAACTGCTGCGGGAGCGGGGTGTGGAGGCCGAGCGTAAGAGCGTCTACGACGACATCCAGACCATCAACTCCATGCCCGGCGCGCCTTTCGAGATCGTGCAGCAGCGGGGCCGGGGCGGCGGATACTACATGACCGATTCGCCCTTTGAGTTTGCAGAACTCAAGCTGCTGGTGGATGCCGTGTATGCCAGCAAGTTCATCACCGCCCGCAAAAGCCGCACCCTCATCGACAAGCTGGGCCGCTTCACATCCCGCTACCGTCAGGCGGAACTGGACCGCACGGTGTTGGTCTCCGGCCGGGTGAAGAGCCAGGACGAAAAGATCCTGTACAGCGTGGATGCTTTGCACACCGCCATCACCAGAGGGGTGCAGGTGCAATTCAAATACTGTGACTGGGACCTGCAGAAGCAGATGGTCCCCCGCCACAACGGCCAGCTGTATCAGGTCAGCCCCTGGGCCCTGGTGTGGGAAAACGGCAATTATTACCTCATCGCTTATACCGAAGGCCACCTGCGCCATTACCGGGTGGACAAGATGCAGAAGGTGGAACCTCTGCCCGATGTGCGCCGGGAAGGCGCCGACGAGTACGCCGCTTTCGACATCAATACCTATACCCAGCAGATGTTCGGCATGTTCAACGGCCCCCTGAAAAAGGTGACCCTGAAATGCGAAAACCGCTTTGCCGGGGCCATGATCGACCGTTTCGGCACCGGGCCCACCCTGGTTCCCTGTGCGGGCCGGGAACACTTCACCATCACGGTGGATGTGCAGATCAGCCCCCAGTTTTTCGGCTGGGTGGCGGGTTTCGGCAAAGGTGTGGAGATCCTGACCCCCGCCGAGGTCCGGGCCGAGATGCGCAAGACCCTGGACACTTTGCAGAACATCTACCGCTGAACCGGGAAGGGAGAGTCTGAATCTTGAAACATACCCTGAAACGAATCCTTCCCTGGGTGCTGGTCCTGGCCGTTCTGGCGGGGCTGGCGGCTGTTCACGGGCTGGAAGCCAACTACGACGCCAGCTACGAGATCATGAACGGCGATTTCCAGAACTACAACCCGGTGCGGCATCTGCTGGCCGGGCAGACCCCTTACAAGGACTTTGCGATCTACCTGGGGGCGGGGGAACTGTACAGCGTGGGCGGATTGCTGCTGGTGCTGGGCAACAGTTTCGGCCGCAGCGTGTTTGCCACTAACTTCTGCACCTGGTTCTACTTTGAACTGCTGGTGCTGGCCGCCTGTCTGGTGGTGCTGGGCCGCGGCCGCCGCGCCATGGCTGTCTGCCCCGCCTTGTGTGCCTGGTTCCTGATGATCGCCCATGACATTCCGGTTCCCTTTCAGTCGCAGATCCGCCCTCTGATCGAATATGCGGCCCGCAACGGCAACAGCGCCCGCATGATGCGGGGGGCCGCGCTGCCCCTGGCCGTTCTGCTGGTCCTGCTGGGTCTGCGCACCTGGAGCAGCCGGGACCGCGCGGTGCAGCGGGGCCGGGCTGTGGCCCCCTGGGTGCTGGTGCCCGCCGCGGCGGGATTCCTGGTGCCCTGGAGCAATGATATGGGCGCCGCCATGTACATTTCGGTGGCGCTGGGTTACGGTCTGTTCCTGCTGCGGCAGTATGGCGCCGCCTGGAAAAAGATCCTTGTGCGGGTGGGGCAGTATATCCTCATCAGCTGTGCGGCTTTGGGCGTATCGGTGCTGGCCATCAGCTGGGGGCATCCCATTGCCTGGCTGCAGCAGACCCGGGGGGTCAGTTCCTTCCAGGTTTGGTATTACGGCACCACCGCCGACAGCAAACTCTGCTACATTACCGATTATATCCCCCAGCCAGCCGGGGCTCTCTGCCTGATTCTGGCGGTCTTGTTTGCGGTGGGCATCTTCCGCTGCCGCACGCCCCGCTCGGCTGCCTTGGCGGCTGCCGGGTTTGCCCTCTGCCTGGGCATGCCTCTGTGGAACCTGCTTTACTGCATCCTTTCCGGCGCCCGGGAAGGCGGCCCCACCGGCGGGGCCCAGGCGCTGCTGGCCATTCTGCTGCCGCTGTTTGCGGTGCGCGCCTTGCTGTTTGGGGCCGAACGCCTGCTGAACGGCTGCCAAAAGCCTGCCTGCATCCTGGGCTGCGGCACCGGGGCGGTCTGCGCCCTGTTTGCCTGTGCCGTGCTGGGCCTGGGAATGGCGGAACAGCTGCGTGCCCGGGAAGAGCGCCTCGACGAATTGACCTATGTGCCGGAACTGGGCGGCTGGTTCGGGGATCAGGCGGACAAGCTGGCCACCGAAAAAGCTATGAACGAGGGCAAGACCCTCTTCGGCACCTATTCCAGCGCCCTGGAAGCCATGACTGGTCAGCTGCAGCCCACCGGTGCGGATTACATCATCCACGCCATGGGGGACCGGCAGCGTCTGGACTATCTGACGACCTTCCAGACCGGCACTTTTGACCGGGTAGTCACCCCCAGTGCCAAGGTGGCACTGTCCGAACGGTGGAGCCGCAACGCCAACTGGTGGTTCTACCGGGAACTGTACCGCTGGTGGAGCCCGGTGGCCAACACCTACAACAGCGGCGGCATGCACCTGTTCTGGGAAAAGACAGGGGTCTGCAACGACCTGCAGCAGCCCTGCACCGCGGAAGTTGCCCAGGACGGTAAGACTGTGACCATCACCGTCACCGCCGACGACCCCACCTTCTGCGGTGTGGCGGATGTGGCCCTGGATTACACCTTTACGGTGGACGGCGGCTATGCCCTGCGGGGCGGGCTGCACAGCTTTTTGTTCTGTACGGCAGTTACCGAAAACGAACTGTGCGTGGCGGCGGAGCGTGACCCGGATCAGGGGAACTTCTTCCTGCCCACCGACCGCAGTGTCTACAATGTACCGGTGACCATCTCCGACGGCGTGGGCGTTATTACCCTGGAAGCCCTGCCCCGGGATGCCGCTAACGTCACCGTCAACAGCGTCGTGGTGGAAGCCACCTATTTCGACTGGGAATATTTCTTTGAATGACCCTTCATCCCGCTTTGCAGGCCGCCTTGCAACCTGGGCGGGAGTGTGGTATTCTATAGTAATGCCATTTATCACGTATTTTCGAATTTACCGCGAAAGGAGCCGCCGGTATGCTTGAGAAAAACAAACGCATCCGCGCCTGTTTCAGCAGCTTGCTGGACATGGTGCTGCTGTTTGCGGCGTATCTTCTGGCCAATCATCTGCGGTTCAATTATCTGCGCTACTTTCAGCCCGGCGGTGCCGGTCCCGCTCTGGACATTGCCCAGGAAGCCGTCTTTGCCGGCGGCATCTACGCCGTGGCGGCGGTGGCTGTGTTCTGGCTGTGCGGGCTGTATGATGCATCCCGCCTGCGGGGGTTCTGGCGGCGCTGCCGCCTGATCCTGCTGGTCAATGCGATCTGTATCCTGGGGTTTGAAGCCCTGCTCTACCAGTTCCGGGTGGTGAACTTCTCCCGTCTGGTGGTCATCCTGTTCTATGGCTTCGGCACCGGTTTCCTCATCCTCAAGCGGCTGGTGCGCCGGTTCTACGACCGATGGCGCCACCGCCACGGCCTGGACTTCCACCACGTTCTGCTGGTGGGAGGCGGCAAGGCGGCTGCCCAGTATCTGCTGGCGCTGGAACAGAACCCTTACTACGGGTATCAGGTGGACGGTTACCTGGCCAACACCCCCAACGAATCCCTCAAGGCTCCTTACCTTGGGCCTTACGACAATCTGGACAAGGTACTCAGCGCCCCCGGCATCGACGAGGTGGTGGTGGCCCTGGACGCTGAGGAAATGCAGATGATCCCCCATGCCCTGGCCGCCTGCGACAAACAGGGCCTGCGCATCACCATGCTTCCTTTTTATAATGATTATCTGCCCGCCCGGCCCACCATCGACGTGCTGGGCAGCTGCAAGCTCATCAATGTGCGCCAGACTCCCTTCGACAACATCCTCAACGCTTTTGCCAAGCGGCTGTTCGATATCCTGGGCAGTCTGTTCCTCATCATCCTCACCAGCCCGGTGATGCTGGCGGTGGCCATCGGCGTCAAGCTGTCCAGCCCCGGCCCGGTCATCTTCTGCCAGAAGCGGGTGGGCCTGAACAAGAAGGAATTCATGATGTACAAGTTCCGGTCCATGCGGGTGAACACCGACGAAAAGACCGGCTGGAGCACCAATTCCGATCCCCGCAAGACCCGCTTCGGCAGCTTTATCCGCAAATTCAGCCTGGACGAGCTGCCCCAGTTCTTCAATGTGCTGAAAGGGGACATGAGCCTGGTGGGCCCCCGTCCCGAAGTTCCCTTCCATGTGGAGCATTTCAAAGAAGAGATCCCCCGCTATCTGGTCCGCCAGCAGGTGCGCCCCGGCTGCACCGGCTGGGCTCAGGTCAACGGCCTGCGGGGTGATACCGACATTGCCGAGCGCATCCGGTACGATATCTGGTATATCGAAAACTGGACCCTGGCGCTGGATATCAAGATCATTTTCCGCACCGCATTCGGCGGCAAGATGATCAACGACGAAAAACTGGTCTGAACTGCACCTTTCGCCGGACCCCCAAGGAGGCAGCCAATGCAAAACAACAAGCTCAAAGTGGCCATCGTGCACGACTGGCTGGTGTCGTACGCGGGCGCGGACCGCGTGGTGGACTGTATGCACCACGTGTTTCCCGACGCCCCCATCTATACCCTTGTCTATGACAAGGAGAAGATGCCCGCCTGGTTCCGGGACTACGACATCCGCACCACCTGGCTGCAGAAGGTGCCCTTTGCCACCAGGCTGTATAAAAAGATGCTGCCCCTGATGCCCGGCGCCTTCGAGGCCCTGGACCTTTCGGAGTATGATCTGGTGCTGTCCTCCTCCTCTTCCTGCAGCAAGGGGGTCATCACCCGGCCGGACGCGGTGCACATCTGCTACTGCCATACCCCCATCCGCTATGTGTGGGATTTCTACTATACCTACCGCGCCAACGCCAACCCCCTGGTGCGGGCGGTGATGCCCGGCCAGATGCACAAGCTGCGCCAGTGGGACAAGTGTGCCGCCGACCGGGTGGATTACTTCATTGCCAATTCCCGCTACATTGCCCAGCGCATCAAAAAATACTACCGCCGTGACAGTGATGTGATCTATCCCTGTGTTCACATCAACCAGAGTCCCTTTGTGGAAAAAGAGGACTTCTATCTGGTGGTGGGCCGCTTTACCTGGTACAAGCGCATGGACCTGGCAGTGGCCGCCTGCACCAAGCTGGGACGGCGGCTGGTGGTCATCGGCACCGGCGACGAGGAATCCCGCCTGAAAGCCATGGCCGGCCCCACGGTGGAGTTCAAGGGCGGCGGCCTTTCAGATGAGGAAGTCCGGGGCTACTACCTGCGGGCCAAGGCCTTCCTCTTCCCCGGGGAAGAGGACTTCGGCATCACCCCGGTGGAAGCCCAGAGCGCCGGCACTCCGGTGCTGGCTTTTGGCCGCGGCGGCGCCTGCGAGACGGTGGAGGACGGCCGCACCGGTCTGCTCTTCCACGCCCAGACGGTGGAAAGCCTGGCCGAATGTATCGAAAAATTTGAAGCCGAAGGCGTGGCCTGCTCCAAGGAGGAGATCCGGGCTCACAGCCTTCGTTTCAGTGAAGAACGGTTCGAGGAAGAGCTGCGCGAATACTGCCAGCGCCGGGTCGAGGACTGGCGCCGGGAACTGCGCGACTGTGCCCATATGCCGAAGGAGGAAACCATTTGAGACCCATCGTGATCAACGGCACGGTGCTGTGTGACCCCATCACCGGCATCCCGCGCTATGTCTATGAGGTGGTCACCCGCCTGGATGCGCTGCTGGAAGGGACCGGTCTGGATGTGCGTCTGTGCTACCGGGACAACGGCCGCCCTTTGCACCTGCCGCCGCTGAAAAACATCAAGATCGTGCCTCTCAAGGCTGTGAAATACAGCTACAATTTGTTTGTGCTGCCCCGTTATGTACGCAAACACGACGCTTTTTATCTGGGCCTGGCCAGTGATATGCTCATGGGCCGCCCCAGCGCCGTGGTGCTGCACGACATCCGCCCCCTGGTGATGAACACCGACCGGGCCTTTTTCCGCTTCAAGTTCTGGGTGCACTGCCTGAGCATCCGGGTCTTTGCCCAGCGGGTGTATACCGTCAGCGACAACCAGCGCCAGCTGATCTCAGAGCGTCTGCACATCCCCACCGCCCGCATCGGCCTGACCTACAACGGCTGGGAACACCTGCAGCCGGTGGAAGCGGACGAATCCATCTTCGATAAGCTGCCCGGTGTGAACAAAGGAGAGTACTTCTACGCCCTGGGCAGCCTGGCAGGCCACAAAAACTATAAGTGGATCCGGGAAGTGGCCGCCCGCAACCCCGACAAGACCTTTGTGGTGGCCGGCGGTAAGGACCTGGCGGCTTTCGGCGACGACAAAAACGCGGTCAGTGCCGGGAATATCCACTATCCGGGATACGTTTCGGACGGGGAAAACAAAGCCCTGATGCAGAACTGCCGGGCTTTCCTGCATCCCGCCGTGTTCGAAGGTTTCGGTATCCCGCCCCTGGAAGCCCTCAGCCTGGGGGCGCAGGTGGCGGTGTCCAATGCCTCCTGCCTGCCGGAACTGTACGGCACCACGGTGCGGTACTTCGACCCCATGGACTATGAGGTGGACCTGGACGCTCTGATGGCACAGCCGGTGGACCCGCCTCAGGAAATTCTGCAGAAATACAGCTGGCCCGTGACGGCGGCTTTCTGGCTGGACGAGATCCGCCGCTTCGCCGCCCAGTAAGAAAGAGGGGAGAGGAATATGGATAAGATCGCGGTATTGATCCCCTGTTACAACGAAGAAAAGACCGTGGCCAAGGTGGTGAACGACTACCGTACCGTCCTGCCCGAAGCCACTATCTATGTCTACGACAACAACTCCACCGACCGCACCGCCGAACTGGCGGCGGAAGCCGGGGCGGTGGTGCGCCATGAATACCAGCAGGGCAAGGGCAATGTGCTGCGCCGGATGTTCCGGGAAGTGGATGCCGAGTGCTACCTGCTGGTAGACGGCGACGATACCTATCCCGCCCCCGCTGCACCGGACATGGTGCGCCCCATCCTGGAACGGGGGGCGGATATGGTGGTGGGCGACCGGCTTTCCAGCACCTATTTCACTGAGAACAAACGCCCCTTCCACAATTTCGGCAACAGCCTGGTGCGCTTTTCCATCAACCGGCTGTTCGGCAGCCAGATCCAGGATATCATGACTGGCTACCGCGCTTTCAGCTTCCGGTTCGTCAAGACCTATCCGGTTCTGTCCCGGGGCTTTGAGATCGAAACCGAAATGTCCATCCATGCGGTGCAGCGCCGTATGCAGATCGAGAACGTGGTCATCGAATACCGGGACCGTCCCGAGGGCAGCGTCTCCAAGCTGAACACCTACAGTGACGGCGCCCGGGTGCTGCGCACCATTGCCCGGCTGTACAAAAATTACCGTCCCTTCGGCTTTTTCACTCTGCTGGCGGTGCTTTTGGCCCTGGTCAGCGCCGGGTTCATGGTGCCGGTGGTGGCGGAGTATCTGCGCACCGGGCTGGTGCCCAGGTTCCCCACCCTCATCGTCTGCGCCTGCGGTATGGTGGCGGCGCTTCTGTTGTTCATTTCCGGCGTGATCCTGTCCAGCCTGCTGGCCCAGGATGCCCGGAACTTCGAGTTCAAGCTGCAGCAGGCGGAACGCTGGAAGCGGGACGCCGAAGCACTGGACCCTTCCATTCAGTAGGAGGTTTT
>CALXHS010000084.1 GCA_944388165.1 uncultured Gemmiger sp. | reverse complement strand
AATTCCTTGAGGATCTGCAAAACTTGCTGTACGGTCACGGCCATTTTCCTGCCTCCACTTCTGCGATCAGGGCATCCACCGCTTCGGCTTCCGGGCCGGCGGTGAGTCCCCTGCGGTATTTTTTCAGTTTGACGAGCTGCTGGGCGCGGTATTCCTCGGCCCCGGGCTGCCCTTCCACCAGACCGCACAGGCACCAAAGGCCCTTGGGTTCATGAGGGTCGGCGATGTAGCGGGCGTTCATCACAGCGTACCACCGCCCGGCGGCATGGGCCAGGGTCTCCCCCTGGAGTGTGAAACCCCGCTGGGCCAGCCAGCGGCGCAGCAGGCTGTGCTTGGTGGCGGGCACCAGCACCAGGTTATAGGCCGGGTCAAACACCCAGGGCGCCGCGTTCAGAATTTCCATGATAGTCTGGGCGCCCATACCCGCGATGATGATATCCTGGGCTTCGCCGGGCTGCAGCACATCCAGCCCGGAACCCAGGCGGAACTGCACCTTCTCCCCCAGATGGGCACAGGCGCGCTGCGCCTTGGCCAGGGGGTCGGGGCGAAGATCACATGCAAAAACCAGCGGGCAGCGTTCGCTGCCCGCCAGCCATGCACTGAGTTTGCCGTGGTCGCACCCGATATCCGCCGCCGTGCTGCCGGGGCGCACGAAGGCGGCGGCAGCGGAAAGGCGGGCGTCCAGGTGCGGCAGCGCCTTACTGCTTGGCGAAGTATTCATTGAGCTCGGCGATGAGAGCGTCGGGGTTCAGGCCATGGACGGCGCAGGCCTGCTCCACGGTCTCGCCATGGGCGGCCATGCAGCCCAGGCAGTGCATGCCCGCGTTCTGGAAAATGGGCACGCAGCCCTGGGTGGGGTCGTTCTTCAGGATGTCGATGATGATGGTGTCTCTCTGAACAGTCATGGTAATTTCCTTTCTCTCGGCCGGGTAGCGGCCGGATGTTTGATTCTATCAGAAGCGGGTCCGCAAAGGCGGGCGCCGCTGTCCGGCAAAAAAGGGATTACACCATCTGCCACTGGGCGTACAGCCCCGCCCCCTGGAGAAGCACCAGGGAAGTCAGGCAGAGGGTAGTCATCACGGCGGGGCGGGCAATGCTGCGCCCCACGGTGAAGGTACGGGTATTTCCCAGCAGAACCAGGGCCAGGGGCAGCACCGGCAGCCAGTAACGTCCCTGCACACCGAAGATGGTAGTGTAGTTGATGGGGGTCCAGCTGAGGGCTGCAAAGAAGGTGAGCCCCACCACCAGCGCCACGATGACCCAGCCGCCCGCACACAGACGGCGGGAGAGGTTGGGGGCGTCATCCGGCCGGGGCAGCGCCGCCGCCAACAGCACCAGCACCAGACCGATGCCCAGCAGCCAGCTGACCGCGATGGGATAAACGATGGGCTCGCCCAGGGCGGTGCCCAGCAGCCCTTGCAGCCAGGAAGCGCCTTCCGCACTCACCGAGCGCAGCAGCAGCTTGATGGTGGCAGGCAGGTTGCGGCAGATATACCCGGCGGAATAGGTGTAGATAGAGTCGCCGTTGGGCTGGACGCTGTCCACCAGCTGTTCGGGGGTCAGGCCGCCCCACATATGGGTCAGCCGCCAGAACATTACCGGCACAGCCACACACAGCCCTGCTGCCAACACCCCGTAGAAGATTTTTTTCAAGCGGGGGTTCCGGTGTATTTTCCAGTATACAAAGCCCAGCAGGGCCGCGGCAATGACCACGGCAACGGCAGCGCGGGTCAGGCCCACGTTGTCCACGTCCCGGGTGGCATAGATCAGTGCGCCCATGTTCAGGTTCACCCAGCCCAGCACCGCCAGTGCCAGCGCCAGCACCTTAATGAGGATACCGGGGCGGATCTGCCATTTTGCCAGGGCCACGGTGGGCGTGGACGGACTACGGCGGGGGTCCAGATGGGCCGCCGGCACCATGAGCACCAGGGCGGGCACCGGCAGGTAGATGGCCTTGGCCGGGCCGATGAGGAAGGCCAGCAGCGCCAGCGGCACCAGTTCGGCGCGGCGGGCGGGGCGTTCCCGCAAGGCAAAGCACAGAGCGGTAAAGCAGAACACCAGGCCCAGCACGGTGCCGTCGGCGGAAAAGCTGGCGGCCAGCTGCAGCGTCTGGGGCAGCAGCGCCACACAGGCCAGCAGGCCCTCCCAGCGCCGGGGTATGAGAGCCGCCGCCAGGGCAGCCAGCACCAGATACACCAGCAGGTTGCCCAGCCGACCAGCCAGCAGCATGCCGTGGAAACCCAGCCCCAGCAGGCGGGCCAGCGCCACGCCCAGGGTCTGCCCCACGTACAGGGTACGATTGAAATTGGTCCCCACCGTGAAATCGGAGGGCGTATCGGTCACAGCAGAGGGAGCTTTATCCCCCAGGTGAGAGAGGTAGTCTTTATAGGCAAAGATGCCGATGTCGCCGCTGTGGGCGGTGAAGTAAGGGGCGTCGCAGGAGCGCACCAGCAGCCGCCAGCCATCCTCTTCCCCGTTGGTCACCGGCTGGCCCAGCAGTTCGCTGGCCGCCTGGTAGGTATTGGCCAGGTGGGTGTATTCGTCCGGGCCCACCAGAGGCGGGGTGACGATGCTGAACGCACCGCCCAGCAAGGCACCGCAGACCAGCACCAACGCCCAGAAAGCCTTTTTCCGGGCCAGCAGCACAAAGCCCAGCACCACCGCCCCGAAGAGCAGCCCCCCCAGCACGGCGGAAAGCCGCCCGGACCAGCTGCCGGAGTAATCCACCACATACTGCACCGCCGCCGTGGCGTTCAGATCGGTGCCGTCGGCATAGGCGGTCAGGGGCATGGTGCCGGTCAGGCCGGTATCCTCCATGGGTTCGGTCACACTCTCACTGACCCACAGGCCAATGGGACAGCCCGCATCGGCA
Organism: uncultured Gemmiger sp.; assembly: GCA_944388165.1. Taxonomy (GTDB): domain Bacteria; phylum Bacillota; class Clostridia; order Oscillospirales; family Ruminococcaceae; genus Gemmiger. The sequence goes on along the minus strand of CALXHS010000084.1, from coordinate 2,692 downwards.
TCGGCCGTACCATCGTACCAGATGTGCAGGGACAAGGTTTCGTCGGATGCCGCGGTATAGGGCTGCTCAAAAATAAGGGCAGCAAAGGTGTTGTCTTTCAGGGTGATGCAGTCCAAACTGCCCCGGGCCAGGACCGTACCCGCCTGGTCGGTGAGTTCGGCGTGGAGCTGCCCGGTGGCAAAAGCGTGGTCATAGGTGGTCAGGTTCAGGCGCACGCCGTACAATTCCTGACCGGTCCCCAGCGGCAGAGCCTGCACAAGCCCGCCTTCCGGGGGCAGTTCCACCGTCTGGGTATAGGTATCGTTGACGATCTGGAATACAGGCTGGTCGTCCACCCGCTGGGCCAGGTCGTACCCGGCCCAGGCCAGCACCATCGCACTGACGGCTGCCAGCAGCAGCCCCGCCAGCAGCAGGCGGTGACGCCGGACAAAGGCATTGATTTTTTGCAACGGTCTTCCGTCCTTTCCTGTTTCGGACCCCGCCGCAGGCAGGGCACGAAAGGATGGTCACATACGGGTTCTATTATATCCCAAAACGCGCCAGAGCGCAACCGGAACCCGCCGCAAAAAGCCGCGCCCGGGCCGGGTTTTGCCCGACGCGGACGCGGCTTGGTGGGTATGTTGCTTACTTGTTGGAGAAGCGGTCTTTCAGGTTCTTGAAGAAGCCCTTACGCTTTTCGTAGTTGTCTTCCTTGAGGGATTCCTCAAAGGCTTTCAGGGCATCGCGCTGGGCGCGGGTCAGCTTCTTGGGGATCTCCACTTCCACGATGACATACTGGTCACCGCGGCCGCGGCCGTTCAGGTACTGGATACCCTGGCCGCGCAGGCGGAAGCGGGTGCCGCTCTGGGTGCCTTCCGGGATCTTCTGGGATACCCGGCCGTCCACGGTGGGCACTTCGATCTCGTCGCCCAGAACTGCCTGGCTGTAGGTGATGGGCACGCGCACGGTGACGTCGTAGCCATCCCGCAGGAAGATGGGGTCAGGCTTGACGGTGATATGCACGATCACATCGCCGGCCGGGCCGCCGTTGGAACCGGCATTGCCCTGGCCACGCAGCGCGATGTTCTGATCATCGTCAATGCCGGCGGGGATATTCCCTTCCAGGGTCTTGCGCTTGCTGACCTTGCCGGTACCGCGGCATGTCTTGCAGGGGTCCTTGATGACGGTGCCGCGCCCGCCGCAGTGGGGGCAGGGCTGCTGGCTCTGCATCACACCAAAGGGGGTGCGCTGCTGGGTCACCACATAGCCGCGGCCGTTGCACTGGGGGCAGGTTTCGGGGCTGGTGCCCTTGGCCGCGCCGGTGCCCTGGCAATCGGGGCAGGATTCCTGCCGGTTGATGGTGATCTTCTTGGCGCAGCCATGAGCCGCTTCCTCAAAGGTCAGGATCACGCTGGCCTGGATGTCGTGGCCCTTGCGGGGGGCATTGGCGCGGGTACGCCCGCCGCCGCCGAAACCACCGAAGCCGCCGCCGAAACCGCCGCCGAACAGATCGCCGAAGATATCGCCCAGGTCCACGCCGCCAAAGCCTGCACCGCCGAAACCGGCGCCGCCGTTGGCCGCGGCATAGTTGGGATCAACACCAGCAAAGCCGAACTGGTCGTAGCGCTTGCGCTTTTCGGGGTCGGAGAGCACGTCGTTGGCCTCGTTGACCTCTTTGAACTTTTCCTCAGCGGCCTTGTCGCCGGGGTTCAGGTCGGGGTGGTACTTTTTGGCAAGTTTGCGGTAGGCGCTCTTGATCTCGGCGTCGCTGGCATTTTTGCCTACGCCCAGCACCTCGTAATAATCTCTTTTGTCTGCCATAGGATCACACCTTTATTTCTGTACAAGCCCCACAATGGCCGCCTCCGGATACCCCGGCGGCGGCCGTATGGGAACTTACTGGATTTGGGACAGATCAGACTTCGTGGAAGTCGGCGTCAACGGCGCCGTCATCCGCCTGGCCGTTGTTGGGAGCCTGCTGGCCGGGGTTGGGCTGGCCCTGGGCACCCTGCTGCTGGGCAGCCTGCTGATAGACCTTTTCACTGATGGCGTAGAAAGCCTTCTGCAGGTCGTCCTGCTTGGCCTTGATGTCGTCGATGGTGCCGGACTTCAGGGCTTCCTTCAGAGCGGACAGCTTGGTCTCCACCTCGCTCTTTTCCTCGGCGGAGATTTTGTCGCCCAGCTCGTTCATGGCCTTTTCGGTCTGGAAGACCATCTGGTCGGCGTTGTTGCGGGTATCCACTTCCTCACGGCGCTTCTTGTCCTCGGCGGCATACTGCTCGGCGTCCTTGACAGCCTTGTCGATGTCGTCCTTGCTCATGTTGGTGGAAGCGGTGATGGTGATGCTCTGCTCCTTGCCGGTGCCCAGGTCCTTGGCGCTTACGTGCACGATGCCGTTGGCGTCGATGTCGAAGGTGACTTCGATCTGAGGCACACCGCGGGGAGCCGGAGCGATGCCATCCAGATGGAAGGTTCCCAGGCTCTTGTTGTCGCGGGCAAACTCACGCTCGCCCTGCAGAACGTTGACTTCCACGCTGGGCTGGTTGTCGGCAGCGGTGGAGAAGATCTGGCTCTTCTTGGTGGGGATGGTGGTGTTGCGGTCGATGATCTTGGTGCAGACACCGCCCAGGGTCTCGATGCCCAGGCTCAGCGGGGTGACATCCAGCAGCAGCAGGCCCTTGACGTCGCCCTGCAGCACGCCGCCCTGGATGGC
>CALXHS010000083.1 GCA_944388165.1 uncultured Gemmiger sp. | reverse complement strand
AAGGAAACAATATGGCAATTTTTGCGATCGGGGACCTGCACCTTTCCCTGGGCACGGACAAGCCCATGGACGTGTTCCCCGGCTGGGAAGGGTACCTCCCCAAGCTGGAATCCAAATGGCGCACCCTGATTCAGGAAAACGACACGGTGATCCTGGCGGGGGATACCTCCTGGGCCATGCGCCTTCAGGACACCAAAGCGGACTTTGATTTTTTACAGACCCTGCCCGGCCGGAAGTGGATGCTCAAGGGCAACCACGATTACTGGTGGACCACCGCCCGCAAGATGGAAAGCTACATCGCCGCCAACGGCTGGGACACCCTGCACATCCTGCACAACAACTGCTGCCTGGTGGACGGCAAAGCCCTGTGCGGGTCCCGGGGCTGGCCCTTTGACGATGCTGCCGCCCAGAGCGCCAAGATCATGTCACGGGAAGCCGGGCGTCTGGAAATGTCGCTGGCGTCGGGGGACGAAGCACAAGAGCGCATCGCCTTCCTGCATTACCCGCCGGTGTTCGGCAACGCCTGTGCCCAGGAACTGGTGGACGTGCTCAAAGCCCACGGGGTACAGCAGTGCTTTTACGGCCATCTGCACGGCAAAGCTATCCGTTATGCTGTGCAGGGGGAGCGGGAAGGCATCCGCTACAAGCTCATTTCCGCCGACGGGCTGGCTTTTTGCCCCTATAAGGTCTGTGACTGAGAAATTTTTTGCCTGCACAGGCAAAAAAATGCAAAAGGCACTGGTATTCTGTGCCATTGCATGATATAATTACTTGTATTTCTATGTTTGGAGGACTACAAATGAAGCTGATTTCTTGTGAAAAACTGGAAAAAAGCATGGTCGAGCTCCAGTTCTCGATCGATGCCGAAACCTTTAAAAATGCCGTTGCCGCCGCTTTCAAGCGCGAAGGCAAGAAGTATTCCGTGCCCGGCTTCCGCAAGGGCAAGGCTCCCCGCGCCATGATCGAGAAGATGTACGGCGCTGACATCTTCCACTATGACGCCATCAACGACCTGTTCCCCGAAGCATACGAGGCTGCCGTCAAGGAAGCAGGCATCGACGTTGTCGGCCGTCCTGAGCCGGAAGTTGTTTCCATGTCCGAGACCGAGGGCGCTACCCTGAAGGTCAAGGTCGCCGTCAAGCCCGAAGTCACTCTGGGTGACTACGCCGGTTTGAACGTCACCAAAAAGGTCAAGACTGTGGATGAGTCCCTGGTCGACGCCGAGATCAAGCGCATGCAGGACCGCAACGGCCGTCTGCTGACCCGTGAGGGCGCTGCTGAGAACGGCGACACCGTGGACATCGACTTCGAGGGCTTTGTGGACGGCGTCGCTTTCGAGGGCGGCAAGGCTGAGCACTACTCTCTGGTGCTGGGCAGCGGTTCCTTCATCCCCGGATTTGAAGATCAGGTCATCGGCCACTCTGCCGGCGAAGAGTTTGACGTCAACGTCAAGTTCCCCGAGCAGTATCAGGCTGAAGAGCTGGCCGGAAAGGACGCCACCTTCAAGATCAAGCTGCACGAAGTGAAGTACAAGGAACTGCCTGAGCTGGACGACGATTTCGCCAAGGACGTCAGCGAGTACGACACTCTGGACGAGCTGAAGAACTCCATCCGCAAGAACATCGAAGAGAACAACAACAAGCAGGCTGACGCCCAGGTCGAAAACGACCTGATCGAGCAGGTCGTCAACGGCATGACCGTGGAAGTGCCCGAGGCCATGTACGAAGCCCGCGTGGAAGAGCTGGTTCAGGACTTCCAGTACCGCATCGCTCAGCAGGGCCTGAAGCTGGAGCAGTATCTGCAGTATATGGGCATGAAGCTGGATGACTTCAAGGCTCAGTTCCATGAGCAGGCTGAAAAGCAGGTCAAGATGCGTCTGGCCATGGAAGCCATCGTCGCCAAGGAAGCCATTCAGGCCACCGACGAGGAATTCGAAAATGAGATCAAGCGTATCGCCGATGCCTACAAGATGGAAGTGGAAAAGGTCCGCTCCGTTGTGGACGAAGCCGCTGTCAAGGCCGACCTGGCCGTGAACAAGGCCATCGACTTTGTGAAGGAGAAGGCCAACGTCACCGTCGAGAACGAGGACGCTTCTTCCGAGAACAAGGAATAAAAACAATTTGCGACCGATACGGTGCCGCTGCCGCCGTATCGGTCGGTTTATCACAGGGAAATTTTTCCCCGGGCAGCCAAAACAAGAATTGATTTTTCGGGAGGGAACTTGCATGAGTTTGGTACCTTACGTCGTCGAACAGACCGCGCGCGGAGAGCGCAGCTACAATATCTTTTCCCGCCTGCTCAACGACCGCATCATTGTGTTGAGCGAGGATGTGAACCCCACTTCGGCCAGCCTGATCATCGCGCAGCTGCTGTATCTGGAAGGGCAGGATCCTGACAAGGATATCAGCTTCTACATCAACAGCCCGGGCGGTTCCATCTCGGACGGCATGGCCATCCATGATACCATGCAGTATATCAAGTGCGATGTGTCCACCATCTGCGTGGGCATGGCTGCTTCCATGGGCGCCTTCCTGCTGGCCAGCGGCACCAAGGGCAAGCGCTTTGCCCTGCCCAACTCCGAGATCCTGATCCACCAGCCCCTCATCGGCGGCGGCGGGATCTCCGGCCAGGCTACCGACATCAAGATTCACGCCGACCATATCATCCGGCTGAAATCCAAGCTCAACGGCCTGATCAGTGATTACACCGGTCAGCCCCTTGAGGTGGTGGAACGGGACACCGAGCGCGACAACTATATGACCGCCCAGCAGGCCAAGGAATACGGCCTGATCGACGAGATCATCTCCAAACACTAACCACGGGGGAAGGAAATGGCAAATTCGATTTCCGGGAAAGACGGAAAGGAACGCGAACTGATCTGCAGTTTCTGCGGCCGTTCGCAAAAGCAGGTCGAACAGCTGATCATCGGCCCCGGCGTCAATATCTGCAAAGACTGCATCGATATGTGTTACAACGCCCTGTATAAGGATGACGACGCCCCGCCGCCGCCCCGGGCCACCGCCCAGCGGCGCTCGGCGGCTGCGCGCCCGCGCCACAGCATCGACCCTCTGCAGGACATCAGCATCCTCACCCCGGCCGAGATCAAGGCAGGGCTGGATCAGTATGTCATCGGCCAGGACGAGACCAAAAAGGTGCTGGCTGTTTCGGTCTACAACCACTATAAGCGGATTCTCTCCGGGCAGGAGAGCGACGTGGAACTGCAGAAGTCCAACGTGCTCATGTTGGGCCCATCCGGCACCGGCAAGACCCTGCTGGCCCAGACCCTGGCCAAGATGCTGGGCGTGCCCTTCGCCATCGCGGACGCCACCACCCTCACCGAGGCCGGCTACGTGGGCGAAGACGTGGAGAACATCCTGCTCAAGCTGATCCAGGCGGCGGATTTCGACATCCCCAAGGCAGAGATCGGCATCATTTATGTGGACGAGATCGACAAGATCACCCGCAAGAGCGAAAACCCCTCCATCACCCGCGATGTGGGCGGCGAGGGCGTTCAGCAGGCACTGCTGAAGATCCTGGAAGGCACCGTCAGCAATGTGCCGCCCCAGGGCGGCCGCAAGCACCCGCAGCAGGAGTTCATCCAGATCAACACCAAGAACATCCTGTTCATCTGCGGCGGTGCTTTTGACGGTCTGGAAAAGCTCATCCAGAAGCGCACCGACACTTCGTCCCTGGGCTTCGGCAGCCAGCTGCGCACCAATCTGGACCAGGACGAGACCCGCCAGAAGCTGCTGCGCAAGGTGGAACCGGACGACCTGGTCAAGTTCGGCCTGATCCCCGAACTCATCGGCCGTCTGCCGGTGGTCACCGTGCTGGACCCCCTGGACGAGGAATCCATGGTCCGGGTGCTCACCGAGCCCAAGAACAGCATTGTGCGCCAGTACAAGGAACTGCTGGGCCTGGATAACGCCGAACTGGTCTTTACCGATGCGGCTCTGCACGCCATCGCCAAAAAGACCATCGAGCGCAAGAGCGGTGCCCGCGGTCTGCGCAGCGTGGTGGAAGAATTGCTCATCCCCATCATGTACGATATCCCCTCCGACCCCACCATCATCCGGGTCACCATCGACGAGGATACCGTCAACGGGGGCAAGCCCCATCTGGACTACGGCGCCGTGCGCAAGCGCTACAAGAATCAGAATCTTTCGCTGACCTGATGCAAAGGGCGGCGGTTTGCCCCACGGGTGGACCGCCGCCTTTTTGCATACCGGCCAGAATTGCAGGAAAGGGGAACCCTATGGAACATTTTCGCGTTGCACTGCTCCAGCTGCGCTCCGGCCCATCGCTGGAAGAAAACCGCAAAATCGGTCTGGAGGCCTGCCGCCGTGCCAAAGCTATGGGAGCGGACCTGGCCCTCTTCCCGGAGATGTGGAGCACCGGCTACACTATCGCCGAAGACCCTGCCGAACTGCAGGCGGCGGCCATTCCGGCCGGCCATCCTTTTCTGCGGGCTTTTGCCGGCTGTGCCCGGGAACTGGAGATGGCGGTGGGAGTGACCTGTCTGGAAGCTGACGGCCCTCAGCCCAAAAACTCTCTATTTGTGTATGACCGCCATGGGAATATGGTGCTGCACTATGCCAAGGTGCATACCTGCGATTTCGGGGAAGAAGCCCGCCTGGGCCGGGGCGATGCGTTCTATACCGCTGACCTGGACACGGCGGGCGGCACCGTGCGCATCGGCGCCATGATCTGTTACGACCGGGAATTTCCCGAAAGCGCCCGTCTGCTGATGCTGCAAGGGGCAGAGGTGGTGCTGGTGCCCAATGCCTGCCCCATGGAGATCAACCGCCTTTCCCAGCTGCGGGGCCGGGCTTATGAAAATATGATGGCCATTGCCACCTGCAACTATCCCGCTGGTCAGCCCGACTGTAACGGCCATTCCTCCGCCTTTGACGGGGTGGCCTACCTGCCTGACCTGGCCGGCTCCCGGGATACATGCCTGCTGGAAGCCGGGGAGGAAGAAGGCATCTATCTGGCGGACTTTGATATGGAGATGCTGCGTGCCTACCGCCGCAGCGAGGTCCATGGCAACGCCTACCGCCGCCCGGAGTGTTACGGTGCTCTGCTTGATACGAGTATCGAAGAGCCTTTCCGCCGTCCGGACCGCCGCCCGTAAAGGTCTGGTTGAGTTGTCTGCGGCGGTGACGGGACTGCTAAAACCCAGATCGCGGTCGAAGAAGCCGGAAAAAGAGGGGGGCAGGGCCGTGAATGCTTTCTGAAGAAAAAATAAAAGCACGATATATAGTTAAAAAGTGCTGTTCACAAAAATTTTATACTTGGGATACTTGATTTTTGATTAGTAAGTGACTACAATGTATTTAGCACTCAAGAGAAATGAGTGCTAAAACAAAGTTTAAACAAAAGCTTTTTTAATTATAAGGAGGCATTTCACCATGAGAATCAAACCTCTGGCTGACCGTGTTGTTATCAAGCTGGTCGAAGAAGAAGAAACCACCAAGGGCGGGCTGATCCTGACCGGCTCCGCCAAGGAAAAGCCCCAGATCGCCGAAGTCCTGGCTGTTGGCCCGGGCGGCAACGTGGATGGCAAGGAAGTGGAAATGATCGTCAAGGTCGGCGATAAGGTCCTGACCAGCAAGTACTCCGGCACCGAGGTCAAGGTGGATGGCGAGGAATGCACCATCGTCCGCCAGAGCGACATCCTGGCCGTTGTGGAATAATCACGCTTTCAGTTCTTTCAGATAAGGTAAGGAGAGATTTACTATGGCTAAACAGATCAAGCAGGGCGAAGAAGCCCGCAAAGCTCTTTGCGCCGGCATCGACCAGCTGGCCGATACCGTCAAGATCACCCTGGGCCCCAAGGGCCGTAACGTGGTGCTGTCCAAGAAGTTCGGCAGCCCCCTCATCACCAATGACGGTGTGACCATCGCCAAGGAGATCGAACTGAAGGACGAGTTCGAGAACATGGGCGCTCAGCTGGTTCGCGAAGTTGCCACCAAGACCAACGATGCTGCCGGCGACGGCACCACCACCGCCACCGTCCTGGCCCAGGCTCTGGTCACCGAAGGCATGAAGAACGTCACCGCCGGTGCCAATCCCATGGACATCAAGCGCGGCATGCAGAAGGCCATCGGCGCCGCTGTGGAAGCTGTCAAGGCTCACAGCCAGAAGGTCAACGGCACCAAGGACATCGCCCGTGTCGGCACTGTTTCCGCCGGTGATGCCGAGATCGGCCAGCTGATCGCCGACGCCATGGAGAAGGTCACCGCCGACGGTGTCATCACCATCGAGGAGAACAAGACCACTGCCGAAACCTACACCGAAGTGGTGGAAGGCATGCAGTTTGACCGCGGCTACATCACTCCGTATATGGTCACCGATACCGAGAAGATGGAAGCTGTCTTTGACGACGCCAACGTCCTGATCACCGACAAGAAGATCAGCGTGTTCCAGGATCTGGTCCCCCTGCTGGAGCAGGTCATCCAGTCCGGCCGCAAGCTGCTCATCATCGCTGAAGATGTGGATGGCGACGCTCTGTCCAACCTGATCATCAACCGTCTGCGCGGCGGCCTGAACGTGGTTGCCGTCAAGGCTCCCGGCTTCGGCGATCGCCGCAAGGAGATGCTGACCGATATCGCCATCCTCACCGGCGGCACCGTCATCAGCAGTGACCTGGGCTATGAGCTGAAGGACGCCACCCTGGCCATGCTGGGTTCTGCCCGTCAGGTCAAGGTGACCAAGGAAGTCACCACCATCGTGGGCGGCAACGGCGACAAGCAGCAGATCGCGGACCGCGTGGCCCAGATCCGCAGCCAGATCACCACTGCTACCTCCGATTTCGACCGCGAGAAGCTGCAGGAACGCCTGGCCAAGCTGGCCGGCGGCGTGGCTGTCATCAAGGTCGGCGCTTCCACCGAAGTGGAAATGAAGGACAAGAAGCTGCGCATCGAGGATGCCCTGAACGCCACCAAGGCGGCTGTTGAGGAAGGCATCGTTGCAGGCGGCGGCACTGCCACCCTGAACGCCATTCCTGCTGTCGACAAGCTGATCACCGAGCTGGAAGGCGACGAGCGCACCGGCGCCAAGATCGTCCGCAAGGCTCTGGAAGCTCCTGTCCGCCAGATTGCGGCCAACGCCGGTCTGGAAGGCAGCGTCATCATCAACAACATCCTGCAGGCCAGCAAGCCCAACTACGGCTACGACGCCCAGAAGGAAGAGTATGTTGACGACATGATCGAAGCCGGCATTGTGGACCCCACCAAGGTTACCCGTTCCGCACTGGAGAACGCGGCCAGCGTGGCTTCCATGGTCCTGACCACCGAGAGCCTGGTTGCCGATATGCCGGAACCGCCGGCTCCGGCTGCTCCCGCCGGCGGCGACATGGGCGGCATGTACTAATGCCTGCCTGATGTCCTTGGCAAACCCATAAACAACAAAGCCCTGCCGGGTCCCGCAAGCCCCCGGCAGGGCTTCTGTTTGTTCTTGCACAGAACGGCCAAACCTGTTATGCTGAAAAGCAGAAAACAAAGGAGCGTCACAGCAGTACAATGAAAAAGTGGATTTCTTTGGCCGTCACCCTGGGCATCATGGCACTGATCTTTCTCCTCTCCGCCCAGCCCGGGGAACGTTCCGGGGCCCTGAGCGAACAGGTGCTGGACCAGATGCAGCAAAGCGGCACGGCGGATGTGTTCATCCCCGAATGGTTCAGCGCCAATGTGCAGGCTAATGTGCGCAAATGGGCTCATGTGTATATCTATGCTGTGCTGGGGGCCAGTACCATGGTCACGGCGCTGTGCTGGCGCTGGAGCAAAACCGTGCCCCGGTGCGGGGCTTGGGCGGCATTGGTGTGCGTTGTCTTTGCTGCTTCCGATGAACTGCACCAGTACTTTGTGCCCGGCCGCGCCATGCTTGCCACCGATGTGGTGGTGGATGCCTTGGGAATTTTGCCCGGTATCCTGCTGGCGGGGCTGGTGGTCTGGCTGCTGCGCCGCCGAAAAAATCAATCACCCGCCAAAACCAAAAACTGACCCTTGCCCGCCGGGAACATCTCCGGCGGGATTTTCTTTGTCTAGAAAACGGTCTTTGGTATAGCCCGCCGCCCGCCTGGGGTATACTCTTTCAGAAAAGAAAAAGGAAAGGGGAATGCCGGGATGAGCCTGCGCCGTTTGTATTCCATGTGCAGCGTACTGGCGGTGCTTTGCGCGGCCATTCTGTGCCGGGTCTACTGGATCGGCACCGACACCGCCTATGCCGCCAGTGCGGGCGGACAGAGCCTGTCCGAAACCGAACTGCCCCGCAGCCGGGGAAACTTCTACGACCGTAGCGGACTGCCTCTCACGGGCACCGAACCCCGGTGGTACGCTTTGTGTATTCCCGGGGATTCCAGCTACGCAACCCTCTTTCCTTACGTGAATTTTGAGGAACAGTCCGAACTGTACGAAAAACGCAACAGTATGTCGCCCTTTCTGGTGGAGGTCAATACCGATCTCACCGCCAACAGGGTCTATACCTATACCGGCAGTGAACGGTATCTGACCAACCCTATTGCACGGCACCTGATCGGGTATCTCAATGGGGAAGGCGTGGGCGTTTCCGGGCTGGAACGGGCTTATGAGGATGTCCTCAGCCAGTCGGGGGATTTGCGCACCGTCAGCTGTATCACCACGGCCCAGGGGTCCCTGATGACCGGAACCAACCCGGAGCTGCAGGCCGCGGACGGCACCAACCAGGGGGTGCAGCTGACCCTGGACGCCGACCTTCAAAGAGCCTGCGAGGGGATCGCAGCCCAGGCCATAGATAAAGGGTGCATCCTGGTGATAGACACCGCTACCGGGAACATTCTGGCCAGCGTGAGTATGCCGGAGTTTGACCCTGATGATCTGGTGAAAAGCATCGAAGCGGATGATACCTCTCTCATCAACCGCCCGCTGTCGGCTTTCAGTGCCGGGTCGGTGTTCAAGGTGGTGCTGGCGGAAGCGGCTTATGAAGCGGGATACAGCTGGTTTACCCATGATTGCACCGGCAGCGTGGAGGTGGGGGACCAGGTGTTCCGTTGGGCCGAGGGCCGCGCCCACGGGGTGGTGAACCTGCGCGGGGCGCTGGAACAAAGCTGCAACTGCTATTTCATCAAGCTGGGGCAGCTGCTGGGCGGGGAACGGATTTTGCAAGCTGCCCGGAAGTTCGGCTTCGGCCAGGCTTCGGCGGTGGCGCCGGGGCTGAAAAGTGCCGAGGGAAACCTGCCGCCGGCCCAGTCGGTGGCGGATACCAACGGCGGACAGCTGGCCATGTTTTCCTTCGGGCAGGGGGCACTGACCGTGACCCCGCTGCAAATCACCGCCATGATGAACGCTGTGGCCAACGGCGGTATATGGAAAGCACCGCGCTTTGTGCAGGGCGTGGTGGATGCCGATACCATGGAGCTGGTGCAGCCGGTGGAAACGGCGGAAGATGTCCGGGTGTGCGACAGTGACACGGCAAACATCCTGCGCAGCATGCTCATCAGCGTGGTGGAAGAAGGCATCGGCCGCCAGGCGGCCCCCGACACGGGGCAGGCGGGGGGCAAGACCGGTACCGCCCAGACCGGACAGTTTGATGAAAACGGGGAAGAGCTTCTCAACTACTGGTTCTCCGGTTTCTGGCCTGCGGATGACCCCCGGTATACCATCACCGTGCTGCAGGACACCACCCTGGAACCCGAAACCTCCAGTGCCGCCCTATTTGCCCGGGTGGTGGATGCCATCACGGTGCTGAAAGGCCCCACTACCCCGGAAACGGCGCAAAAAAGCGCGAATGACGGTTGACAACCGGCAAAGTGCGTCGTATACTATCAGAGGATATGACAACGGCTGAGAAAGGGCCAATGTCACAGCGACCGGACATAAGAGAGGAAACCAGCAGCTGAAAGGTTTCTGCCGTGCCTGTGGCAGCGCCACCCCGGAGCCCCCGGAAAAACCGGGCGTATTTGCGGCGTTAACGCAAAGCAAAGCGGCAGGGAAGTTCCCTGCAACTTGGGTGGTACCACGGAAGCATAGTCAGCCTTCGTCCCTTGGCGGGACGGGGGCTGTTTTGTTTTTACGGCACAGCCCGCACAGCCGTACACATCAATAGCAAAATGGGAGATTGAGAACAATGCAATGGACCGGATTGAATGAACTGCGCGAAAAGTACCTGCATTATTTTGAAACCAAAGGCCACCTGCGCCTGGGCAGCTTTCCGCTGGTTCCCAAAGATGACCCCAGCCTGCTGCTGATCAACAGCGGCATGGCCCCCATGAAGAAGTGGTTCCTGGGTCAGGAAGAACCCCCGCGCCACCGCGTGACCACCTGCCAGAAGTGCATCCGTACCCCGGATATCGAGCGCGTGGGCATCACCGCCCGCCACGGCACTTTCTTTGAAATGCTGGGCAACTTCAGCTTCCAGGATTATTTCAAGGAAGAGGTCATTCCCTGGGCTTGGGAGTTCCTCACCGGCGAGCTGGAAATCCCTGCCGAAAAGCTGTACATCTCCGTCTATCTGGACGATGATGAAGCCTATGACATCTGGACCAAGAAGGTGGGCATCCCCGAAGACCACATGGTCCGCTTCGGCAAGGAAGACAACTTCTGGGAGCATGGCTCCGGTCCCTGCGGCCCCTGCTCCGAGATCTACTATGACCGCGGCATCGAATACGGCTGCGGCAAACCGGACTGCAAGGTCGGCTGCGACTGCGACCGCTACATGGAGATCTGGAACCTGGTGTTCAGCCAGTTCGATTCCGACGGCAAGGGCCACTATGAGCGCCTGCCCCGTCCCAACATCGACACCGGCATGGGTCTGGAGCGTCTGGCCTGCGTGATGCAGAACGTGGGCAACCTGTTCGAGGTGGACACCGTGGCTTCCGTTCTGCACCATGTGGAGCGCCTGTCCGGCAAGAAGTACGGCGAGAACGAAAAGGATGATATCTCCATCCGCGTTATCACCGACCATATCCGTTCCACCACCTTCATGGCCTCCGACGGCATCCTGCCTTCCAACGAAGGCCGCGGCTACGTGTTCCGTCGCCTGCTGCGCCGTGCCGCCCGTCATGGCCGCATGCTGGGCATCCAGGGCCCCTTCCTCACCGACCTGGTGGAGACCGTCATCACCTCCAGCGAAGCCGGTTACCCCGAGCTGCGCGAGCATGAGGAGTATATCAAGAAGGTCATCGGCACTGAGGAGGAGCGCTTCTCCCGCACCATCGATGCCGGCCTGAACATCCTCAACGGCATGATCGCCGGCCTGAAGGACGTGAAGGACAAGGTGCTGTCCGGTGGTGACGTGTTCAAGCTGAACGATACCTTCGGCTTCCCCCTGGACCTGACCAAGGAGATCGCCGCCGAAGCCGGTGTGCTGGTGGACGAGGCTGCCTTCCATGTGGAGATGACCAAGCAGCGGGAACGCGCCCGTGCCGAGCGTCTGGCCAAGGATATCTCCGGCTGGGCTTCCGACCTGTTCGGTGAACTGACTGCCGAACCCACCGTCTTTGACGGCTATGACACCCTCGCCGAGACCGCTGCTGTGGTGGCTCTGTCCGACGGCGAGGAAATCTGCGAGGCCGTGGCCTCCGACAGCGCCGACGCCCGGGAAGGCGTGCTGGTGGTTCTGGACCGCACTCCCTTCTATGCCGAGATGGGCGGCCAGGTGGCCGATACCGGCTACCTGAGCTGCAACAGCGCCAAGCTGAAGGTCCAGGGCGTGAAGAAGACCCCCAAGGGCTACTTTGTCCACACCTGCACCCTGCTGGAAGGCACCATTCATGTGGGCGATACCGTCACCGCCAGCGTGGACGCTGCCCGCCGTGCGGCCATCTGCCGCAACCACACCGCCACCCACCTGATGCAGAAGGCCCTGCGGGAAGTGCTGGGCGACCATGTGCACCAGGCCGGCAGCTACCAGGACGACCACATCACCCGCTTCGACTTCACCCATTTCAGTGCCGTTACCCCCGAGGAACTGGCCGAAGTGGAGCGCAAGGTGAACGAAAAGATCTTCGCCGCCATCCCGGTGAACGTGAACAACCTGCCCATTGAGGAAGCCAAGAAGATGGGTGCCATGGCCCTGTTCGGCGAGAAGTACGGCGACGTGGTCCGTGTTGTGGACGCCGGCAACTGGAGCGTGGAGTTCTGCGGCGGCACCCATGTGCACAACACCGCCGAGATCGGCTGCTTCAAGATCCTGTCCGAGAGCAGCGTGGCCGCCGGTATCCGCCGCGTGGAAGCCACCACTGCCTATGGCGTGCTGTCCCTGCTGGATGAGCGCACTTCCGAGCTGACCCGCACTGCTGCCGCCCTCAAGGCCAACAACATCAAGGACGTTCCCGCCCGTGCCGAAGCCATGAGTGCCGAGCTGAAGGAAACCTCCAAGCAGCTGGACATCGCCAAGGCCCAGCTGGCTGCCAGCCAGATCGATGGCATGTTTGAATCCGCCGCTGTGGTGGAAGGCGTGCGCATCGTCACCATGTTCATGAACGGCACCGGCCCCGACACCCTGCGCAGCATGATGGATAAGCTGCGTGACAAGGCTCCCGACGCTGTGGGCGCTCTCATCGGCACCCAGGGCGAAAAGACCACCCTGGCGGTGGGCGTGGGCAAGAACGCCCAGGCCAAGGGCCTGAAGGCGGGCGTGCTGGTCAAGCAGATCGCTGCCATCGCGGGCGGCAACGGCGGCGGCAAGCCCGACTTCGCCATGGCCGGTATCCGTGATACCTCCAAGATCGACGACGCGCTGAACGCCGTGCAGGAGATCGTGAAGAAGGAACTGGAAAAGAACGCATAATTATGCTATACTATTCATATACTCTTTGACTTTTGCATAAAAAGGAGGAGACAAGTATGGCTGATTGCCTGTTCTGCAAGATCGCAGCGGGGGAGATCCCGTCCAACAAACTGTATGAGGACGACACCTTGCTGGCATTTTATGACATCGACCCCCAGGCGCCGGTGCATTTCCTCATCATCCCCAAACAGCACATTGCTTCCGCCGCGGCATTGCAGGAAAGTGACGCCGCCCTGCTGGGACATGTGTTCGCGGTGGCGGCCAAGCTGTGCCGCGACCTGGGCGTGGATGAAAAGGGCTACCGCGTCGTGACCAATGTGGGGGAAGACGGCGGTCAGAGCGTCAAGCACCTGCACTTCCATGTGCTGGCTGGCCGCAGTCTGGCCTGGCCTCCGGGCTGATGGCATGGCTCCGCATTTGATGTCTGATTCACTGGAAAAAGAGGAAGAAAAAATGGCTGAAACCTATACTCTGCATGTGGCGGGGCTCACCCGCGAACTGCCTATCTGCAAGGTCAATGATCACATGGACATTGCTGCCTTTATCATGTTCGGCGATGTGGAACTGACCGTGGCCTGCGCGGCGGAACTGCTGAAAAAGTGCCCGGAATTTGATGTGATCCTCACCGCCGAAGCCAAGGGCATCCCTCTGGCTTACGAGATGGCCCGCCAGAGCGGCAAGCGCTGGATTCCCGCGCGCAAGGGTGCCAAGCTGTATATGCAGGACCCCGTTGTGATCGAGGATGAATCCATCACCACCGCCGGTAAGCAGGTGCTGGTCATTGACCGCAAGGACATTGATTATATGAACGGGAAGCGCATCCTCATCGTGGACGATGTGATCTCCACCGGTGGCAGCCTGCATGCCCTGGAGACTCTGGCAGCCAAGAGCACCGGCACCGTTGTGGGCTGCTGTGCCGCTTTGGCGGAAGGGGATGCGTCCAAGCGTACCGACATTACCTTCCTGTCGCCTCTGCCTCTGTTCTTTCATTGATCGATCATGACACGCAGGCTGGCTGGTTTTGGTGTTGCCTTTGCAATGGCAGAACTGGCCGCAGTGTGTCTGCCGCCGTTGGCCGTGCTGCCGACGGCGGCTTTTGTGGTTCTGGTGCTGGGAGCGGCCTGCCTGCACCCCGCTGTACGGGGATACGCCTTGCCGCTGTTGTTGGGAAGTCTCGCGGGCAGTGTCTGGTTCTGGGGGTATCACACATGGGCGGTACTGCCGCAGACCAGTCTGGCAGGTCAAAATGTGACGGCCATAGTAGAGGTGTCCACCGATGCGGAAGCCTCCTACCAGGACGGCTGTCTGCGGGGGACCTTGCATATTAGGGAATTGAACGGCGAGCCTTGCAGCATCAAGGTCAGCTGCAGCGCTTTTCCCTACGCGGAGCCGGGGGACAAGTTCACCGCAGCTTTTGCCTTGCAGGAAATCACCTCCCGCCGTTACCGCCAAAGCTGGTACGCCAAGGGCGTTTATCTGGAAGCGGAATACCTGGGCGACTATGAATCTCACGAACCCTCTGCTTCGCCAATTTATGCCCTGTACCGTTTGCGGCAGGACTTGTCCCGTGCCCTGTGCCTGTGGCTGCCCAACGAATTGGGCGGTATCGAAGCTGCCGTGCTGCTGGGGGATACCAGCCGCCTGTCTCAGACGGTGGAGGAAGATTTCCGCACCGCCGGGGTCTCCCACCTGCTGGCCATTTCCGGGCTGCATCTGTCGCTGCTCTGCGGGCTGCTTTCCCGGAGGGGCGGACGTTTCCGGTTTTTTCGGCCCTATCTGGCATTGCAGGCGGTCCTGATTTTGTTCTACATGGTCTTTACCGGCATGTCCGTCTCGGTGCTGCGGGCGGGGATCCTGGTACTGATCACTCTGGCCGGGTACGCTTTGCTGCAGCCGCCGGACCTGCTCACATCTCTGGGACTGGCGGCGGTGCTCATCAGTTTTTCCAACGCTTATGCGCCCTGTGATATGGGTTTTCAGCTTTCTTTCTGCGGGGTGCTGGGGGTGCAGCTGGGGGCAGCGCTCAGCCGTTGGCAGAAAAAGATTCTGCTGCCGGAAGCCGAAGCGGAGCAAAGAAACATCCGCCGGCGGTTGCTGCAACGTCTGCTGAACCTGGCGGAAACGGTGGAGACCGCCGCCCTGGCGACTCTGGCTACTCTGCCGGTACTGCTGGCCCATGGACTTTCGGCAGGTGGTGCGGCTATTCCCGCCAACCTGCTCACCGTCTGGATGCTGCGCCCGGCCCTGATATTAGGCATTCTGGTACTGCTGGCTTCGTCTTTTTCCTGGCTGGTGCCCCTTTACAGGATGTTCAGCCTGCTTTTGTCCCTCTGGCTTTCCTGGATGTATGCCCTGGTGCGCTGGTGTGCCAATCTCCCGGTGGCCCGGCTGTATCTGCCCCGGGAATATACCTTGCTGGTCTGGTGTGTGCTGGTGTTCCTGGCGCTTGTGTTCTGGGCGCGGCACCGGCTGCTTTGGTATGGACCGGCAGCGGCAATCTGCCTGTTGGCGGCGGTTTACCTTGGTGCCCACATGCAGCAAGGCGTGCTGCGGGTGCTGTTGGCAGGCACCTCCGGCAATGCCTGCACCGTGCTGATCCGGGACGGACAGGCTGTGGTCCTTTTCCGGGGTGGGGCCGCTAATCTGAATGCCGTGGGGGATTGCCTTGCGGACAACGGAGACCCGGACTGTCTGGCCCTCATCGACCTGCGCCAGGACCCGAAAGAACTGGATTTTTCCGGCGCAGATACCGTGGTTGCGCTGGAAGAACAATCTTCTGCTTCCTCTTCGCTGACGCTGGAAAACGGGATGACCGTGGACTGTTTCACTTCCTCTGGCGGAAACGCCTGTGTGGTGCAGCTGGGGGATTACCGTATCGGCACAGCCGCCGGGCAGCCGGAACTGGCGTCTGCGGTGTATGTGGATCTGTTCTGCGCCGCCGGCAGCCTGCCGGAGAGTATGCAAGCCCGGACGGTTCTGACAAACAGCACGGAACCCCGTTGGCTGGAGGAAGAAAACACCCTGACGGTGTACGCAGGGGAAGACCCGGAAGTGGTCATTCGTCCCGGAACAAGTGTTGTATTCAAAGAAGGTGAGATACTTGCTGTACAGTGAAAACGAGCTGAAAAAGCAGCTGAAAGCCGGTTGTTCGGTCTTTTACTTTTATGCCGGGGACGAAGCCCTGGTGCGCAGCGCCGCGGCCAAGGTGGAAAAAGCCCTGTCAGAAGATGACCCCGAGACCACCGTGCTGGACGGTCCCACCCCCAGCGTGGAGGAGATCGTGCTGGCTGCCGGGACTATCTCCTTTTTTGGGGGCAAGCGTCTGGTCCTGATGCCCCTGGTGCGCCCGTCTGCCTATTCGGACAAGGATTTGCAGGAATTCTGCGGCACCCTGGCCGATACCGAAAACGCGGTCTTTGTACTGACCAGCGTGATGGAAGAAAAATACGGCAAGCTGCGTCCGGGCAAGCGGGAACAGAAGCTGATCTCCGCCTGTGAGAAGATCGGTTACTGTGTGCAGATCGCCAAGCCCAACCGTGCCGCCTTGCAGGAGATGGCCCGTGCCTGGGCGGGGGAGACCGGGGCGCAGTTTGCCCCCGGTGCCGAAGCCATGCTGCTGGACCGCTGCGGCGAGGACCAGTTTTTGCTGCGCAGCGAGATCGAAAAGCTGGCTGCCCTGGCCAACTACGGCACCATCACCACCGATATGATCCAGAAACTGGGCACCGTCACCCTGGACGCCGACACCTTCGATATGGTCAAGCTGGTGGCCGCCGGGCGCACCCGCCAGGCGCTGGAAAAGCTGCAGACTTTGCTGGAACTGCAGAACGATCCGGTGCTCATCACCGGCGCCCTTATCGGCAACTATCTGGATGTCTACCGTGCCTTCCTGACCAAAAAGAGCCGCCGCCAGCTGGGGGATATGGCCAAAGATTTCGGCTATACCGGCAAGTGGAACTACCGCCTGGGAAACGCCGAACAGACCGCCATGCGGTACGACCGCGCCCGGCTGGAACAAAGCCTGCGGGTGCTGCAGAAGCTGGATACCGACCTGAAAGGCAGCCGCCTGAGTGCCGACCTTCTTTTGCAGAAAGCCTTGTGTGAACTGGGGCTGTGCAGTTCCGGGAGGCGTGCATGAAACTGACCATCCGCCCCGCTGTGATCGTGGAAGGCCGGTATGATGCCGCCCGGCTGGCCAATCTGGTGGACACCATGATCCTGACCACCGACGGCTTTGCCATCTTCAAGGACAAGGCCCGGCAGAACCTGTTCAAGCAGACTGCCCGGGCCAGAGGCCTGATCGTCCTCACCGACTCCGACGCCGCCGGCTTCAAGATCCGCCATTTCGTCACCAACCTGGCCGGGGCCGCCTATGTGCGGCAGGCCTATGTGCCCGCTATTCCCGGCAAGGAAAGCCGCAAGGCAGAACCCGGCAAGGAGGGCCTGCTGGGAGTGGAAGGCATTGGGGATGAGCTGATTCTGCAGGCATTGCAGACGGCCCTGGCTTCGGTGCCCGATGATATCACAGGCATCCCGGACAATCCCCGCCCCATCACCTACACCGATTTGTATGAGTGGGGCATTTCCGGAACCGCCAACAGCGCCGACCGCCGCCGCGCCTTGCTGAAACGTCTTGGCCTGCCGCCCCGGCTGAGCAAGAAGGAACTGCTTTCGGTGCTCAATACCCTGTACACCTTTGACAGTCTGGACGCTGAATTGCAACGCATGGAATAAAGACAAAACCACCCCCGGATAACGGCCGTAAAGCCGTACCATCCGGGGGTGGTTTGTTGTGGTCAGAAAGAATTTTACTGCAAGGTATCCAGTTCCCGCATCCACAAGGCGTTGCAGGCGTCGCTGGGCATGCGCCAGTCGCCACGGGGAGAGAGGGTCACCGAGCCCACCTTGGGGCCGTCGGGCAGGCAGCTGCGCTTGAACTGCTGGGCAAAGAACCGGCGATAGAAGTTCCGCAGCCAGTACAAAAGAATGTCGGGGGTGTACTTGTCCGCGAAAGCCGCCTGAGCAATGCGGTAGATCTTGGCGGGGCCAAAGCCGAACCGCAGCACATAGTACAGATAGAAGTCGTGCAGTTCATAGGGGCCTACCAGCTTTTCAGTCTGCTGGCTGATGGTGCCGTCCTCGGCGGCGGGCAGCAGTTCCGGGCTGACTGGGGTATCCAGGATATCCAGCAGCACATCCCGCAGTTCTTCGCTGGTGCTGCTGTCGGCCACATACCGCACAATGTGCCGCACCAGCGTCTTGGGGATGCCGGCATTCACTCCGTACATGCTCATGTGGTCGCCGTTGTAGGTGGCCCAGCCCAGGGCCAGCTCACTCAGGTCGCCGGTGCCGATGACGAACCCGCCGTGTTTGTTGGCGTAGTCCATCAGTTCCAGGGTGCGTACCCGGGCCTGACAGTTCTCGAAGGTCACATCATAGTCGGTATCGTTCTGGCCAATGTCCGCAAAGTGGCTGCGCACCGTGTTGGTGATGTTGATTTCCATGAACCGTACGCCCAGGGCTTCGCAGAGGATCTCGGCGTTGGAACGGGTGCGGTGGGTGGTGCCGAAGCAAGGCATGGTGATGGCCACAATGTCCTGAGGGTTGCGGCCCAGTACCTTGCAGGCGCGCACGGCAGCCAGCAGGGCCAGGCAGGAATC
Source organism: uncultured Gemmiger sp. (assembly GCA_944388165.1). Lineage (GTDB taxonomy): Bacteria > Bacillota > Clostridia > Oscillospirales > Ruminococcaceae > Gemmiger. Next base: position 18,447 of record CALXHS010000083.1, on the reverse strand, counting down.
CAATCCGCCGGAAATGCCGATCACCGCACAGGCTGCGTGGGTGTGTTCCATCCGCTTGGCCAGGCCTTCTGCCTGAATGCGCAGGATCAGCTCGCAGCGCTCGCTGCGGTCTTCCAGGCTGTCTGGCACAAAGGGGGTGGGGGAGAAGGTGCGGCTCAAAGGTGCATCGGCGGGAGTCAGGTCGAACTCCACCCGGGTATACCCGGCATCCTCCGGCTCAAAGGTGGTGTTGCGCAGCCGTTCCTGGCGCATACGGTTCACATCGATCTCACTGACAGCATTGCCGCAGCCGAAAGGCTCGGTCTGGGCCAGCAGAACGCCGTTTTCCGCGATCAGGTCATGCCCGGCAAAGGTCATGTCGGTGGTGCTTTCCCCGTGCCCGGCGTCGGCGTAGAGGTAACCGCAGAGCAGGCGGGCGCTCTGCCCGGAAATCAGTTCCCGGCGGTAGGCCGCCTTGCCCACTGTCTCGTCGCTGGCCGAAAGGTTGGCGATGACCGTAGCCCCGGCCAGGGCATGGCGGCAGCTGGGAGGAACGGGGGCCCACAGGTCCTCGCAAATTTCCACGCCCAGAACAAAATCCGGCATCTGACGGCAGGCAAACAGCAGGTCGGTACCGAAAGGCACATCCTGTCCCGCCAGCCGCACGGTACGCGCTGCCCGGGGACCCGGTACAAAATGCCGCTTCTCATAGAATTCGGCGTAGTTGGGCAGGTGAGTCTTGGGCACCAGGCCCAGCAGACGCCCGCCGCAGACCACGGCGGCGCAGTTGTACAGCTTGCCGCCCAGCTGTACCGGCAAGCCCACCAAAGTAATCAGATCCAGATCCCGGCTGGCATCCAGAATCTGCACAAGGGCCGCTTCGGCACCTTCATACAGCGTCTGCTGTAAAAACAGATCGCTGCAGGTATAGCCGGTCAGGCTCAGTTCCGGCAGGCACAAAAGCCGCACCTGATTGTCCTGGGCTTCTTTCATGGCCGAGATCACGGCCTGGGCATTGAATTCGCAGTCCGCCACCCGAAGGGCCGGGCTGACCGCTGCACAGCGGAGAAAACCGTAACGCATGCACACTCATCCTTTGAAATTTCTTTGTCTGTATGATACCACACAGGGCGCTCACCCGCAACCGCAACCCCAAAACCACCGAACAAAAAGTAAAATATAATTGACAAAATGTAATGTGGGTGCTATACTGCGGTTGTAAGGATAAAGCGGCGTATCCTGAGCCGCAAAGGAGGAGGGGAGCCTTTGGCCAAAAATCTTAAACTGAAAGCGGCCCGGGCCGAAAAAGATATGACCCAGGCACAGCTGGCGCAGGCGGTGGGGGCGACCCGCCAGACCATTAACGCCATCGAAAAAGGAGAGTATAACCCCACCATCCGGCTGTGCCGTGCCATCTGCCGGGTGCTGGGCAAAACACTGGATGAACTGTTCTGGGAGGATGAGGAATGAAAAATCCCTTTCATATGGAGAACAAGCTGGATGAGATGCAGACCCAGAAGCTGCTGACCATCAACAACCGGGGCTTCTGGGGCACCTGGACGGCGCTGCTCATTGCCATTCTGGTGCAGTCGGCGCTGGATACACCGCGGGAACAGTATATGGCGGAATGGATCATCTTCATGCTTATGTGTGCCTACGGTCTGTTTGAGTATCTGCGCAACGGCATCTGGACTTCCTTTGATGTAAAACCCAACGCCAGGACCAATGCCTTGTGGTCGGTGTTGGGGGGCGTGGGCATTACGGTATATTACCTGGTGCGCAACAGCCGTCAGGACTGGTGGAAGTGGAGCTGCTGGTGGGGACCGGTGGTGGGCGGTATTTTTGTGTTTGCATTGATTTTTGTGGTGCTGCAGGTCAGCGCCTGGCTGTATTACAAGCGCCGTTCCTCCCTGGATCAGGAAAACAATGAACCCGAAGAAGAAAACCAATAATCCCTGTCCCTGAAACTAAGAGAAAAAGGAGTGTCTGCTATGAAAGAAGAAACAAGAGAGTACACAGGCAAAGAGCTGCTGATCTTTTTGCTCATCGCCTTTGGCATGCCCTACCTCATGGGCATCCCCCTAGGTATCTGCCAGCGCAACGGCTGGGGGACGGATGCATTCCCCAACGCCCAGATGTTTTACCCGGCGGCCGGGGCCATGGTGGCCCTGCTGGTGACCCGGCGGGGCAAACCCGGCCTGACCAGGCGGTTTTACACCATGTTTCTGGTGCTGACTCTGGTGATGGTGGGCTGCTGCATCGGCGCGGTGGCGGCACCGGACATGAATTGGATGGTCATCTGCAGTTATGCCATCGTCATCGGCTGCATCCCGGCCTGGATCTTCCTGTTGACCGAGAAAAAGCAGAACCGGCAGGCCAGCGGCCTTTGCTGGCACGGTGGAGTGAAAGCTTTGTTGTATGTGCTGCTGTTCGTGGTTCTGCGCACCGCTTCTGTGTTCCTGTCCATGATCCCGTATGGTCAGCTGGGTGAATATCTGGCCTACTGGGCCACCCCCACCCCCTGGGTGATGCTGGGGATCACCATTCCCAACTTCTTCCTCAGCTTCACCGCCTTTTTCGGGGAAGAATACGGCTGGCGTTATTACCTGCAGCCCCGCCTGCAGCAGAAATTCGGCCCCCGCCTGGGCGTGCTGGTTCTGGGCGTTGCCTGGGGGCTCTGGCATCTGCCCTTGAACCTCTTTTATTACAGTCCCGAAACCTCTCTGCAGAGTCTGGCCAGCCAGATCATCGTCTGCGTCACCTTGGGGGTGTTTTTTGCCTGGGCCTACCTCAAGACCGACAACATCTGGGTGCCGGTTCTGCTGCACTACTGCAACAACAACCTGATTCTGGCCTATTCCGGCACTGCCGAGATCAGCAACCAGGTCATTGCCTGGTCGGATGTTCTCATCTCTCTGGTGCTGTACGTGGTGCTGTACATGCCGGTGTTCGCCTCTAAGGTATTTGAACGCCGCCCGAAGATTTTCCCCGATACCAGTACCGAATCCTGAAACAAATGAAAAAGCCCTGCCGGGCGATCTGCGTTGCAGTCCCGGCAGGGCTTTTGTTTTTTGTTGTACACAGAGGATTTTACAGCGCGAAAGCCTTGTTCAGGGCTTCCAGGGCCACATCCTCATCCTGCTGGCGCACCAGCAGAGAGATGTCCAGATCGCTGGTGGTGATAAGTACCACCTCCACGCTGACCTGGGCCAGGGCCTGCAGAGCCCGGGCAGCCACGCCGCAGCTGGTGACCATCTCCTCGCCGAACAGGTTGATCTTGCTGTATCCACCGGAGATCAGCGGCGGGTTGCTTTTGACGGCATCCGGCAGGGCCACCATCACGGCGGTGAAGTTGTCGTAGCTGGTGGTAAAGCTGAAATCTACCTCACTGCCGCGGGGGGCGCTCTGGCAGATCATATCCAACACAATACCCGCCTTGGCAAAAACGTCCAGGTGCTCGGCCAGACTTTGGGCGCTGTACTGCGCGCCGGGAAAGGTAGTAAGCATGATATTCTGCTCACTGGTGATCTTGGTTACGCCATACATGATTCCTCAGTTCCTTTCTGTGGTTCGGGCCGGGGACCCGCTTACTCCAAAACCAAAAATTCGGGGTCGATGCTCTCCTGCAGCACCTGCTGTATGTAGTCACGGCTCAAAGTGAAGTTGCCGTGGGCGGCACCCAGTTCGTCGGTATAATCCCGGAAGAGATACACCCGGATGTCCGCATAGCCGTTTTCGTACTGGGTCACGGTGGGTATCAGCTGCGGGTTCAACAACACGGTGGTGCTGGTGCCGTCGGGCTGGGTTGTCTTTTCAAATTCTATGCTCAGGATCGCACCGATCATGTTGTCCGGGGAGGACTGGGCACTGATGAAATTGCCCAGGGAGTAGGTCACGAACACCTGGCGGCCGTCCTCGGCGGTAAGCCACTGAGCCGTCTGGATCACGTGGGGATGGGTGCCGATGATCAGATCCGCGCCCTGATCCGCCAGCCATTGGGCGGTTTGCTGCTGGGCGTCGGTCACATCATGGCTGCCCTCCACGCCCCAGTGACAGCTGACCACCAGCACATCACAGTTAGGGCGCATCTCGGCCATCTGGGCGGCGATAGTCTCGGTATCGTCCAGATAGATCACCCCGTGTTCGGCGTCCGAAGGGGTGGGAATACCGTTGGTGTACTCGGTGTAGGAAAGGTATCCGATGGTGATGCCGTTCACCGTCTGGTAGGTCAGCCCGTCGGACTGGGCCGCCGCTTCCTCGGTAAGGGGATAGAACCCGGCGGTGAGCACATCTTCCGGCATGCTGTTCCAATGCGCCAGAGAGGACTCAATGCCCTGAGCGCCCTTGTCGTAACTGTGGTTGTTGGAAAGGCTGAACACCCGGAACCCGATGTCATACAAAGCATCGGTGATGCCGGTGGGGGTGGAGAACATAGGATATCCGGACGGCTCAAAGGCATCGTTGACCAAGGTTTCCTGGTTCAGCCAGTTCACGTCGTACCCGGAGTAGAATTCCCGCAGATTCTCATAGGCAAAGGTGAAGTCGTACCCGTCCTGCCCGGCTTCCGCCGCCCGGCGGCGGGCCTGGTTGTACAGCCCTTCATGGATGAGGTTGTCTCCGCTGGCGGAAAACCGCGCCGTCTGTACCGTGGGAGTGGGTTCCGGCGTGGGTTCGGGGGTGGGCTGTGCCGTTGCCTCCGGTGTGGGAGAGGGGGAGAGACTTTCGGCAGTCTGACCACACCCGGCCAGAGCAAGCACCATGGCGGCCGCCAGCAGCCCGGCGGCGAAACGTCTTATACGCATGACAGTTTCCCCTGGAGCATGTCGCTCATGGTGTAGTAGCCGGGGGCACGGTCATTCAGGAAGAGAGCGGCCTGGATGGCACCGTCCGCAAAAACGCCGCGGCTCTGGGCCACGTGGCTCAGGGTGACCACTTCCTCGGCACCGCAGAACAGCACGTCGTGGTCGCCCACGATACCGCCGCCGCGCACCGCGCTGATGCCCAGTTCCTGCTCACCGCGTTTGCGGCGCACATCATGGCGGTCGTAGATATACTCATACCGCCCGCCCGCCTGGGCATTGATGGCATCCGCAATCATCAGGGCGGTGCCGCTGGGAGCGTCCAGCTTGTTGTGGTGGTGTTTCTCCACGATCTCAATGTCGAACTCACCGTCAAAGAGAGTCACGGCCCGCTTGCACAGTTCAATGAGCACGTTGATGCCCACCGACATGTTGGCGCTGCGGAAGATGGCAACCTTCTCGCTGGCGGCTTCCAGGCGGGCTTCCTCCTCCTTGCTCAGGCCGGTGGAGCAGATGACGCAGGGAATGCCATGGTCAGCGCCGTACTCGGCGGCAGCCACCGCCCCAGCGGGGGAGGTAAAGTCGATGATGACGCCCTTGGTACCGGCGGGCAGATCGTTTACGGTGGGATACACCGGGATGCCGTTCACAGAATCTCCGGCGTTGGGGTCCACGCCCGCCACCACGCGGCAGTCGGTACGGGCGGCAATTTTTTCCAGCAGCGCATGGCCCATGCGGCCACCGATGCCCTGAATGATCAGATCGGTCATTGGTAAATCCACTTCCTTTACTGTATTGCAGAAAAAGACACACAGGGCCCGCGGCGGCCCGCTTGCTTGGCGGAACACGGCGGGCCCTGTGGCTCAAACTCAGTCCTTCAAAAGACCGTATTTCTTCATTTCCGTCTCCAGGCGCTGCTGCACGGCCTCATCGGGGTCGCAAAGAGGCAGACGCAGGGGACCGGCGGCCCAGCCCAGGCGGTTCATGGCCCACTTCACCGGGATGGGGTTCACATCGGCGAACAGGGCATGGCACAGGGGCAGAGCTTCCAGCTGCAGGCGCAGACTTTCGGCGGGATTGCCGTCGAACCAGGCCTGGCAGATGTCATGGGCCTGGCGGGGCGCCACGTTGGACAGAACACTGATCACGCCTTTGCCGCCCAGGGACAGCACCGGCACGATCTGGTCGTCGTTGCCGGAATAGATGTTCAGGTTTTCTCCGCACAGGGCGGCCACGTCGGCCACCTGAGAGATGTTGCCGGTGGCTTCCTTCACCGCATTGATGTTGGGAATCTCGGCCAGCTTCGCCAGGGTTGCAGGCTGAATGTTGCACCCGGTGCGGGAAGGCACATTGTACAGAATGCAGGGCAGAGACACCGACTTGGCAATAGCGGTGAAATGGGCGATCAGACCGGCCTGGCTGGCCTTGCTGTAATAGGGGGTGACCAGCAGCAGAGCGTCGGCCCCGGCCTTTTCTGCTTCCTGGGAAAGCTCGATGGCGTAATCGGTGTGGTTGGAGCCGGTGCCCGCCACCACCGAAACCCGGTGGGCGGTGCGCTCCACCGCATAGCGGATGCAGGCCACATGCTCCTCGTGGGTCAGGGTGGCGGATTCGCCGGTGGTGCCGCAGATAATGATGGCATCGGTGCTGTTTTCGATCTGGTGATCGATAATGCGGCCCAGCTCATTGAAATTGACCGTGCCGTCCGCGTTCATGGGGGTGATGATGGCCACGCCGGCGCCGGTAAAAACAGGCTTCTTCATAAAGGAGGTCTCCTTCTTGTGCAAAGGCAAAATGGGGCTTTAGTCCAGGTAGCCCTTGGCCGCCAGCAGTTCCGCCAGCAGGACGGCGCCGCCCGCAGCGCCGCGCAGGGTGTTGTGAGACAGGCAGACAAACTTGTAATCGTACTGGGTATCTTCCCGCAGACGGCCGATGCTCACAGCCATGCCGTTTTCGATCATGCGGTCCAGCTTGGGCTGGGGACGGTCGTTTTCCTCAAAGTAGTGCAGGAACTGCTTCGGGGCGCTGGGCAGCTGCAGATCCTGGGCGGCGCCGTGGAACTGGGCCCAGGCGGAGAGAATCTCTTCCTTGCTGGGCTTTTTCTCGAAGCTTACGAACACCGCGCCCACATGGCCGTCGGAAACGGGCACGCGCAGGCACTGGGCGGTGAAGGAAGGGCCGTCGGCGGAAACGATGCGGTCGCCTTCAATGTGGCCCCACAGCTTCAGGGGTTCCTGCTCGCTCTTTTCTTCCTCACCGCCGATGTAAGGGATGACGTTGTCCAGGATATCCGGGAAGGTCTCAAAAGTCTTGCCGGCACCGGAGATGGCCTGATAGGTGCAGACCAGGCACTTGGTGATGCCGTACTCCCGCAGAGGATGCAGGGCAGGCACATAGCTCTGCAGGCTGCAGTTGCTCTTTACGGCGATAAAGCCGCGCTTGGTGCCCAGACGCTTGCGCTGGGCGGGGATGATCTCGATGTGATCGGCGTTGATCTCGGGCACCACCATGGGCACGTCCGGAGTGAAGCGGTGAGCGCTGTTGTTGGAGACCACGGGGCATTCCGCCTTGGCGTAAGCCTCTTCCAGAGCCTTGATCTCATCCTTTTTCATGTTGACGGCGCAGAAAACAAAATCGACCTTGTCAGCCACAGCCTGCACATCGGCAGCGTCCATGACCACCATATCCTTCACGCTGTCCGGCATGGGGGACTGCATGGCCCAACGATTGCCTACGGCCTTTTCATAGGCCTGGCCGGCGGAACGGGCGGAAGCCGCCAGAGCGGTGATGTGGAACCAGGGGTGCTGGGCCAGCAGGGTCACAAACCGCTGCCCGACCATGCCGGTGGCACCTACAACGCCAACTTTGTACTGTTTCATCTTTACATACCTTCCTTTCGTGCTGTGCCCCGCATACAATCCATATTATGCGGTACATCCGGCGGAGGTTCCCTCCGCCTTGGTTTGTCTGCGGCTTCCCATCACCCGAAGGCAATAAAAAAACCGGCTTGAAAACCGGCACAAAATGCAATATAATGGTACATTGCATACAACACAGCGCACCATACCGGAATCCGGCATGACAGTTCCGTCCCTGTTCGGCGGCGGACCCAGGCCGATGCGTGCCGTGCATCGCCTTCGGCGGGAAACCCTTTCTCCGCGGCCGCTGCCTGGCTGGCCGAAAACCTGCGGATACTGATGTTGCCCGCGCCTCTGTGTTCAAACGGCGGCTTAAACCACCGCCGCCATGTGTTCATAATAGCATTGCCGCCCCTGATTGTCAACGTAAAAAGGATGCAAAACTATGCTGAAAAAAGACTTTTGGTATGATCTTCCCAAAGAGCTTATCGCCCAGGAACCCGCCGACCCCCGGGACAGCGCCCGGCTGATGGTGCTGAACCGTGCCGACGATTCCATCAAACACGAGATTTTCCATGATCTGCCCTCCCACCTGAACCCGGGGGATGTGCTGGTGGTAAACAATTCCAAGGTGCTGCCCGCCCGCCTTATCGGAGAAAAAGTCCCCACCGGCGCCGTGTGCGAAGTGCTGCTGCTGCGCCAGGCAAAAGGGGATACCTGGGAATGTCTGGCCCGTCCTGGCCGCCGCATGCAGGCGGGCACCCATCTGAAATTCGGTGACGGCAGCCTGACCGCCGTGGTGGACGAGACCCTGCCCGACGGCAACAAGCTGGTGACCTTCTCCTATGATACCCAGACTCTGTACGAGAAGCTGGACGAGTTCGGCAAGATGCCTCTGCCGCCCTACATCACCAAGCAGCTGGAGGACCAGAGCCAGTACCAGACCGTCTACGCCAAGGAACTGGGCAGTGCCGCCGCTCCCACCGCCGGGCTGCATTTTACCCCGGAACTGCTCAAGACCATCGAGGATAAGGGCATCAAGATCGTGGAAGTGACCCTGCATGTGGGTCTGGGCACCTTCCGCCCGGTGAATGAGGAGTCCATCGAGGACCACCACATGCACAGCGAATGGTACTGCGTGGACGAAGCCGCCGCGGCTGCCATCAACGAAGCCCGCGCCGGCGGCCACCGGGTGGTGGCGGTGGGCACAACCAGCTGCCGTACCCTGGAAGCTGTCTGGGCACGCTACGGCAAAATCGTACCCTGCAGCGGCAGCACCGACATCTTCCTTTACCCCGGTGTGGAACTGCATGCCATTGATGCCCTGGTCACCAACTTCCACCTGCCGGAAAGCACCTTGATCATGCTCATTTCTGCCTTCTACGGCTACGAAAAGACCATGGCAGCCTACAAGGTGGCGGTGCAGGAAAAGTACCGCTTCTTCTCCTTCGGGGACGCTATGCTCATCGAGTAAGGGGGGCAGTACCATGACCGATCTGATTTTGTTTGCTGGCCAGTCCAACATGGCAGGCCGGGGCGAGGCCGAAGCGGCGCAGAAATGCCCTCCTTCCGTGGGGCTGGAATACCGCGCCGTCACCGCGCCGGACCAACTGGTTCCCATTGAGGAGCCTTTCGGTTTTGCCGAAAACCGTACCGACGGTATTGACGACGAGGATAAAAAGTCCGGCAGTATGGTCTCGGCCTTTGTCAACGCCTATGCGGCAGCCACCGGCCGCAGTGTGGTGGCCGTGTCGGCCTCGGAGGGAGGTACTTCCACCGCCCGCTGGCTGGAAGTCCTGGCTGCTGATGCCGCCGACCGTCTGCGGGCTGCCCGGGGCTTTCTCCAAGAACAGGGCACCGTGCCCGCCCACATCCTGGTGGTGTGGTGCCAGGGCGAGACCGACGGTGATCTCGATGTGTCCGGCGAGGAGTACCGGCAGAACTTTGCCCGCATCTGGGCCATGCTCAAACAGGCAGGAGCCGAGCAGTGCGGTCTCATCCAGATCGGTCACTTCAACTATGCCTCCTATCCTACCTCCCGGCAGGGCGAAGACAGCCGGGCGGTGGATGCCCGGTATGAGGTCATCCGCCGGGCCCAGGAACAGCTTTGTCAGGAACTGCCCGACGTGACGATGGTGGGCAGCTTTGCGCCCTGCCTTGCGCTGATGAAGGATCATTTTCACTATCACCAGCAGACCTATGAAGAGGTGGGCACCCAGGCGGGGGATGCCTTTGGCAAAATGATGCAATAAAGCAGAAACTGCCCGGCGCCGCCGGGCTTTTTTCGAAACAGGAAGGATGATTCACCCATGACGATACGAGCTGCACAGTCCCAGGATCTGCAGGCCATTGCCGCCCTGGAAGCCGCCTGTTTCCCGCCGGCGGAAGCTGCCACGCCTCAATCTCTGGAACAGCGCCTGAAGGTGTTTGCCGACCACTTCCTTCTCCTGCTCAATGAAGAGGGGGAACTGGTGGGCTTCATCAACGGCATGGTCACCGACCTGCCCGATCTGCAGGACTGCATGTATGAGCAGGCAGAACTGCACGACGAACAGGGAGCCTGGCAGATGATCTTCGGCCTGGATGTGCGGGAACAGGACCGCTGCCGTGGGTATGGTGCCCGGCTGGTGCGGGCCATGACCGAACACGCCCGCAGCCAGGGACGCCGGGGGCTGGTGCTCACCTGCAAGGAACACCGGCTTGCCTATTATTCCTCTCTGGGGTTTGTGGACGAAGGTTTCTGCGGTTCTGTTCACGGCGGGGTGCGCTGGCACCAGATGCGCCTGACATTCTGAAAAGGGGAGATTTGCCATGAAACTGATGATCGCATCCGATATCCACGGTTCGGCCAAGTACTGCCGGGAACTGCTGCGTGCCATGGACGCTGAGAAGTCCGACCGCCTTCTGCTGCTGGGGGATATCCTCTACCACGGCCCGCGGAATGACCTGCCGGAGGGATATGACCCCAAGGCGGTGGCGGCCATGCTCAACGCCCGGGCGGGGGATCTGGCCTGTGTGCGGGGCAACTGCGACACCGAGGTGGATCAGATGGTGCTGGAATTCCCCGTCATGGCGGACTATTGTCTGTTGTTTGTGGGCAAACGGATGGTTTTTGCCACCCACGGCCATCACTACCATCTGCAGCAGCTGCCCGCCTTGCATCCGGGGGATATTCTGCTCCATGGTCACACCCATATCCCGGCGTGGCAGCCGTTCGGGCAGGATAACTTCTACTTCAACCCGGGTTCGGTTTCCATCCCCAAGGAAAACTCCGCCCGAGGTTACATGATTCTGGAGGATGACGCCGCCGTCTGGAAGGACCTGAGCGGGCAGGTGCTGCACACACAGACGCTGTAAGCCCGCATGACCCCCTCAGGCAACAAAGATGCAAAACGGTGCGCGGGAAATCGCCGCACTGGCGGGCCGCAGCGCTTCGGGCCCAAAATCCATGGGAAAAACGGCAGCGTTGTGCTAGAATATTGCACGGCGGCCAAAAACCGGCCATACAAAATGTATTGGGGGTCATCTTGTGGAGGTTGCATATCTTGTTCCTGGTGAGGAGCGTTATCGGACGGTTGCCGTGAAATCCGGGCAGCAGAAGATCGAGTATTCCTACCGTGCGGAAAGTGGGGAACTGTTCAGCTGCGTGTCCAATTCTCTGCAGGAGGCCTATGACCTGTGCGAGGATTGGCTCATGCGCCGTCACCGCGGATGACGGTGCGCAATAAACGTTGTACCGGCAGGGGCCCGTATCGCGGGAACCCCTGCCGGTTTTGTGTTTTTTGGGAATGTTTTCTTAATACGCTTGAACAGCGGGGGGATTTGGTCGTATAATAAGATGAATTATGCAAAGATCCCGAAAAAGGGCAAAGGAGGTGGCCGCTTGACAAAAAGAGGGATCCTGATGCGGGTCTTATGCCTGTGTATGGCCCTGCTGCTGGCCGCCTGTGCCCAGGCAAAAGGAAAACAGGAAGTGCCCGGTACCACCGGCGGCTACACGGCGCCGCCCATGCAGGAAAGCGTTTTTGACCAAGGCGCCGCCCAGGGCGAAAACGGAATCTGGGTGGATACATCCCATGTTTCCCAGGGCTATGTGGCGGCCAGTGCCGTCAGCGACAGCCGCCTGAAATTCCAGGTGGTGTATGGCGATGTAAAATACAACTATGACCTGCCGTCGGACGGCACGCCCCAGTGTTATGTGCTGCAGAGCGGCAGCGGGGAGTATACCTTCCGGGTGATGCAGAACACCACCGAAGATAAATACGCCCAGGCCTACGCCGTCACCGTCATGGTCAATCTGGAAAGTGAGCTGGCGCCGTTTTTGCGGCCCAGCCAGATGGTGAACTACAACGCCGAATCCGACTGCGTGGCCAAAGCCTCGGAACTGGCGTCCCAGGCCAGCACCGAGGCGGGCGTGGTGGCCAATATCTACGCCTACATACAGAACAACATCGACTACGACAAGCAAAAGGCCGATACGGTGGAGAGCGGGTATCTGCCCGATCCGGACGAGACCCTGCATACCGGCAAGGGCATCTGCTATGACTATGCCAGCCTGGCCGCCGCCATGCTGCGCAGCCAGGGCATCCCGACCAAGCTGATTACCGGCTATGTGCAGCCCGGGGAACTGTATCACGCCTGGAACATGATCTGGCTGGAAGAAACCGGCTGGATCACCGTCAAGATCGAAGCCCCGGCCCACAGCTGGGAGCGTATCGACCTGACCTTTGCGGCGGGGGCGTCGGCGGCGTACACCGGCGACGGCACCGGCTATACCGACCGTTTTATCTACTGATGGGGGAGGTACAAAATGGCAAAAAAACAACTGGAAAGCATGGCAGTCAGCGTATTTTGCGAGAACATGGCCATGATGCTGGGCGCCGGCATCGGCGCCGAAGAAGCCGCCGGACTGCTCAGTGAAGACAGCACCCGGGGCGAATTCCATGATGCGGCCAAATCTATACAGAAATTCCTGCTGCTGCAAAGCGGCACGCTGTCCGAAGCCATCGCTCAGAGCGGCTGTTTCCCGGCTTATGTGTCGGACATGCTGCGTGTGGGCGAAGGTGCCGGGCGTGTGGAACAGACCCTGCGCAGTCTGGCCGGATATTATGCCAGCCGCAGCCGCCTGGAAGCCAAGCTCAAAAGTGCGGTGTTGTATCCGCTGATCCTGCTGGTGCTGATGGGGGTTATTCTGGGAGTTCTGCTGGCCAAGGTGCTGCCGGTGTTCACCGGCGTGTATGTCAGCCTGGCCGGAGATCTGACCGTTTCCTCCTACTCCTACATCCGTGTAGCCTATGTCATCGGCTGGCTGGCGCTGGGCGTCACCATTCTGGCGGCGCTGGTCCTCATTACTGCCGTTGTGGCTTCCCGCACCCCCAAAGGGTTTGCCACCCTCAAGCATTTGGCAGAGCGCCTGCCCGGGCTTTCCGGCATTGCAGAACAGCTTTCTCTGGCTAACTTTACCGAAGTGCTGCTGATCTATGTGGCCAGCGGTGTGGACGTGGACAGCGCCATGGAAGAGGCGGGCAAGATGGTGGATAACCGGGTGGTGGCCCAGAAGGTGGAAGCCTGCCGCCGTCAGATGAAGGAAAAGGGCGCCGGTCTTGCCACGGCTATTTATGAACAGAAACTGTTTGAGCCCCTGTACGGGCGTATGCTGGTCTCCGGTGCCCGCAGCGGCAGCCTGGAACCGGTTCTGGAACGCCTGACGGAGCTTTTTGCTCAGGATGCCCGTTCCCGCATTGACGGTGCGGTGGACCGGGTAGAACCGTTTATGTCCGCCTTCCTCACCGTTACGGTGGGGGTGGCGCTGATCTCCACCATGCTGCCGCTCATCGGCATTCTGGGGTCTATCGGCTAAGGAGGCAGCTATGTTTCACGACCATCCCCGAAAAAGTCTGCGCCGGCTGGTGCTGACGGCGGGCATTGCCGTGGTGCTGGCGGCGGCGCTGCTGTTTGGCGGCGTGCGGTTGTACGGTCTTGTTTCCCGGGATATGGGGGAACAGGCTGCCGCAGCGCTGCGCCAGGCGGTGGTGGATGCCGCCGTGCAGTGCTATGCGGTGGAGGGCAAATACCCGGAAAGCCTGGACGTGCTGGAACAGGAATACGGCGTGCAGATCAACCACGCCCGTTTTATCGTGACTTATGATGTATATGCATCCAACCAGCTTCCGGATGTTACCGTGCTGGAAAAATGATCCGCGCCCATGCGGGAAAGGGGGAATACGGCATGCTCAATAAGCACAGGTACCGTCTGGATTCGGCACCTTTTTCTCTGGCACTTTTTGTGCTGATGCTGGGCTGTGTGCTCATACTGGCGGTGTTCGGGGCCCAGGTATACCGTGCCCTGACCGAGACCCAGAGCCGCAATAATGCGGTGCGGGCCAGCCTGAGTTATGTGGCGGCCTGTTTGCTTGCTGCTGACGAAGACAGGGCCGTATCGGTAAAGCCCGGCCCCCAGGGAGATGCCCTGATCCTGGCTGATGCCGGGCAGGACACCGGATACGAGACCCGTATTTACGTGTACGACGGGCAGCTGATGGAAGAATACGCAGAAAAGCAAAGTGACTTTGACCCCGCATCGGCCCAGGCGGTGGCCCGGACCGACACCTTTACCGTGATGGTGGACGGCCCGCTGGTCAGCGTTACCACCGACCAGGGGACGGTTCGGGTCTATCTGCATGCAGGGGAGGCGGAGGAATGAACCGGCACAGAAACCTTTCCTTTTATATCGAAAGCCTGGTCCTGCTGTTTTTTCTGCTGTCCGCGCTGGTGGTGCTGCTCCGGGTGTTCGGTGCGGCCCAGGAAATGGGCATCCGGGCAAGGCAGAAAACCGATGCGGCTCTGATCTTGCAGACGGTGTCGGCGGATTTTTCGGCCCAGGCAGACCCTTTTGATCAGGCTGTGGCCGAAGCGGAAAGCAGCGGGCAGGCTGAAGTGGAGTTTCTCTGCGACAGTCAGGGCCAAACCGCCCGGGACGGCAGCTATCGCGTGACGGCAGAACTGCAGGCGGAACAGACCGATGCGGGGGCGCTGGTCCGTGCCGTGATTCGGGTGTTCAATGCCGGTACAGCTTCCGATACGCCGCTGGCGGAACTGGAAACTGCGCTGTATTGTCCGCAGCTGACAGGGGAGGCGGGAACATGATGTATGCCAAACGAGATTTTACCCACCGTCCTGTGCGTACCGGCGCCTTGACTCTGCTCATCACCGCGGTGGTCATCTGCCTGGCGGTGCTGGCTGTGCTGGCTTTGGCCACGGCACAGGCCGATCTGGCCATGGCAGAAAAAAGTTTGTCCGGTTTGCAGAAACAGGCACAGATCGAAAGTGCCGGGCAGGGAAAACTGGCGGAATTGGATGCTGCCCTGAAAAATGGCGGCAGCCTGCCCGATGGGGTTCTGCAGTCCCAGGACGGTACCATCGAAGCTGAGGTTTCGGTAGAGGACAGCACTCTGCAAATTGTGCTGCAGCCCCAGGACCCGCAGGAACAGGACCAGGCAGCCTACCGCATTACGGCCTGGCGTATTACCAGCCAGTGGACGCCCGACCAGTCTCTGGACCTTTGGAACGGTATGTAAAACGAAAGGAAAGCGGATATGAACATTCTTGATGTGCTGAAACAAGCCCTCGAAGTGGGCGCTTCGGATATCTTCATCATTGCAGGCCTTCCGCTGACGTATAAGGTGAACGGCCGACAGCAGCGAGTGGGGGAACGACTGATGCCGGAAGATACCCGCCAGTTTGTGGAGGGGATCTATTCTCTGTGTGAGCGCTCCACCACCCGGATGAACAAGCCGGATGAGGATGAAGACTTTTCCTTTGCCATTCCCCAGATGGGCCGCTTCCGTGCCAACGTGCTGCATCAGCGCGGCACCCTGGCCATGGTCCTGCGTGTGATCCGTTTCGGCCTGCCGGACCCCAAAGCTCTGGGCATTCCGCCCCAGGTGATGCAGGCCGCCAACAAACTCAAGGGCATGGTGCTGGTCACCGGGCCTGCGGGCAGCGGTAAGTCCACCACGTTGGCCTGCCTCATCGACGCCATCAACCATAACCGGGAATCCCATATTATCACCATGGAAGACCCCATCGAGTATATCCACCGCCATGACCGCAGCATCGTGACCCAGCGGGAGATCGGCAGCGATTCTCCCAGCTATGTCAGTGCTCTGCGCAGCGCTCTGCGGGAAAGTCCGGATGTGATCCTTCTGGGCGAGATGCGCGACCTGGAAACTATCGAGGTAGCCATGACCGCTGCCGAGACCGGTCAGCTGCTTTTCTCTACTCTGCATACTACCGGTGCGGCCAACACCATTGACCGTGTTATCGACGTGTTCCCCGCCAGCCAGCAGAGCCAGGTGCGCATCCAGCTTTCTATGGTCCTGCAGACCGTTATCAGCCAGCAGCTGATCCCCACCACCGACGGCGGACAGACCGCGGTGTTTGAAGTAATGAACAATAATGCGGCCATCAAGAACCTGATCCGGGAAGCCAAGACCCATCAGATCGACACGTCTATCCAGGCGGGCGCAGCGGAAGGTATGTGCACTATGGATGACAGCCTGGCCAAGCTGTATGCCCAGAAGAGGATCACCCGGGATACGGCTCTTACCTACTGCCTGCGCTACGAAACCATGGTGCGCAAGCTCAACGCAATGGATAGCCTGTGATCGGGCGAAGGAGGAATATGACAATGCAGCAGCGTTTGCGGCAAAGCTGGCTGCGTGTTCGCACCAGCGCACTGCTGCTCGGCAAATGGCTGATCCTGGCGGCAGTGGTGGGCGTCCTGTGCGGCGGTATCGGGGCGCTTTTCTACCATGCCATTACAGGGGCGACGGCGCTGCGCACGCAGTATCCGTGGCTCCTGGCTGCCTTGCCGGTGGCGGGTTTTCTGATCGTGTGGATCTACAAAATCACCGGTACAGAAGGCCAGGGGACCAACAATGTTATTGATGCGGTGCAGGACGGAACGCCTTTGCAGATGCTTCTGCTGCCGGCCATCTTCTGCGCCACCGTTCTCACTCATCTTGTGGGCGGCAGCGCCGGGCGTGAAGGCGCGGCATTGCAGATGGGCGGTGACATTGGCTGGCATGCAGGGCGGTTGCTGCGCCTCTCCAACCATGACTGCCGTGTAGCTACCATCTGCGGCATGGCGGCTTTCTTTACCGCACTGTTCGGTACGCCTTTGGCGGCCACTATGTTTGCCATGATGTTCGTCAATGTGGGCCTGGTGTTCTATGCTGCCTTTATTCCTGCGTTTGCGGCGTCCTTGGTGTCTTATGGCCTGTGCACGGTCTTGCATGTGGCTCCGGTTCGCTTTGCGGTGCAGGCCCCGGAAACAGCCCCTCTGCCTTTACTGCAGACAGCGTTTTTCGGCTTGGCTTGCGCACTTGTTACCATGTTGTTTTGTGCCCTTCTGCGCCTGATCGGACGGTGGATGAAGCAAGGCTTTCCCAACCCCTGGCTGCGGGTGGTTGTGGGTGGCTGTGCCGTACTGGCAGCCACTTTGCTGTGCGGTTCCATGCGGTATAACGGCGCCGGTACGGATGTGATCCGTCAGGCCATCGAACAGGGCGAGGCTTTGCCCCAGGATTTTCTGCTCAAGATTCTGTTCACTGCCGTTACGCTGGCAGCCGGATATAAGGGCGGGGAAGTGGTCCCCAGTTTCTTTATCGGCGCTACCTTTGGTTGTGTGGCTGCACCTTTGTTCGGCCTGCCCGCCGGTTTCGGCGCGGCGTTGGGCATGGTGGCGGTGTTCTGCGGCGCTACCAACTGCCTGTTCTCCTCGCTGGCGTTGTCCGTGGAAGTTTTTGGCGCAGAAGGCCTGCTGTATTTTGCAGTGGTGTGCGGTATCTGCCACGCTCTTACCGGCTATACCGGCCTGTATAGCCACCAGGGATTCATGACTGAAAAGCTGGAATCCGAATACCACGCGGCAAATCGACGTTCCACCTAAGCTCCGGCGGCGTAGTAAGCGGGGGTGTCGCCGTTGAGCAGCACGCTGGCAATCAGCACCTGATCGCTGACCCGGGCGGTGGAAGTGTTGCCGTCCAGCACCATGCTGATGGTCACCTGCAGATTCAGGGTGATGCTGTATTGGGTATGGTTCACGGGAACAGACTGCACCTCTTCCTGTAAATCTCCCTCCACATAGGCATCTGGCAGAAGAGTCAGCTTCCAGGCAGGACCCAGCCCACCCAGAGCGGTAATGCCGGTCAGGCTGCCGAAAGGGATTTCCAGTTCAGTTTGCTGCAGCTGCGTCAGTGCGGTTTCCACCGCCTCCATCAGGGCGGAGCGTGCCTGGTTCAGGGCGGAGGCGTTGGCCTGAATGGACTGCAGCTGCCCGTCGTCGGCATATTGCAGGGTATAGAGATCCTCATAGAGATGGGGGCTGTGTGCCATCTCACTGCTGACGGCTTCGTTCATAGCCTGCACCACAATGGCGCGGCATTCGTATTCGGCCAGCTCTTCCAACGTGGGTTTGAAGGCGGTCTGCACAAGATAGACGTAGCCACTGCCCAGCAATGCCAACACGGCAAGCACAATGTGAAGCCGCCTGCGGGCAGGGTGTGGTGTTTTTTTCAGCCTGCGTCGCAAAAGGCATCCCTCCTTTAACAGCGTTTTTTGCCTATTGTATGCTGCAGAGAAAAAAAGTGATATTTTTTTGCCGGAAAGTGTTGACAAAACTCTTTTTGCTTGCTATAATAACTCTCGTCGCTGATGAGCGACGCGACAACTTGGGGGTATAGCTCAGCTGGGAGAGCACTTGAATGGCATTCAAGAGGTCAGCGGTTCGATCCCGCTTATCTCCACCA
>CALXHS010000082.1 GCA_944388165.1 uncultured Gemmiger sp. | reverse complement strand
ATCACCGGCACGGTTTTGAAAACCGCCCCGGTCACGGCAGGGGAGGAGGAGCTGCGGGCTGTGCTGCCCAAATTCCTGGGCCCCCAGCAGCAGCTGCCGCCCATGTACTCCGCCGTGAAGGTGGATGGCCAGCCCCTGTATAAAGCGGCCCGCAAAGGCCGCACGGTGGAGCGCACCCCGCGCCCCATCACCATCTATTCCATCGATTATCTGGGCAGCCCCGCCCCGGGGGACTACACCATCCGGGTCGCCTGCTCCAAGGGCACCTACATCCGGGTCCTGGCCGAGGATATCGGCACGGCCCTGGGCCTGCCCGCCACCCTGGCGGCGCTGCGCCGCATCCGGGCGGGGGCTTTCTCCATCGAGCAGTGCCACACACTGCCGGAGATTCTGGCAGCGGCGGAAAACGGCACCCTGGCCGAATCCGGCTGGATGCTGGGGGTGGAGACCGCCTTTACCTCTCTTCCCGCCCTCACGGTGGAAGAGCCCGCCCGCACCCACCTGTTCAACGGCTGCCCCACCAGCCGGTACCCCGCGGCGGACGGCCGCTACCGGGTGTACGATGCTGCCGGGCTGTTCCTGGGCCTGGCTGTGGTGGAAGGCGGCGTTCTGCGGGTGGAAAAACTGTTCTGCGAAAGGACCTGACACGATGCAGCAATTGGATATGCAGATCATCCCGGCCATCGCCCCGGTGGATGCCCCCCAGGGCAGCGCCGTGGCTCTGGGATTTTTTGACGGCGTCCATCTGGGGCACCGGGCGGTGATCGGGGCCGCTGCCGCCGAAGCCCGGCGCTGCGGCCTGACCCCCGCAGTCTTTACCTTTGACCTGCCGGAAGGCAGTACCCTCAAGGGCGGTCGCCTCCTCTCCGCCGCCCAGAAGCACGCCCGCATGGCCGCCATGGGGGTCCGCTGCGTGATGGAACCGCCCTTTGCGGATTTCTGCGCCCTCAGCCCCGAAGCCTTCGTGCAGGAGATCCTGGTGGACTGCTTCAAGGCCAAGGCTGTGTTCTGCGGGGACAACTTCACCTTCGGCGCCCGGGCCGCCGGCAATGTGGAGCGCCTCAAAGAGCTCTGCGCCGAAAAAAACATCCGGGTCACGGTGGTGGAGATGGCCCGCTACCGGGGCGAAGTGGTCTCTTCCACCCGCATCCGCGCTGCCCTGGAAGAAGGCCGCATCACCGACGCCAACGCCATGCTGGGCAGTCCCTATGCGGTGGATTGGGAAGTCACCCACGGCAAAAAGGTGGGCACCAGCAAGCTGGGCACCCCCACCATCAACCAGAACTATCCCGCGGGCACCCTGCAGCCCTGCTGCGGCGTCTACCTCACCCGCATCCTCATCGGGGATATCTGGTACCCTGCTGCCACCGGCATCGGCCCCCGTCCCACGGTGGACAGGAAAGGGGCTGCGGTCAGCTGCGAGACCTACGTGCCGGGCTTTTCCGGCAATGTCTACGGCCAGCATCCGGTGCTGGAATTCCACCAGTATCTGTGCCCCGTGCGCAAGTTTGAATCCCTGCAGGCCCTGGCCGACCTCATCACCACCGCCGCCGCCCGCAGCTGTGCCTATTTCAGCGGGATGGACGGCCATGCCAATTGATTTACAACCCGCCCCAAAGGGCGTATAATGAAGCAGGATTTTGCAAAATATACCCAAATCCGGAGGAAACGCCTGTGTTTGAACGCAAGCAGCTGGCCCCCGGCGTGTATCTGACCACGCTGGATGCCGAAAAATTCAACCGCTGCCGCATCACCATCCATCTGCGCTACCCGGCACTGCGCCGTTCGGCCACCGACGCCGCGGTGCTGCCCCTGGTGCTGGAACGCGGCTATGCCCAGTGCCCGGATATGACCGCCCTCTCCCGTAAACTGGCCCGCCTGTACGGCGCCGACCTGGGGGTGGACCTGGGTACCGCCGGTACCGACCGGGTGCTCACGGTGGATATCTGCGGCATCAAGGACAAGTTTGCCCTGACCGGCGAAAACCTGAGCGCCGAATACGCCGACATCGCCTTCGGCGTCGTGTTTGAACCCTATCTGGTGGACGGCGTCTTCGATCCTGAGGCCGTCCGCATCGAGAAAGAGACCCTGGACCGCCGTCTGCAGGCAGAGTACAACAACAAGCGCCTGTACTGCGTGCGCCAGGCCCGCCGCCGCTTCTACGGCGATTCGCCCGCCGGCATCGAGCTGGGGGGCTACCGGGCCGACCTGCCCAAGGTCACCCCCGCCACCCTCAAAGCGGAATATGACCGCATCCTCTCCTCGGCCTCCATCGACGTGATGGTACAGGGGGCGGACAGCGGAAGGGTGGCCGACATGCTGCTGCAAAAGCTGGAAAAGGTGCACCGCGCTCCCCAGCGTTTTGCCTCGACCATGGCTATGCCCGTCACCGAACCCCGCCATTACACCGAAGAAATCCCCGGGCTGACCCAGGCCAAGCTGTGCATGCTCTTCACCACCGGCACGCCGGAGGACCTGCCCAGCATCTCCCAGCTGCGCATGGCCATGGGGGTGTTCGGCGGTTCCGCCACCAGCCGTCTGTTCCGCAACGTGCGGGAAAAGCAGAGCCTGTGCTACTACTGCGGTTCCAGCGCCCTGCGTTCCACCGGCGTGATGATGGTGGATTCCGGGGTGGAACCCGGCGGGGAAGAGCGGGCTGAAGCTGCTATCCTGAAGGAACTGGATGATTTGTGCCGCGGTCCCGTCACCGAGGATGAGATGGAGGACTGCCGCCGCAGCCTCATGTCCAGCATGGACGCTTTGGGCGACAGCCTGGGCGGGCTGGAAAACTGGTATTACGGCCAGATCGCCCGGGGCGAAGCCCTGGCGCCGCCGGAATACGGCAAGGTGCTCATCCAGGCTGTCACCGCCGAGGAAGTGCGGGACCTGCTGAACAGCTATCACTACTCGGTCTGCTATGCCGTGACCGCCGACAAAGAGGAGGTGGCACAATGAGTCAGGACCAGACCATGCAGGGCATCCGGGGCAAAGCCGCCGATGCCATCCGCTGCCAGAGCACCGTTCTGCCCAGCGGGCTGACGGTTCTCTGCCGCACCATGCCGGGATACAGCACAGTGCATGCCATCTATGCCACCGCCTTCGGCTCCACCACCCGCCGGTTCACCCTGGACGGCAAAGAGGTGGAACTGCCCGCCGGCACCGCCCACTTCCTGGAACACAAGATGTTCGAATCCGAACAGGGAGATGCTTTTGAACTGTACGCCAAGACCGGCGCTTCGGCCAACGCCTTCACCGGCTACGACCGCACCTGCTACGTCTTTACCGCCAGCGGCCAGGTGGATGAAAACCTGGATATCCTGCTGAACATGGTAGGCAGCCCCTGGTTCACCGAGGCCACCATCGCCAAGGAACAGGGCATCATCGGGCAGGAAATCAAGATGTACGACGACAGCCCCGACTGGCGGCTGATGACCGGCCTGTTCCGCTGCCTGTACAAGGATCACCCCATTCGGGACGACATCGCCGGTACGGTGGAAAGCATCGCGGAACTTACCCCCGACCTGCTCTATGCCTGCACCGACGCCTTCTACCGTCCCGGCAACATGGTGCTTGCGGTGGCGGGCAACATCACCATGGAACAGGCTCTGGCCGCCTGCCGCCGGGCCGGGCTGGACAAGCCCGCACCTGCGCGCACGGTGGAAGTGGCCAAAAACCACCCCGAAAACGACCCGCCCCAGACCGAGCTGAAATTCTCCATGCCGGTGAACAAGCCTTGCTTTGCTCTGGCGTTCCGGGAAGGACCCATCGCCCGGGGGGATGTGCGCACCGAGATGCTGGCCGACATGCTGCCGGATCTGATCTGCGGCGGGCTGACCTCTCTGTACCGCAAGCTGTACGACCAGGCCCTGGTCAACCCCGAATTCAGCGGCGACACGGTGAGCACCGCCGGCTGCTGCGTCATCGCTTTTACCGGCGAGAGTGAGACCCCTCGTGCCGTTTCCGACATGGTGCGGGAAGAAATCGCGCGCCTGCGCCGGGAGGGCGTGGACCCGGAACTCTTCACTCTGGTAAAGAATCAGATGTACGGCGAGATGCTGGCCGACCTGGAAGGGGTGGAGGACGCCGCCGAGGCCCTGGCCAGCGCCCACCTGCGGGGCAATACCCTGGCCGACGAGATCGAAGCTCTGGCATCCCTCACCGTGGCCGACGCCGACGCGGCGCTGCAGACCATGCTGTGTGAGGAGCGCATGACCTATGTGGAGATCGAGCCGCAAAATCAATAACATAAGAGGATTCCGCCAATGGATACAATCTTTCATGTCGAATTTTCCGGCCTGGGGCTGGAATTTACCCTGAACCGGGTCGCCTTTTCGATCGGTGACTTCAACGTATACTGGTACGGCATCCTGATTGCCGCCGGTCTCTTGCTGGCCATGGCCTTTGCCTTCCACTATGCCCCGGACTTCGGAATCAACGCCGATCGTCTGGTGGATGTGGTGGCCATTGGCACCGTCATGGCTATCATTTGCGCCCGTATTGCCTATGTGGCCATGGCGCCCTTTGAGTATGAATCCTTCTGGGAGATGCTGGATATCCGGGAAGGCGGCATCGCCATCTACGGCGGCATCATCGGGGCTTTTGTCTTTGGCGGTCTGGCTGCTCTCTGGCGCAAGATCCCGCTGCGCCCGCTGTTTGATGTGGTGGGCATGGGCTTCTTCATCGGCCAGGGTATCGGCCGCTGGGGCAACTTCATGAACCAGGAAGCCTTCGGCTGCAACACCACTTTGCCTTGGGGCATGTACAGCGAAGGTACCTACCGCTACCTTACCAACATGCAGCAGACCCTGGCCGCCCAGGGGGTCACCGTGGACCCCACCTTGCCGGTGCACCCCACCTTCCTGTATGAAAGCCTGTGGTGCCTCTTCGGTTTCCTGGTTCTGTTCCTGTATATGAAGCACCGCCGCTTCCACGGCCAGCTGTTCCTGATGTATCTGCTCTGGTACGGCCTGGGCCGCTACTGGATCGAGGGCCTGCGCACCGACTCGCTGCTCATCGGCAACACCAACCTGCGCTTCAGCCAGGTGGTGGCGCTGCTCACCGTGGCAGCTTCTCTGGTGCTGCTGGTCTACGGCCTGCGCAAGAGCCGGGGCCATACCCCCATGGTGGCGCTGGCAGTGGATGACCTGAAAAAGCAGCAGGAAGCAGGGGACCGCTTCACTGTGGATACCCTGCCTGCCAATGTCAGCCACAAGGAGTTTGTGGCGGCCACCGCAGCCATGAACCTTCGCCTGAAGGAACTGGATCTTTCCGCCGCGGAAGAGCCTGCCGGGGAACCGGCAGAAAAGCCGGAGGAAGAAACCGCCCCGGCGGAGGAAAGCGCTGCCGAAGAAATGCAGGCAGACGAACAGACCAAGCCCGAATAATCACGCGCATACCGTCCCCGCGCCGCCGCTAGGCGGCCGGGGCTTTTTCTAAAACAAAAGAGGGGAGAGTCGAAAATGAGTGCATCCATCATCGACGGAAAGAAACTGGCGGCCGCCGTCAAGGCCGAAGCCGCCGCCGAAGTGCAGCAGCTGAAGGAACAGGGCATTGCCCCCTGCCTGGCCGTGCTCCTGGTGGGGGAGAACCCCGCCAGCCAGGTCTACGTGCGGGGCAAGGCCAACGACTGCGCTGAGTGCGGCATCGAGAGCCGTGTCATCCGGCTGGACGCTGCCACCACCCAGGAGGAACTGCTGGCCCGCATCGACGCTTTGGCGGCGGATGACGCCGTGCACGGCATCCTGGTACAGCTGCCTCTGCCCGCCCACATTGACGAATCGGCCGTCATTGCCGCCATCCCGCCGGAAAAGGACGTGGACGGCTTTACCCCCATCAACGCGGGCCGTCTGCTCACCGGCGAACCCTGCTTTGCCCCCTGTACCCCGGCGGGCTGCCTGCGGATGATCCAGTCCACCGGCATCAGCATCACCGGCAAGCGCGCTGTGGTGGTGGGCCGCTCCAACATCGTGGGCAAGCCCGCGGCGCTGCTGCTGTTGGCGGAAAATGCCACCGTCACCGTCTGTCATTCCCGCACCGAGAACCTGGCCGACATCTGCCGCGAAGCCGACATCCTGGTGGCGGCGGTGGGCCGGGCAGGCTTCATCACCGGGGATATGGTCAAGCCCGGTGCGGTGGTCATCGACGTGGGTATCAACCGGGGCGAAGACGGCAAACTCCACGGCGATGTGGACTTTGACGCCGCCTGTGCGAAGGCTTCCTTCATCACCCCGGTGGCCGGCGGCGTGGGGCTGATGACCCGCGCCATGCTCATGAAGAACACCGTGGCCGCCGCCCGGGCCGCCCTGGAAGGGCAGAAGTAAAAAATCTGCCTGTGCACGAATAAAACCGCTTGACTTGGCCCATGATCTGTGGTAAGCTATATAAGCCGCATGGTATGGGCTCTATAAGTGTGCCTCTGGCACCGCCCCACATCCAGCGAGACTTATTGAAAGAGGTTACCAACATGTACGCAGTTATCAAAACCGGTGGCAAGCAGTACAGCGTCAAGGTCGGCGATGTCGTTTACGTCGAGAAGCTGAATGCCGAAGCTGATACCGAAGTCACCTTCGATCAGGTTCTGGCCGTGGGCGAGGAAGGCTCCGTGAAGGTCGGCGCTCCCGTTGTGGACGGCGCTTCCGTCGTGGCCAAGGTCGTCAAGAACGGCAAGGGCAAGAAGCTCAACATCCTGACCTATCGTCCCAAGAAGGGCAGCATGGTCCGCAAGGGTCATCGTCAGCCCTACACCAAGGTGGAAATCACCGCGATCAACGGCTAAGGAGGTAAAACACAATGGCACATAAAAAAGGCGTAGGTTCTACCAAGAACGGCCGTGATTCCGAGTCCAAGCGCCTCGGCGTCAAGCGCGGCGACGGTCAGTTCGTTCTGGCCGGCAACATCCTGGTCCGTCAGCGCGGCACCCACATCCATCCGGGTGAGGGCGTCGGCATCGGCAGCGACGATACCCTGTTCGCTCTGGTCGACGGCCGCGTCCACTTCGAGCGCATGGGCCGCGACCGCAAGCGCTGCACCGTCAAGCAGTAACCTTCTAAACGGCGGGCCGTCAGGCCCGCCGTTTTCCATGTTATAAAGGAGAAATCCCATGCCCAGCAACTTTATCGATACCGCTACCATCTGGCTGCACGCAGGCAAGGGCGGCGACGGTGCCGTCAGCTTCCACCGTGAAAAATTCGTGGCAGCCGGCGGCCCGGACGGCGGCGACGGCGGCCGCGGCGGCGACATCGTCTTTGTGGCAGACGACAACCTGTCCACCCTGATGGACTTCCGCTACAAGCGCAAGTACAACGCCCCCGACGGCGAAAACGGCCGCGGCACCCGCCAGAAGGGCCGCGATGCCGAAGACCTGGTCATCCGCGTGCCCCGTGGTACCGTGCTGAAAGAGGCCGACAGCGGCCTGGTGGTGGCTGACCTTTCCGGCTCCGAGCCGGTGGTGGTGGCCAGGGGCGGCCGCGGCGGCTGGGGCAATGCCCGGTTCGCCACCCCTACCCGCCAGATCCCCCGTTTTGCCAAGCCCGGCCTGCCCGGCGAGGACCTGCACCTGCGCCTGGAACTCAAGGTCATTGCGGACGTGGGCCTCATTGGTTTCCCCAACGTGGGCAAGTCCACCCTCATCAGCGTCATCAGCGCTGCCAAGCCAAAAATCGCCAACTATCACTTCACCACCCTGACCCCCGTGCTGGGTGTGGTGCGTGTGGCGGAGGAGCAGAGCTTTGTCTGTGCCAATATCCCCGGCCTCATCGAAGGCGCGGCGGAAGGCGTGGGCCTGGGTCACGATTTCCTGCGCCATGTGGAGCGTTGCCGCCTGCTGCTGCATGTGGTGGACGTTTCCGGCTGCGAGGGCCGGGACCCCAAGGCCGACTTTGAGCAGATCAACCACGAACTGCAGAGCTTCAGCCCCGAACTGGCCCAGCGCCCCCAGATCGTTCTGGGCAACAAGTGCGATGTGGCCACTCCCGAGCAGATCGAGGAGTTCCGCCAGTATATCGAGGAACAGGGCCTGACCTTCCTGCCCATCTCCGCCGCCACCCGCCAGGGCATCGACAACCTGCCCAAGCTGGTCTATGCCCGTTTGCAGGAACTGCCCCCCATCAAGGTGTTTGAGCCGGAGTATGTCCGCCCGGACAAGAGCGCCGCGCCCAAGCGTCCCTTTACGGTGGAAAAGACCGGCGAACACGAATTCACCGTGGACGCTCCCTGGCTGGAACGCATCCTGGCCGGTACCAACGTGGAGGACTACGAAAGCCTGCAGTATTTCCAGACCCAGCTGGGGGATTCCGGCATTCTGGATGAACTGGTCCGGATGGATGTGCAGGAAGACGACACCATCAAGATCGGCGAATATGAATTCGATTACGTGTTCTGAGGTGCTGTATGCTGTCCACTCTTCCGCCGGAAATTGATATCAAGGAAATGTCCCCCCTGGCCCTGGCCTTTGTGGGGGATGCAGTGCTGGAAATTCTGGTGCGCAGCCGCCTGGTGGGCACCACCCGGCTGCAGCCCGGCCGCCTGCACAGCGTAGCCACCCAGTACGTATCTGCCCGGGCCCAGTTCCGGGAGCTGGCCGCCCTGGAACCCCTGCTCACCGAGCAGGAGGCCGCCGTGCTGCGCCGGGGCAAGAACGCCAGCAAGGCCAGTGTGGCCAAGCACGCCACCGCCCAGGAATACCGGGCCTCCACCGGCCTGGAATGTCTGCTGGGCTGGCTGTATCTGCAGGGACAGAACGACCGCATTGCCCAGCTGTTTGAAGTGCTGTGGCAGGCGGGCGGTCCCGAAACCACAGCCAAAGACTGAAACACGCTGTAAGCGAAAAAGGGCCTGCCCAGGCCCCCTGTATGTACCTGGGCGGGGCCTGCCCCCGCCCGCGGAACGCATTGCCGGAACTTACTTCTTGTTCTGGCCGCCCATCTTGTTCTGGGTGTTGGTGGCCTTGTTCTGCATGCCGTTCATCTTGCTCTGGGTGGCAGACTTCTTGTTCATGCCGTTCTGGGTGCTCTGGGTGGTCTGCGTGGACTGGGTGCCCTGGGTGCTGTTGCAGTTTTTCGCATTGCGTGCCATAGTCATTTACTCCTTTCGATCTTGACGGGGGCCGCGTTCCGGTCCCTGCCATAAGTCTGCCCGGCTGCGTGCCGTTTATGCAGCCGGGCTTTTCCTTTTTCAGGAGGTGAAATCAGGTGTCTGCCTTTCCCGCTGATTTTGAACAGCGCGAGCGCGCTCTGCTGGGGGACCGGTTTGAGGAACTGCTGACCTACGCAGCCCCAACCCCCGCCCGGGGCATCACGGTGAACGGTCTGCGCTGCGCCCCCAACAGGGTGGCCGCCGGTTCCGGCCTGCCCCTGGCGCCCTCGGTGTTCTGCCCGGCGGCCTTCACCCTCACCGACCCCGATATCCGCCCGGGCCGCCATCCCTGGCACCATGCGGGGGTGTTCTATGTGCAGGAACCCAGCGCGTCGTCGCCTGCCGCTCTTCTGGAGGTGCAGCCCGGCCAGAAGGTGCTGGATATGTGTGCCGCGCCCGGCGGCAAGACCAGCCAGCTGGCCGCCGCCCTCCGGGGCCAGGGGCTGCTGGTGGCCAACGAGTACGACGCTGCCCGGGCGGAGATCCTGCGCCAGAACCTGGAACGCATGGGCGTGGCCAATGCGGTGATCTTCAACGAGGACACCTCCCGTCTGGCCGCCGCCTTCCCGGCCTTCTTCGACCGGGTGCTGGTGGATGCGCCCTGTTCCGGCGAGGGGATGTTCCGCAAAGAATCCGCCGCTGCAGGCCAGCACAGCCAGGCCCTGGTGGAACACTGTGCCGCCCTGGGCCGGGAGATCCTGGATAACGCCGCTGCCCTGCTGGCACCGGGAGGAATCCTTGTCTTTTCCACCTGTACCTTTGCCCCGGAAGAGGACGAGGGCCAGGTAGCGGCCTTTTTGCAGCGCCACCCGGAATTCACCCTCTGTGATTTGAGCGGATGCGGCTTCGGCCGTCCAGGGGAACCCAACCGGGCGGATGATGATTTCGGCGCCGGAAAGTGCCGCCGCATCTGGCCTGCCGACGGGGGAGAGGGCCACTTTATGGCCAAGCTGCGCAAGGCCGAAGACGCAGAAACCCCGGCAATGGAACCCGCCCGCAAAAAGGGCAGGGGAGACCGCAAGGGCGGCCCCGCCAAGCTGCCGCCGGAGTGGAGCGACTTTGCCAAAAAGCTCTTTCCGGCTCTGGCAGACCGCCCGGCACAGACGGCGGGGGAATGGCTCATCCTGCCGCCGGACCTTTCTCTGCCGCCCCACAAGCTGCGTACCCTGCGCACCGGCATCCCGGCGGGCAAGGTGCTGAAAAAGCGGTTCGAGCCCTCCCACGCCCTCTTCATGGCCTGGGGAAAAGACTGCCGCAACCGGGAAGAACTGACCCTCTCCGACCCGCGCACCACCGCCTGGCTTCGTGGGGAGGAGATCGAAGCCAAAACTGCCGAAAACGGCTGGTGTGCCGTGCTGGTGGACGGTTTTCCCCTGGGCGGGGGCAAGGTCAGCGGCGGCAGGGTGAAGAATCACTACCCCAAGGGGCTGCGCAATCTGGGCTGAACAGCCCGAACTTGAAAAAATCGCCAAAACGTGGTATAATTCACTGTCCATGTACAACAGGCCCCGCGGTGGTTTAACCGCCGCCGCCCGGCCCACACTATACATATTTAGGGGGATCATCCATGTCCGGACATAGCAAATGGAACAACATCAAACGCAAGAAGGAAAAGACCGACGGCGCCCGCGCCAAGGTATTCACCAAGATCGGCCGTGAGATCAGCGTTGCCGTTAAGGAAGGCGGCGCCGACCCCAACTCCAACGGCAAGCTGGCTGCTCTGATTTCCAAGGCCAAGGCCAACAACGTGCCCAACGATAACATCCAGCGCATCATCAAGCGCGCTGAGGGCGGCGACAAGACCGAATACGAAGCCATGACCTACGAGGGCTACGGCCCCGGCGGCATCGCCGTCATGGTGGACACTCTCACCGACAACCGCAACCGTACCGCGGCCAACATGCGCCATTACTTCGACAAGTTCGGCGGCAACCTGGGCCAGATGGGCTGCGTGGGCTTCCTGTTCAGCCAGAAAGGCGTCATCGTCGTGGACCTGGAAGACAAAGACCCCGACACCCTGATGATGGACGCCCTGGATGCCGGTGCCGACGACTTTGACGCCGGTGAAGATGCCGCCGAAGTCACCACCACCCCCGAAGCCTTCGCCGCTGTCTGCGACGCTCTGAAGGCCAAGGGCTATGAGTTCATCTCCGCCGATGTGGCGCAGGTGCCCTCCACCTCCACCGCCCTGTCCGACGCCGACCAGCTGACCAACATGGGCAAGCTGCTGGACGCCCTGGAAGAGGACGACGACGTGCAGAACGTGTGGCATAACCTGGAGAACGAGGACGATCTGCCCTGACCTTGCAAGGGGGACCCTATGACCAAGATCCTTTGCCCGTTCTGCCTGGAACCGCTGGAAAACGGTTTTCACGGCGAATGCCCCAACTGCGGGCGCAGCCTGGAAAACCATAACCCCGAAGGCGCTCTGTCCCTGGGCACCCAGCTGGGCGAACGCTATACGGTGGGCGAGTATATCAGCGCCGACGGCGACGGACTTGCTTACCGCGGCGTGGAAAATGAAGCCCGCCGCTTTGTTCTCATCAAAGAATATTTCCCCGTGACCCTGTGCAACGGGCGCAGCCCCGAAGGGGCGCTGATGCCCAAAGACGGGCGGGAAGTGCTGTTCAAAACCAGCCGGATGGATTTTCAGGACCTGTATGTGGACCTGAAGAACCTGACCCCCGCCACCGGGCTTTCCCAGATTCTGGACGTGTTGGAAGAGAACAACACTGTTTATGCGGTGGAAGAAAGTGAAAAGGGGATGACCCTGACCCACTATCTCTCCCTGCGTTCCCGCAACCTGACCCCGGTGGAAGCCCGTACTCTGCTGCAGCCGGTGATGGAAGGGGTGGCCCAGCTGCACAAGGCCGGGCTCATCCATCGGGGCATCTGCCCGGACAACATCCTGCTGCCCATCGACGGTTCCGCACGCCTTACCGGTTACGGGACTCTGGCCCTGCGCACCGGCGGCAGCGAGCTGAAAAGCCAGCTGTATGCCGGGTATGCAGCGCCGGAACAGTACAGCGCGGCGGAGTTTTCCGGCCGTTACACCGATGTGTACGCCCTGGCGGCGGTGACCTACCGCCTGGTCACAGGGCAGACCCCGGTGGCCGCGCCCCAGCGCAAGGTGCGGGACAGCCTGGAAAGCGCCCACAGCCTGGAAAGCGGTGTGCCCACCTACTTTGCTCAGGTGCTGGCCTGCGCCATGCGCCTGGACCCCGCCAAGCGGATGCAGACGGTGCCTGAACTGATGGGCGCCCTCACCGACCCCAGCGTGGCCAACGCCATGTTTGAGCGGGGGGACAACCAGATCTCCACCAAGAAGATCCTGGGCGCCTCTATGGTGGTCATCTTTGTGCTGGCGGCATTGCTTCTGTGGAGCCTGCTGGCACCCCGGGGGGATTCCGGAGCAAACAGCAAGCCCACGCCCACACCGGCCGGCACCGAAGAACCGGCCGAAACGGATGGCGTCAACGACGATCTGATGATCGCCCCTGATCTGGTGGGTAAGAACTATGCTTCCGAGATCAAGGGCAGCGATCTGTACCAGAAATACCGCATCGTGATGACCGAGGACTACTCCTCCGAAGTGGAGGAGGGGGACGTCATCAGCCAGGACCCCGCCGCAGGTACCCTGCTGACCGAGGAAAACCCTGTCATTCAGATCGTGGTCAGCAAAGGCCCCAATCTGGTGGAGATGCCCAACATCGTGGGCTTTACCCAGGACAACGCCATCAAGCTGCTGGACGCCAAGGGCATCCAGTACCGCATGGAGATCATGGTCAATGACGGCCAGTACGCCGCCGGATGTGTGGCCAAATGTGAACTGGACGGCCAGGATCTGGAATCCGGCCGCAAGCTGGATACCGGCACCGCTGTGGTGACGGTGTATATCGCCGGGGAGCGGGACGACAGTCCTACGGTCTCGGTGCAGCCCGCAGGGGACCCGGACAGCACTGCTGCCGACAGCAGTGAGCCTGCCGCCTGACCGTTTTTTCAAAAGCAAAACAAAAACCCGCCGAGAAGCAAACGCTTCGCGGCGGGTTTTTCACATGTTGGTGAACTTCGGTGGAAAACCGAAGCATCCGTTGTCAATTAGTCGCTGACGTAGGGCATCAGAGCCATATGACGAGCGCGCTTGATGGCAACGGTCAGCTCGCGCTGATGGAAAGCGCAGGTGCCGGTGACGCGGCGGGGAATGATCTTGGAGCGCTCAGTGACATACTTGCGCAGGCGCGGCAGATCCTTGTAATCGATGTGATCGACGCGATCGACGCAGAAGCTGCACACCTTGCGGCGGCCGCGATGCATCGGGCGGGAAGAACGATCCATAGCCATGGTCTTAACCTCCTTATAGAATGATACGATTCGATGTTTAGAAGGGCAGGTCGCCTTCGTCCTCGATCAGGGCAAAGTCGTCGTTGCTGCCGGCCGAGTAGGCAGGCGCAGCGGGCTGTGCCGCGGGACGGGCGTATTCTGCCGGGGTGGGCATCCCCATAGCGGGGGCGCCCATGCCGGGGTTCTGGGATTTCGGGCCGGTGAAACTCACGTTGTTGGCCACGATCTCAACAGCCTGCCGGTTGTTGCCGTTCTTGTCCTGATAGCTGCGGGACTGCAGACGGCCGTCCACGGCGATCATAGAACCCTTCTGGAAGTAACGGCAGACAAACTCCGCCGTACGGTCCCAGGCGACCACATCCAGGAAATCAGCCTGGTTCTGGCCGTTGGGGTCGCGGCGTCCGCGATCGCAGGCGATGCGGAAAGAAGCTACGTTCTTGCCGGTGGTGGTCTGCCGCAGCTGCGGGTCAGCCACAAGGCGGCCCATGATTGCAACAACATTCAGCATGGTGTTAACTCCTTAAAACCTCTCAGGCTTCCTCCGCGATGATGATGGTGCGGAGCACGCCTTCCGTGATCTTGTAGACACGGTCCAGCTCGGCGGGGAAGGACGGTTCGCTGGTGAACTTGATCACCGTGTACACGCCTTCGGTCTCGTCTTCGATGGGATACGCCAGACGGCGCTTGCCCCAATCGTCGACAGAATCGATCGTACCATTCGCCTCGATCAGGGACTTGAACTTGCCAATCAGGGCAGCGCTCGCTTCCTCATCCAGGTTGGAACTGGTAACCAGCATGGTTTCGTACTTAGCCATAATTCTGTACACCTCCTTTTGGACATAGGGCCCCTGCCTTGCGCAGGGGCAAGGATATGTGCCTCCCGGCACAGCAACTTATTCTATCAAATCTGTGCCGAAAAGTCAAGATGTTTTTTCCGCTTATTCGACGGTTTTGAAGCCCACACTGCGGGCAAACCGCAGGAAAGCCTCCTGGCCGGCCTCATCCTGTTTGAACACACCGGCATTTTCCAGCACGTGGCTGAACACCACGCCGATCTCCTCCCGCACGGCGGCATTGGCAGCCACGGGGGTCATGCTGGTGCCGTACTTGGCAATGAGGGAATCGATCCAGTCGGCATGCACCGCCAGGGAGCTGCCTTCCTCCCGGCTGGTGTTGGGGGCCAGACCGCAGAGGATATCGGCGATCTGAGAGCCCTGATCCTTCAGGCGGGCGGGCAGGATAGCCAGACCCATGACCTCGATCAGACCGATGTTTTCCTTCTTGATGTTGTGGTATTCCTTGTGGGGATGGAAGATACCGTCGGGGAATTCCTCGGTGGTGCGGTTGTTGCGCAGCGCCAGGTCCAGGATGTAGCCGTCCTGGTCGTCATAGTGCAGGATGGGGGTGACGGTGTTGTGCGGGGTATCGCCGGTGTGGGAAAGAATGTCCACACTGGCATCGCTGTACTCCCGCCAGGCGCTCAGGATGTTGTTGGCCACGTTCTGCACCTGCTGGGAGCTGCGGCCGATGAGCCGGATGGTGGACACCGGCCAGTTCAGGATACCGGCGCGCACACCGGGATAACGCACGTCGTGCAGCGGGGTGGCAATGCCGGCCTTCTGCATGGGGAACACATACCGGCCTCCCTGGAAATGAGAATGGCTCAGGATGCTACCGCCCACGATGGGCAGGTCTGCGTTGGAGCCGCAGGTATAATGGGGGAACTGACTGACGAAATCGAAGATCTGTGCCAGGGTGCGGCGGTCCATCTCCATGGGCTTGTGTTCGTCGTGCAGGATGATGCAGTGTTCATGGAAATAGGCATAGGGGCTGTACTGCAGGTAGAAATCCTCACCGGCCAGGTGTACCGGCACCAAGCGGTGGGTCTGCCGGGCAGGGAAGTTGATGCGCCCGGCATAGCCGATGTTCTCCTTGCACAGCATGCACTTGGGATAGCTGGCAGCGGGCTGCAGGCGCTCCATGGCAATGACCTTGGGGTCCTTTTCCGGCTTGGTCAGGTTGATGGTGATCTCCAGATCGCCGTACGGGGTCTTGGTATTCCACTGGATGTTCTTGGCAATCTGGGCGGTGCGGATGTAGTTGGACACCACGCACAGATCATAGAACCAGTCGGTGGCCGCCTGGGGGCCCTTCTTGGCGTACAGCTTGCGGAACTTGCGCAGGATCTCGCTCTCACGGGGCATCATGGCACCCATCAGGCGGGTCTCAAAGTTGATGCGGTACTGGGGCACGTCGTTGTCAAACAGGCCCTTGGCGGCGGCCAGGTCCAGCATATGCTCCAGGATCACGGTGGGGGTGTCGAAGTTTTCCTTCGGCGGTTTGCGGTCACAGGGGGCGCTCAGACCCAGCAGGTCCAGCAGGGTGTTGCGGGCCACCAGCATGTCCAGGTCCTTGATCATCTTGTGCTTGCGCCCGAAACGCAGCAGGCGCTCCACATCCAGGGCCAGGGCGGAATCCAGCTCGGCGGCGTTCATTTCGGCCACGGGCTTTTCAACGATGACGGGTTCATTATTCGGATTGCTCATACAGACATCCCTCCTGTTTTTACGATACCGCATTTTGCCCTCTCTTTCCATGCCCAGTAATGTCATTGTTTTGTGATTTTCGTTCCTGGGTACCAAAGCGCCCCGGCGCATGGAATGGCCGGGGCGGAAAATCACATGATTTATTTGCGCAGGTCGCTGAACAGATCCTTCTGGTACACGCCCGCTTCGATCAGCTTGGCAAAGGACTCCACCACCACAGGCTTGTCCTCCTGATAGGTCACGCCGAACCAGCGGTCCTGCGTGGGCAGCACCTTGACGCTGACCTTGCCCTGCTTGAGCAGGCTGTCGATGAAGATGGGCAGCAGGTACTCGGCCTTCAGCTCGT
>CALXHS010000081.1 GCA_944388165.1 uncultured Gemmiger sp. | reverse complement strand
AAAGCGACGGAAAAACCGCCACCGTTTCGAGGCGGTGGACGCCGACCAGGGCTGCGGCCCTGGACCCGGGGAATGCGGCCACCTTACGACGGCCTATTCACCGGCCTGGGGGCCGGTGAACAAGGAATTGTTTTAATACCATTTCCCGGCAGCTACTGCTTAACGGAAACAGCACTTGGCCTCCCGCAAGGTTTTTAATCCACACCTTACTCAGGCCCCCCAGGGCCTGAGTAGGCCGTCCCGGAGGGGTGGCCGCACACGGGTCCAGGGCGAAGCCCTGGCCGGCGGCCGCCGCATCGGAACGGCGGGCCCTTTTCGCTTCCTTTTCGGGCACGAAAAGGAAGGACTAAACGGCAAGCAGCCGTTTCCTCTACTTTCGTTTCTATCCTTCCCAGAAAGGTGAGTACCAAATGGAAGAAAATGTCATTATGACGCCGGGTTCCGGCACCAAGGTCATCGTGCGCGATGTGAAAAAGGAGATCGAGACCGCGTTTCTGGATTACTCCATGTCGGTCATCGTTTCCCGTGCATTGCCCGATGTCCGCGACGGCCTGAAACCCGTTCACCGCCGCATCCTCTACACCATGCACGAGCGCGGCAACGATCCCTCCCACGCCTACCGCAAATCCGCCGACACCGTGGGCGCCGTGCTGGGCTCTTACCACCCTCACGGCGACGCCAGCGTCTACGACGCCATGGTCCGTCTGGCCCAGGACTTCAGCCTGCGGTATCCGCTGGTAGACGGCCAGGGCAACTTCGGTTCCATCGACGGCGACCCCCCGGCTGCCTACCGTTACACCGAAGCCCGCATGTCCAAAATGGCCTGCGAGATGCTCACCGACATCGAGAAGGACACCATCGACTGGGACCCCAACTTCGATGAGACCAAAAAGGAACCCCACGTGCTGCCCAGCCGCTTCCCCAACCTGCTGGTGAACGGCAGCCAGGGCATCGCCGTGGGTATGGCCACCAACATCCCGCCCCACAATCTGCGTGAGGTGGTGGGCGGCCTGTGCGCCATGATCGACGACCCCGACATCGACCTGCCCGGCCTGATGGAATACATCAAGGGCCCCGACTTCCCCACCGGCGGCATCATCATGGGCCGGTCCGGCATCCGTGCCGCCTACGCCACCGGCCGCGGCAAGATCACCCTGCGGGGCCGCGCCGAGATCATCGAGAAAGCCAACGGACGGTTTGAGATCGTCATCACCGAGATCCCCTACATGGTCAACAAGACCCGCCTCATCGAGTCCATCGCCGACCTGGTCAAGGACAAGCGCATCGAGGGTATCTCCGACCTCAACGACGAAAGCTCCAGCCGTACCGGCATGAAGATCGTCATTGAGATCAAGCGGGACGCCAACCCCCAGGTGGTGCTCAACCAGCTGTACCGCTACACCCAGCTGCAGGACACCGTTGGCGCCATCATGCTGGCCCTGGACGACGGCGTGCCCAAGGTCATGAGCCTGAAAACCATGATGCAGCGGTATCTGGAATTCCAGGGCCAGGTCATCCGCCGCCGCACCGCCTTTGAACTGAAGAAGGCCCAGGACCGGGAACACATCCTGGAAGGCCTGCGCAAGGCTGTGGACATCGTGGACGAGATCATCGCCACCATCCGCGCCTGCAAGGGCGGCTTTGCCGAGGCCAAGGCCGCTATCATGGAGAAATTCGGCTTTGACGATCCCCAGGCGGACGCCATCGTCAAACTGCAGCTGGGCCGTCTGGCCGGTCTGGAGATCCTCAAGATCGACGAGGAACTGGGCCAGCTGCGTGCCGCCATCGAAAATTACAAGGACATTCTGGCCAACGAACACCACGCCATGCTCATCGTGAAGAACGACCTGATGGCCCTGGCGGAGAAGTACGGCGACGAGCGCCGCACCTCCATCGAGGCTGTCTCCGGCGAGGTGGACATCGAAGACCTGATCCCGAAGGAACAGTGCGTCTTTACCCTGACCCATTCCGGGTACATCAAGCGCACCGCCGCCGACACCTACACCGCCCAGAACCGCGGCGGCCGGGGCGTGCAGGGCATGAACCAGAAGGACGACGACTTCACCGAAGAGCTGTTCGTGGGTTCCTCCCATGACTATATGCTCTTCATGACCGACCGTGGCCGTGTCTACCGCCTGAAAGGCTACCAGGTGCCGGAAGGCACCCGCACCGCCAAGGGCAGCCACATCGCCAACCTGCTGCAGCTGCAGGAGGGCGAAAAGGTCACCATCATGATGCGCCAGCCAGCCGACATAGACGAAGAAAACAACTATATCACCATGGTCACCCGGCTGGGCCTGATCAAGCGTACGCCTTTGTCCCAGTTCCGCAACATCCGCAAGGCGGGCCTGAACGCCATCGCTCTGAACGAGGACGACAGCCTGGTTTGGTGCCATATCACCGGCGGCAGCGATGAGCTCATCGTGGCCACTCATGACGGCGCCGCCATCCACTTCAGCGAAGACGGCGCCCGCAGCATGGGCCGTACCGGCCACGGTGTGCGGGTCATCCGCCTGCGTGAGGGCGACTATGTGGTGGGCGTGGGCGTCTGCCGCCCCGGCGCCACCCTGCTCACCGTCACCGAGGACGGCAAGGGACGCCGCAGCCGCATCGACGACTACCGCATCACCAAGCGCGGCGGTCTGGGCATCCGCAACTACTCCAAGGGCGGCGTGGCTTCGGTGAAGATCGTGGACGACACCGACGACCTGCTGCTCATCAGCCAGAACGGCATCCTCATCCGCATGCATGCCGACGACATCAACGTCCAGAGCCGCTACGGCAGCGGCGTCCGGGTCATGCGCCTGGGCGAGGACGACAAGCTGGCCATGGTGGCCCGCGTGGACCGGGACAACGGTGTGGAGACCCAGAAGCCGGAGGATGAGGGCGACGCCGAGCCTTCCGCCGAGGAACTGGCCCGCATCGAAGCGGAAGAGCGCGCCGACGAAGCCGCCGACTCCGCCGCCCCCGACACCGAGGACAACGAGTGAGCCCCCGCATAAAGGGACGGTAAGGGGAGAAATGCATGCAAATTGTACTGAAAACCCCTAAGGGCCCGGTGGCCCTGCCCCGGTGGATGCCTCTGCTGCTGTTGGCGGAACTGGTGCTGGTGGTAATGGTACTGGTGCGGGGCATCGGGACTTCCCGGACGCTCTTCTTCCTGCCCGCGGACATGACCAACCAGTATGCCGACAGTCTGGTGCTGGACTACGGCGAATCGGGGGAAGCCACCCCCGACAAGGAGAGCTCCACCCTTCTGGATACCCTGACCCCCGTCGATGAGGGGGAGGAGGAAACACAGTTTCCCTCCCTGCTGGCCAGCGAGAGCTTTTCCCTGCCCGCGGGGCGGTACAAGGTCACGGTGACGTATACGGCCGGGCAGGACTCCCAGCTGCAGCTGCTGCCGGAATCGGCGGATGTCATCAACATGAACGTGACCCTGCCCGCCACCGGGGAGGAAGGAGGCATTGCCTCCGGCATCGTCTGGCTGGAACAGGGGGACAAGGGGCTGCGTCTGGTGTTCGGCGCCGACCACCTGGACTGGAGCCTGACCAGCGTGCAGCTGGAACGCCAGGGCTGGTATGATATTGCCTGTGCCCTGGGCTGGCTGCTGCTCTTTGTGCTGGCAGACCTGCTTCTGCTGGCGGTGCTGCCGGGCACCGGGGTGCTGCCCCAGCCGGGCAGCCGCACCGTGCTGGTGGTGCTGTGCGGGCTGGTGCTGCTGTGCAGCCTGCCGGTGCTCATGGATGCGGTATCCTATGGGTTCGACCTGAGCTTTCATATGACCCGGGTGGCCGGTGTGGCCGAAGGTCTGGCCATGGGCCAGTTCCCGGTGCGCATCTATCCCAACTTCCTCAACGGATACGGCTATGCCAGCCCGATCTTCTACGGGGACCTGCTTCTCTACTTCCCCGCGCTGCTGGTGCTGGCGGGCATGCCCCTCTTCCGGGCATATAACCTGCTGCTGGTGGGGGTGAACATCCTCACCGTGGCCATTGCCTGGTGGAGCTTCTCCCGCATGCTGCGGAATAAGGCGGCGGCCCTCACCGCCACCGCCCTGTATGCGGCGGCCTATTACCGGCTGTTCAACATGTATTACCGCCCGGCTCTGGGCGAGACCTGCGCCCAGACCTTCCTGCCGCTGATCTTCTACGGCTTCTGGGCGCTGTACGCCGACGACGCGGAGGAAAAACAGCGCCGCCGTGCCTGGCTGCCTTTGGCCCTGGGTTTCAGCGGGGTCATCCTCACCCACACCATCACCACCGAGCTGGCCGCCATCGCGGCGGTGTTCACGGTGCTGTGCTGTGCCAAGCGGGCTTTCCGCCCCCAGCGTCTGCTGACCTTGCTGAAAGGTGCGGCGCTGACGGTGGGGCTGTGCGCCTGGTTCGTGGTGCCCATGCTCCAGGAACTGGGCGGGGCTTATCGCTTCAGGGCGGACTCCAACGCCATCGACCCGGGGGATTATGCCATCTCCCTGGCCAACCTGCTCCAGCCCTGGAACGCCAAGGTGGATTACATCCGTTTGGGCGCGCCGCTGCTGCTGGCGGCGGCGGGACTGCTGGCGGTGCTGGTCTGGAAAAAGGATCTGCCCGCCCGGGGCCGTCAGCTGGGGCTGGCGGGGCTGATTCTGGGCGCTGCCGCCACCTGGCTGGTCAGCTTTACCGGCTGGGAGACGGTGGCCGGCTGGATGGGCGAAAGCATCGGACGGATGTTTCTGAACTTCCAGTTCCCCTTCCGGTTCCTGGTGTTCGCGGTGCTGGGTCTGGCTGCCGCAGGCGGCGCCCTGGTATGGCTGCTGCGGCATCTGGCGGGGAACAACGCCGCCCGGGCCTGTGCAGCGGGTCTCATCGCGGTGGCGGTGATCTTTGCGGGCATGGACCTGACGCCCTACATCGACGCCCAGTTCGGCCGCAGCCGTCACGGCACCACCGAAGGGCTTTCGGATACCACCACCAGCAGTGCCATGGAATACCTGCCCTCGGCTTTTGCCCTGGAACAGGCGGAGAACACCGAACTTTCCCCCAGCGATACCCTGAGCTGCACTATCATCGAGAAGGGCAGCCTGCGCTATACCCTGCGGCTGGTGAACGAGAGCGCCGACCAGAACGCCAACCTGGAACTGCCCCTGGTGTATTACCCCGGCTATCAGGTGCTGGAAAACGACGGCGGGGACGCCGTTGTCACCGAAGGCGAGACCGGTCAGGTGGCCGTTGTCCTGGCCCCCGGCTACGACGGCACCCTCACCGTGGGCTTTGCGGAGCCCTTGTCCTGGCGGGCGGCGGAGATCGTCAGTCTGCTGACGGTCATTGGGCTGATCGTCTGGTTCATCCGTGAACGGAAAAAAGCATGACCTTTTTTGATTCCCCGGGAAAATCCTCCCGGGGGATTTTTGGTTTTTGGGCAGACGGGAGTTATCCGTTTAGTCCTTCCTTTTGGTGCCCGAAAAGGAAGCGAAAAGGGCCCGCCGTTCCGATGCGGCGGCCGCCGGCCGGGGCTGCGGCCCCGGACCCCAAGATGCGGCCACCTCACGACGGCCTATTCACCGGGCTGGGGCCCGGTGAACAAGGAAAATGATTAAAAACCATTTCCCGGAAGGTGCTGCTTTCCGGGAAAAAGCCTTTACTTTCCCGCAAGGATTTTAAATCCATTCCTTGCTCAGGCCCCCCAGGGCCTGAGTAGGCCGTCGTAAGGTGGCCGCACACCCCGGGTCCAGGGCCGCAGCCCTGGTCGGCGTCCACCGCCTCGAAACGGTGGCGGTTTTTC
>CALXHS010000080.1 GCA_944388165.1 uncultured Gemmiger sp. | reverse complement strand
ATGTGGACTACATCGAGCGGGTCAAGACCCAGCAGCGCAACTGGATCGGCCGCAGCCACGGCGCCGAGATCAACTTCGACACCACCGCCGGCGATACCCTCACCGTCTACACCACCCGCGCCGACACTCTGTTCGGCTGCACCTACATGGTGGTTTCTCCCGAACATGCTTTCCTGAAGAAGTGGATCGACGCGGGCCTCATCAAGAACCCCGAAGAGATCGCCGCTTACCAGCAGGAAGCTGCCCGCAAGTCTGAGTTTGAGCGTACCGAGCTCAACAAGGAAAAGACCGGCGTGCGCATCCAGGGCGTGGAGGCCGTCAACCCCGTCAACGGCCAGACCGTGCCCATCTTCATCTCCGACTACGTCCTGGCCACCTACGGCACCGGCGCCATCATGGCCGTGCCCGCCCACGACACCCGCGACTGGGAATTCGCCAAGAAGTTCGGCCTGCCCATCGTGGAAGTGGTCAAGGGCGAAACTCCCTCCAACTTGGAGGAAGCT
This sequence comes from uncultured Gemmiger sp., assembly GCA_944388165.1. Lineage (GTDB taxonomy): Bacteria > Bacillota > Clostridia > Oscillospirales > Ruminococcaceae > Gemmiger. The sequence continues at coordinate 51,126 of CALXHS010000080.1, read as the reverse complement.
GCTTTCACCGACGTGGCCACCGGCACCCTGGTGAACTCCGGTTTCCTGAACGGCCTGTCCGTGGAAGAAGCCAAGGAAAAGATGTACGCCTGGCTGGAAGAGAACGGCAAGGGCCACAAGCAGGTCAACTTCAAGCTGCGCGACTGGGTGTTCAGCCGTCAGCGTTACTGGGGCGAACCCATCCCCATGGTCTGGTGCGAAAAGTGCGGCTGGCAGCCTCTGCCCGAAAGCGAACTGCCCCTGCGCCTGCCCGAGATCACCGACTTTGAGCCCGGCGAGGACGGCGAAAGCCCCCTGGCCCGCCACACCGAATGGGTGAACACCACCTGCCCCTGCTGCGGCGGCCCCGCCAAGCGGGAGACCGATACCATGCCCCAGTGGGCCGGTTCCAGCTGGTACTTCCTGCGCTATATGGACCCCCACAACAAGGACGCCCTGGCCAGCAAGGAAGCCCTGGAATACTGGGGCCCCGTGGACTGGTACAACGGCGGCATGGAGCACACCACCCTGCACCTGCTGTACAGCCGCTTCTGGCACAAGTTCCTGTATGACATTGGCGTGGTGCCCACCAAGGAACCCTACGCCAAGCGTACCTCCCACGGCATGATCCTGGGCCTGAACCCCCACAGCTTCGTCAACCTGCCCGCCGAAGAACAGCGTCAGCTGGTGGCGGAGTACGGTTCCGAAAAGGCCGCCAAGGCTCATCTGGTGGAAAAGTACGGCGAAATGGCCGAGCACCCGGTGGTCAAGATGTCCAAGAGCCTGGGCAACGTGGTCAACCCCGACGACGTGATCACCGAGTACGGCGCCGACACCCTGCGCCTGTATGAGATGTTCATCGGTGACTTCGAAAAGGCCGCGCCCTGGAACACCTCCTCCATCAAGGGCTGCAAGCGTTTCCTGGACCGCATCTGGTCCATGGGCGACAAGCTGCTGGAAGGCGGCGTGCGTCCCGAACTGGAATCCCTGGTACACCGCACCATCAAGAAGGTGGGCGAGGACATCGACAGTCTGAAGGCCAACACCGCCATCGCCCAGCTGATGATCTACGTGAACGCCCTGGCGGATGCCGGCGGAGCCACCCGCGGCGAGTACGAAGTGCTGCTGCAGCTGCTGAACCCCTTCGCCCCCCACATGACCGAGGAACTGTGGGAACAGATGGGGCATGAGGACCATCTGGCCTACCATCCCTGGCCCCAGTACGATGAAGCCAAATGCACCGAGCAGACCATCGAGATCGCGGTGCAGGTCAACGGCAAGGTGAAGGCCCGCATCAAGGTCCCCGCCGATGTGGAAGCCGCCGACGCCATCGCCGCCGCCAAGGCGGAGCCCGCCGTGACCGAAGCCCTGGCCGGCAAGACGCTGGTCAAGGAGATCTACGTCAAGGGCAAGCTGGTCAATCTGGCCGCGAAATGAGAAACCGGAGCCCCCGCAGCCACGGGGGCTCTTTTCGCATATCTTGGACACCTGAAGTGATAAGGAGAGAATCATATGGGGCATAAACTGCCTGCGGCCCTGCCGGAACGCCTGCGCCGCCACTGGCTGGTACTGGTGGTGGTCCTGGTGGAACTGGTCTTTCTGCTGGGCGGCTTTGTGCAGGACCGGGCGGTGCGCGGCACCACCACCCTGCTCAGCGACAGCATGGGGGATATGGTGGACCACGGCATCACCCACACCCCCCAGGGCACCGAGGTGGAAGCGGGCCTTTCCGGTGAAGTGCTGGCCACCCGCTGGCTGAAACTGGAACCCGGCATGTACAACGTCACCGTGGCCTATCTGGGCGGCGGGGACGACGTGACCTGCTACTTCTACAAGTCCACTGCCCAGGCGGACACCGTCACCCTGCGCAAGGACATGCGGGCGGTGACCTTCCAGGTGCTGGTGCCCAGCGACCAGGAACAGGCCACCCTGCGCATTGCCACCGGGGGCAGCGGCTTCACTCTGGAAAGCATCGTCATTTCTTACAGCCAGGCCTATTCCTGGTATAACCTGCTCCGCCGCCTGGTATTCTTCATCGCGGCGGACCTGATCTGGCTGCTGTGGTCCGGGCGTCTGGTCCTGCCCGGCGGTCCCCGGTCCGCCGTCACCGCCCTGGGGCTGGGGGGCGCGGTGGTCATTGCATCCCTGCCCCTGCTCACCGGCGGGCTCATTCCCGGCCACGACCTGCAGTTCCATCTCAACCGTATCGAGGGCCTGGCCCAGGGCATCGCCTCCGGCCAGCTGCCGGTGCGCATCCAGCCCTTCTGGTTTGACGGCATTGGCTATGCGGTGTCGGTGTTCTACGGGGATATCCTGCTCTACTTCCCGGCCCTCCTGCGGTTCTTCGGTGTGTCGGTGCAGGGGGCCTACAAGGTGTACGTGGTGGCTGTCAATGCGGGCACCGCCCTGGTCAGCTGGTACTGCCTGCGCCGCATGCTGAAAAACCACTGGGCGGCGCTGTTCGGCAGCGTGCTTTACACTCTGTCCATCTACCGCATCATCAACATCTATCTGCGGGGCGCCGTGGGGGAATACACCGCCATGCTCTTCCTGCCCCTGGTGTTCTACGGGCTGTGGTGCATCTTCGCCCAGCCGGACGGCACCCCCGCCCGGCCCCGGGTCTGGCTGCCGGCGGTCATCGGCTTCACCGGCCTGATCCAGACCCATCTGCTCAGCTGTGAGATCGTGGGCATGCTCACCCTGGCGGCCTGCGTGGTGCTGCTGCGCCGTACCCTGCGCAAAAACACCTTCTTCCCCCTGTGCAAGGTGGTGGGCATCACCGCCCTGCTCAATGCATGGTTCCTGCTGCCCCTCTTTGACTATCTGCGGGGGGATCTGGTCATCACCACCCAGGAAAGCTCCGGCCCCCACAACACCGCCGCCTATCTGGGCCAGATGCTGGGCCTTTCCTTCAGCGGTGTGGCCGACCGGTACAATCTGGGCCTGGACCAGGGCACCTATGAGGAAATGGCCATCGGCCTGGGCCTGACCCTGCTGCTGGCGGCAGGCCTGTTCGTGCTGGTCACCGCCATGGGTCAGGACCGCAAAGACCCGGTGTGGAAGCTGGGCAGCTTCGGGCTGTGGGCGGGCCTTGCCTGCCTGATTCTGGCCAGCGATGTCTTCCCCTGGGACAATCTGTACAACCTCAACCTGCTGCTGGGCCGCCTGGTGGCTATGGTGCAGTATGTCTGGCGGTTCCTCAGCCCGGGCACCTGGTTCTGGACCCTGGCGGGGGCCTGTGCCATCTGCCTGCTGGCCCGCCGGCCGGACCTGCGCAACCTTTCGGCAGGGATCCTGCTGGTGCTCACCCTGTTCAGCTGGGGCGGCTTTGTGCAGACCGCCCTTACCGACAACGAGACCTTCTTCTGCTACAGCGCCGCGGGACTGGATCCCTGCGACGCCGGGGCAGGGGAGTACCTGCCCGCCGGCACCGAAAAAACCGATTTCGGCGGGGTGCGCACCTTTGAGACCGAAGGCGCGGAACTGACCGAAAGCAGCCTCAACGGCCTGCAGGCGGCCTTCACCTGCCAGAGCGAGGACGGCGGCGCGGTGATCGTGCCCATCCTCTACTACCCCTATTACCAGGCCGTGGACGGGACCGGCGCACAGCTGACCGTGACCCGCGACCCGGACAGCAAGATGATCCGGGTGGAGATCCCGGCCGGATACACCGGCACGGTGCGGGTGCGCTTTGCGGAACCCTGGTTCTGGCGGGCGGCCGAGGCCGTCAGCCTGCTGACCCTGGCGGGGGTGGCGGTATACTGTCTGCGCCGTCCCAAAGGCTCCCGCACCGTGCAAGGCGAAGGATGAGACCATGATGCAAGAAAAACAAAACCATTCGGTTCTGCCCGTTCTGGGCAGCCTGGCCCGCCGCCCGGTTCTGTGGGTGGTGCTGGCGGCGCTGGCCGCTGTGGGTTACGGCTATGCCATGGCCGTGCCTGCGGTGGATATGGACGATCTGGCCATCGCCACCTACCAGCAGGGCGGGGAATTCCTGCGCCAGGGGCGGTTCACCGTCTGGCTGCTCCAGGCGGCCACCGGTATCATGAACTACCAGCCGTTCTGGCCGGAATTCTTCTTTGCCCTCTGCCTGGTTCTGGCGGGGGTGCTGCTGGCGGTGCTGTTCTATACCGCTGTGGGGCGGCAGATTGCTTTGCCCGGGGCGCTGCTGCTGGCGGGCGGGCTGCTGCTGTGGCCCTATCACGCCGAGATCCTCATGTACTCCAACCAGTGCGGCGTGGGGCTGGGCTATCTGCTCTGCGTCCTGGGGGCCTGTCTGGTCTGGCCCGGCATGGCGCAGGGCTGGCGCCGCAGCCTGCCCGGGGGTCTGGGGGCGGCGGTCTGCCTGATGTTCGCCCTGGGACTGTACGAATCCTTCGCCCCGGTGTGGCTTACTCTGGTGTTTGCCCTGCTGCTGGCAGCCCCGGTCCGATCTCTGCGCCGGGGCTTCGGCGCCCTTCTGCGGGGGCTGTGGCCTCTGGCGGCGGGCCTTGTGCTGCGCAGCGGTGCGGCGGACGCAATCTGTGCGGTTATGGGGGTCACCGGGGAAAACGGCAGCGCCTCCAAGACCATCTTCTGGTTCCGGCGGGACAGCGTACGGGACGCCATTCTCATCCCGCTGCGGGAATTCCTCACCAAATACGCCGCCGAAGCCCTGGCGGTGCCTGCCCTGACCCTGCTCCTGCTGGCCTGCCTGGCGTTGGTGGTGTGGGCGGTGCTCCGGCAGGGCCGCCGATTGTGGGCGCTGGGGCTGCTGCTTTCCCAGTTTTCTCTGGGTCTTCTGCAGGGCACCGGCTCCCAGATGGCCCGGGCCTGCCAGTGCTTTGCGGTGTTCGTGCCCTTTGTGGCCTGGCTGTGGCTGGGCAAGGTGCTGGACGACCACCGCAAACCTCTGCGGACGGCGGTCTGCGCGGTGCTGGCCATCGCCCTGCTGGGGGTGGAAGCCTGGGCCCTCACCGACGACCTGCGGTTCAACCGGGACCGCTGGCAGTATGAAAAATCCATCCTGGAACAGACCGCCGCCGACCTGGCGGCCCTGGACCCCATGGGAAAACTGCCGGTGGTGTTCACCGGAGAGATCGAGCTTTCCGCTGAATTGGAAGCCCGGGCGGCCATCCCGGCGGGACATCCTGCCTACACCGCGGCCTGGGTCATAGCCACCGCCCTGGATGGCCCCCAGGGTACTTTGTACCGGTACGAAAACCCCCAGACCCTGGTCATCAACTGGGCGCAGACGGCCTTCGGCAGCCATGAACAGATGTACCTGCTCATGGCGGAACTGGGCCACGAATACACCCGCCCCACCGCCGAACAGCAGGCGGCGGGGGATGCCCTGGCCCAGGATCTGCCCGCCGGAGTGAGCCTGCAGGACGGGTATCTGCTGGTCTGCTTCTGAGCGGTTGCACCGCAGCTTTATCTGCGCTATAATAAGAGAAAGTTTCACCCGAAAGGTGGTTTCCCCCTATGCTGATCTCCCTCGTTGTGCCCAGTTACAATGAAGAGGAAGCCATGCCCCTGTTCTATCAGGAGGCATCCCGCGTGGCTGCCGAAATGAAAGAAAGTCACGGCGCGGATTTTGAGTTTATCTTTGTGGACGACGGTTCCAAGGACGGCACCCTGCGTGTGGCCCGGGAACTGCATGACCGCGACCCCCGGGTGCGGTATGTCTCTTTCAGCCGCAATTTCGGCAAGGAATCGGCTATTTACGCCGGTCTGAAAGCGGCCAGGGGCGATTATGTGGCCACTCTGGACGCCGACCTGCAGGACCCGCCCGCCCTGCTGCCCCAGATGCTGGACGCCCTGCTCACCGGTGACTATGACTGCGCCGCCACCCGCCGCACCACCCGCAAGGGCGAACCTCCGGTGCGCAGCTGGTTTGCCCGCAAGTTCTACCAGATCATCAACCGTCTCAGTGATACCGAGATCGTGGACGGGGCCCGTGATTACCGTCTCATGAGCCGCAAGATGATCGACGCGGTGCTCTCCATGGCGGAATACAACCGTTTCAGCAAGGGCATCTTCAGCTGGGTGGGCTTCAAGACCAAGTGGTTCGACTATGAGAACGTGGAGCGCGTGGCCGGTCAGACCAAGTGGAATTTCTGGGGCCTGTTCAAGTATTCCATCGAGGGCATCGTGGGCTTTTCCACCGCGCCGCTGGTCATTGCGGCGGGCGTGGGCGTCATCTTCTGCCTGGCGGCCTTCATCGGCATTGTCTTTGTGGTAGCCCGGGCCCTGATGTTCGGCGACCCCACCGCCGGCTGGCCCAGCATGGTCAGCATCATGCTGCTGTGCAGCGGTGTACAGCTGTTCTGCGTGGGCATCGTGGGCGAATACCTGGCCAAGACCTACCTGGAAGTAAAGCACCGTCCCATCTATATTGAGCGGGAGACCGAAGCAGACCGGGATGCCCGCAAATAAGTACGGCAGGGAGCTTGTACATGAATGATATGACTCAGGGCAGTGCGTACCGTCACCTTTGGCAGTACGCACTGCCCTTGATGCTGGGCAACTGGTTCCAGCTGGCTTATAACGCCGCCGACTCGGTGATCGTGGGTCGGTTTATCGGTAAAGCCGCCCTGGCGGCGGAAGGCGCCGCCGCCCCGGTGATGAATCTGGTCATCCTGGCCATTTCCGGGGTGACCATTGGCGCCGGGGTGCTGATGAGCGAATTTTTCGGCGCCCAGGACGCCCCCCGTCTGCGCCGGGAACTGGCTACAACCCTGATTTCTGGGTTCTGGTTTTCCCTGGCGGTGGCGGCATTGGGGGTTGTGTTCACCCCGCAGATCCTGCAGTGGCAGGCAGTGCCGGCCGATATCTTTGATATCACGGTGATCTATCTGCGCATCACCTTCCTGGGGGCACCCTTCACCTGCTTTTACAACGCCCTGGCCGCCGGGCTGAAAAGCGTGGGCGACGCCAAAACGCCTTTGCGGTTTCTGATGTTCTCCTCGCTGCTGAACATCCTGCTGGACCTGGTGCTCATCGGGGCGCTGGATTTCGGCATTGCCTGTTCGGCGGCCACCACCGTCTTTGCTCAGGGCATCAGCGCTCTGCTGGCGGCAGTGTACCTGGCCCGGCGGATCCCGGACCTTTGCCCCCGGCGGGAAGAATGGGCCATCGACCGCCCGCTGCTGGGCCGCACCCTGCGCTACGGCAGCGTTACCGCCTTGCAGCAGGCCTGCCAGCCCATCGGCAAGGCGCTCATCCAGGGGCAGGTCAACGCCCTGGGGGTGGATGTGATGGCCGCCTACAACGCCGTTACCCGGGTGGACGATTTCGCCTGCATCCCCGAACAGAGCGTGGCCCAGGGCATCACCACCTACATCGCCCAGAACCGGGGCGCCCGCCGGTACGACCGTATCCGCGCCGGGTTCCGGGCGGGACTGCTTATGGAATTCTGTTACTGGATCCTCATCGGCAGCATCACCGCCTTGTTCCGCACCCCCATCGTCTCGCTGTTTGTGTCGGGGGAGGGGGCCGAACAGGTCACGGCCCTGGGCAGCCAGTATCTGGCCGCCATGGCAGTGTTCTACATCCTGCCCGCGTTTACCAACGGGTTCCAGGGATATTACCGGGGCATGGGCCGCATGGGCATCACCCTGGCAGGCACCTTTATCCAGACATCCCTGCGGGTGGTGTTCACCGTGATCCTGGCGCCCCGGGTGGGCATCTTCGGCATTGCCTTTGCCTGTGCCGGGGGATGGATCGTCATGCTGCTGTTCGAGATCCCTCTCTATTTCCTGCGCATGCGGGGGCATGAGGCGGAACAGTCGGCCTGAGCCCTTCCTATTATGTATATGCAAAAACCGGAAGAGAAGAATTCCTCTTCCGGCTTTTTTGGTACAGGCAGCAAAAAGGAGCGGGCCCGCCGCTGTGGCGGACCCGCTCCGGGTGCTTTTGGTTACAGGAAGGATCAGGCCTTGTTGGCAGAGCCGAACAGCTCGATCTTCTCGCGCACGGTAGCCTTGATGGCGTCGGCGCCGGGAGCCAGCAGCTTGCGGGGGTCGAAGCCCTTGCCCTGCAGATCCTTGCCCGCTTCGATGTACTTGCGGGTGGCGTCAGCAAAGCTCAGCTGGCATTCGGTGTTCACGTTGATCTTGGAAACACCCAGGCTGATGGCCTGACGGATCATCTCGGCCGGGATGCCGGTGCCGCCGTGCAGGACCAGAGGAATGTTGTTGGTGGCCTTGTGGATCTTGTCCAGAGCGTCGAAGTCCAGGCCCTTCCAGTTGGCGGGATACTTGCCGTGGATGTTGCCGATGCCGGCAGCCAGGAAGTCGATGCCCAGGGCAGTGATCTTGGCGCATTCTTCGGGATCGGCCACTTCGCCGGCGCCCACGACGCCGTCTTCTTCGCCGCCGATGGAGCCGACCTCGGCCTCGATGGACAGGCCGTGGTCATGAGCCAGAGCCACCAGCTCGGTGGTCTTGGCCACGTTCTCGTCGATGGGATAGTGGCTGCCGTCGAACATGATGGAGGTGAAGCCGGCGGCCACGCAGGCCTTGGCGCCCTCATAGGTGCCGTGGTCCAGGTGCAGGGCCACGGGAACGGTGATGCCCAGGCTCTCGTCCATAGCGCGGACCATGGCGGCCACGGTCTTGAAGCCGGTCATATACTTGCCGGCGCCTTCAGAAACGCCGAGGATGACGGGGCTGTTCATTTCCTGGGCAGTGAGCAGGATGCTCTTGGTCCATTCCAGGTTGTTGATGTTGAACTGACCGACGGCATAATGACCATCGCGCGCTTTCAGCAGCATATTGGTTGCGTTTACCAGCATAGTGAAGATACCTCCCAATGTTCTTCTGTTCCGTTGCAGGAAAAACCCGCGCGGAGCCGAGTGCCCCGCGCGTCATAGGGTATAGTCACATTATAGCCTGACATTGACAAAAAAGCAACAAAAATATTTACCCGGCGGTGCAGATGACATTTTTTGCGATAAAAAGAGGAATTTTGCGGTCTGCACGCGGCGGGAAAGCAGCCGTTTTCCTGCCGCGGTCACCCCTGTTCGGGCTGCCGAAAGGGCAGACCTCCGGGGGTTGTGCGGGCATCAAAAAGGCGGGATGAACTTTTCGTCCCAGTTAAAAAGGGGATGGTCGCATACTGGAAAACCTTGGGCATTTTGTGAGAAAAATCGGTTTGTTTTGTGAAGAAATCGGAAGTTTGCCAACTTGACACAGCGGTTTATCCGAACTGTTATGTGGAAAAATTTTCAACCGTCTGTGGAAAACAACCCCTCGTTTGGTGGAAAAATCCCATCACAGGAGGGTTTTCCACACTTTCAACAGAGTTTTCAACAATCAACTCGGTTCATTGTGGAATTACGCTCTGTATAAAGAGCGGTTCAGCGAAAAACAGAAGGCGCGAAAAAGCAAAAAATCTGCACTTTTGACGCGTGTTTGCAGGTGACAAAGTCTATTGTGTTGTGGTATACTATAACCTGTATACCTGCCGAAACAGGGCCTTGCCCCATAGTACAGAAATAGAAGGGTGCGGTATTCCCGCCCCGCCGGAGGAAAACGATGAACAGACCGGAACGCCCGGACAACCGAACCAATACCGCCGAAAGCCCCGACACCCTCGTCTGGGGCAAGAATCCCGTCACCGAGCTGCTGCGGGCGGGCACCGGGGTGGATACCCTGCTGCTGGCCGACAGCCTGGACCCCCGCACCGTGTCCTACTTTACCGCCCTGGGCAAACAGGCGGGCGCGGTGATCAAGCGGGTGCCTTCCGGCAAACTGCAGAAGCTCTGCGGCGCCGCCGACCATCAGGGCATTGCCGCCTGGGCCGCCCGCATCCAGTATGCGGATCTGGAAGATCTGCTGGACGCCGCAGCCGCCAAGGGCGAACCGCCCTTCCTGGTTTTGTGCGACGGCATCGAGGATCCCCATAACCTGGGCGCTATCCTGCGCTCGGCGCTGCTGTGCGGCGCCCACGGGGTCATCATCCCCCGGCGCGGGGGCGTGGGTGTCACCGGCACCGTGATGAAATCCAGCGCCGGTGCGGCCGCCCGCATTCCGGTGGCCCGGGTGCCCAACCTGGCCCAGGCCATCCGCACCCTTAAGGAGCGGGGCGTTTTCGTCTACTGCGCCGACCTGGGCGGGGAATCTCCCGCCCGCACCGATCTGACCGGGGCGGTGGCGCTGGTCATGGGCAGTGAGGGCAGCGGTCCCTCGGCCCTGACGAAAAAACTCTGTGACGGCGCCGTCACGCTGGACATGGCCGCAGGGGACTGCGGTGTGGACAGCTACAACGTGTCGGTGGCCGCCGGGATTCTTTTGTATCATATCATGCAGTGCCGCCGCGGGCACTGATCGCCGGATTTCGGCGCCGCCGCCCGCACAGCGGGCAGGGAAGGGGAGAAGGATATGCCAAGCAAACGCACCAACGATTCGGTGGAACGCATCCTGGAAGAGCTGAGCCATCAGCAGGCCCGGGATGGTGTGCGTGACAGTGTAAACGAACGAAAAGTGGACGAGATCCTCAAGAGTGTGGGCATTGACACCGCCATGCCGGGAACTTCCCAGGATATGCTGGGCCCCATCGGCAAGGAGGATCTGCCCCAGGTGGAGGTCAGCGGCGGTGTGGCCGAGGATCGTTTCTCCACCGCTGTTCTGGATGATCTGCTGGGGGATCTGCCCAGCATGAAGTTCCTGAAAAAGAAAACGCCGCCCCGCACCCAGGCAAAGGCAGCCCAGCCTGCCCAGACCGCTCCGTCTGCCCGCCGGGCCCAGCCCGCCCCGCAGACCCGCCCGGTGCAGCCTGCCCAGCCTGTGCAGCAGGAACAGCCTGTCTCCCGTCCCCGGGCGGCGCGGCCGGAGCAGCCGGTCCGCCGGGAACAGCCCGCCGGGACTGCCCGACCTGCCCGGCAGGAGGAACCTGACCGCCAGCCCCGCCCGGAAGAAGCGGAACAGCCCCGGGCGAAGGCCCCCGACCATGATGTGGAAGATACCATGGGGGACACCACCCGCACCAGCATCATCAAGAATTTCCTGCTCAAGATGGCCCCCGGCGCCGACCACGCCGATACTCATGCCCTGAACGAGGGCAAGGAGCAGTTCCAGCAGTTCTTCGGCAAGACCGCGGCGGTCCTGCCGGGGGAGGACGGCAAGCTGCGGGACCCTTCCCGCCGCAAGCGCGGCATTTTCGGCCTGAGCAAGGCCGAGGACACCGGTGAGTTTGTGCCCATCAATGTATCTTTGGGCGGCCGCCGGGAGGAACCCACCCCCCAGCCCGAAACGGAACCCGAGCCGGAGCCGGAAGAAGAGCGTTATGTTCAGCCGGAACCCCAGCCCGAGGAAGAATACATCCAGGACGCCGACGACTTTGACGACGGCGAAGCTGCCGCACCGGTGATGGAAGAACCGGCCCCCGCGCCCGAACCGGAGCCGGCACCGGCTCCTCAGGCTCCGGTACACAAGACGGTCTATCATTCCAAACATGCCGCTGCTGCCGAGCCCGCCCCTGCCCGCACCGCCAGCATCACCCTGAACGGCATCCGGGATGCGCTGCGGGGCGGTTCTTCCGGCGCCACCGGCACCATCTACCGCAAAAAGCGCAACACCATCGAGTTTACCCCCGGCCAGAAACTGGCCCGCACCCCCGAAGTGCCCCCTGTCTCCGAGACCCGGGGCGAACCGGTGGGCGAACCGGTGATGACCTCTACCGCCCAGGTGGGGGCCACTACCTCCTTCAATGTGGATATCGGCGCCGACGAACAGGCCGAGGATACCCGGGATTTCCTCAAGGACCTCAGCGCCGCGTCGGCTGCCTCTGCTGCCAGGGCGGCCTCCCGGGCAGCTGCCCGGGCTTCCGGGACGAGTCCGGCACCCCAGACCGCCGCACCTGTCTCCCGTCCCCAGCCCGTTGAACCGGCCCGGACGGAACCGGTCCCGGAAGCCCCAGCGGCCCAATCTGCCCGGGAAGATACCTTTGAGGAGATCACCCGGGACCAGGCCGCTACCCTCACCGGTGAGGTACGCCTGGCGGATATCGCTGCCGGCCGCACCGAGGAGGACACTGCCGCTTTTGCAGCGGACCTGGCCCACGCAGGCACCCATGAGGTCAGCCCCGATACCGCCGACTTCATGGCCCAGCTGGAAGCCCAGCCCCGCCCGCGCCCTGATACCGGCGCCTTTGTGCGGGAGATCGAGCAGTCCATCAATGAAAAGGAAGGCAGCGCCGAACCGGAAGAACGGTTCGTGCAGGCGGCCAGCATCCTCACTGATACTTCCGAGATCGAGGAACCGGCTTCCCACCGCACCAAGGCGGGCATCCGTCTGACGGGCACCCCCAAGGATGAGCAGGAGGGCGAATCATCTGAGCCTCCGTTTGAGGAGGAAGAAGCCGCCCCGGCTTCCCGCCACCGGGAATATGAGCGCCTGGACGACGCCCCCGCCGTGCGCCGGGAACTGAACAACCGGATCCTTCTGCTGACCACCGCTGCTGTGGTGGCGGCGGCAGCTGCCATCGTCATGCTGTATCTGGGCATTGCGGCAGGCGGCACCCTGCCTATGCCCGGCCCTCTGGATACCATGGCGGGCACCACGCCGCTGCTGGCCACCCTGCTGGTCCTGCTGGTGCTGGTGTGCGCCCTGAACTGGAACACCATGCTGGACGGCCTGGTGGGCCTTGTCAAGGGCCCCACCGCCGATACTCTGCCTGCCCTGGCGGCGACGGGGGCTGTGGTGCAGCTTGTGGCCTTCCTTGTCCAGCCGGAATGGTATGACCCTGAAAAACTCTGTCTGTTGGCCGGCCCGGCCTCCCTGGTGCTCTGCTTCAATGCCCTGGGCAAGCGGCTGGACGCCATCACCACCCAGGAAAACTTCCGTCTGGTCAGCGCCAAGGTAGACCACGCGGTGGCCTACCGTTTGAAAGACGCGGGCATTCTGCGGGCTGTGACCCGCGGCCTGGACCAGCCCCGTCCCAGTGTGCTGGTCAGCCGCCCCACCCAGCTGATGAAGGACTTCCTTTCCGCCAGCCGTGCCCACCGCACTTCGGATAAAAACCAGCAGCAGCTGGGCCGCCTGGTGGGCGGTGTGGCGCTGGTATCCCTGGTGTTCACCCTGCTTTACCGCAAGGATGCGGGCATGGCCTTCACCGCCATGGCCATGGTCCTCTGCCTGGGCGCGCCTCTGGCAGGCACCCTGCTCAGCGCTTTACCCGCCCGTCTCATGCAGCGCAGCGCCGCCCAGGTGGGCGCTGTCATTCCGGGCTGGCGGGATATCCGTCAGCTGGGCCGCATCAATGTGATCCAGGTCTCCACCCAGGACCTGTTCCCCAAGGGATGCGTCAAGCTCTGCGGCATCAAGCCGGTGAACAAGGAACGCATCGACCTTGCCATTACCTATGCCGCCTCCATGATGGCCGACGGCGCCCCCACTCTGCGGGAGGTGTTCCTGGGCATGATCGGGGACAATCGCAAGCTGCTGAACAAGGTGGACGACTTCGAGGTCGTCTACGGCATGGGCTATGTGGGCTGGATCAACGGCGAGCGGGTGCTGGCCGGAAACCGCAGCCTGATGGAAAAATTCGACATCCAGCTGCCCAGCCTGGAATATGAACAGCGGCATACCGTCAACCAGCGCCGGGTGATTTACCTGGCCGTGTCCGGCAAGCTGTTCAGTATGTTCCAGGTGGCCTATCAGGCAGATACCGATACCGCCGCCGTGCTGGACAGCCTGCGCCGCACCGGCATGTCCCTGATCGTGGACCGGGACGATTTCAACTGTGACGAATCCCTGCTGGAAGCCGCCTACACCCTGCCCACCGGCACGGTGCGTGTGCTGGATGCCGCCGCCCGCAAGGCGCTGGAACCCGCCACCGCCTGGCTGCCCGAAAGCGAGGGCAACATGCTGCATCTGGGCAGCTTCGTCAGCTATGTAGGCGGCCTGGAAGCCGCCGCCGGCGCCGCCGAGGGCGAGCGCAAAGCCGCCATGATCCTGTCGGTGTCGGTGCTGCTCTCCTGCGTGCTGGCCGTCATCATGGTCCTGGCGGGGGGCATTGCGGCCCTGCCGCTGCCCGCCCTGGTGCTGTACCAGGCGGCCTGGGCGGTCATGGCCCTGATCTTCCCCATGCTGCAGCGTTATTAAAACAAAAGGAGGCATCGCCTTGTACCGCACCAGCGAACAGCAGATGAGCATTTACGACTATCTGCCGCCCTATCACGGCGAACTGGCCGAGCGCAACCGCTGGGTCCGCCTGGCCGAAGCCATTGATTGGGATGCCTTTGAAAAAGAATACAGCGGCCATTTCGGCCATGTGGGCAAGGTGGCGGTTCCCGCCCGGGTGGCCTTTGGCTGCCTGATCGTCCGGGCCGCCTGCGGCGTGTCCGACCGGGAGACCGTGGCCCTCATCCGGGAAAGCCCCTACCTGCAGTATTTCCTGGGCTTTGACTCCTTCACCGATACGGTGCCTTTCTCCGCCCGCAGCATGGAGCGTTTCCGCACCCGCATCCCGGCGGAAAAAGTCCGCTGGGCTGTGCGTATGCTGCGCCGGTTCGAGGCCGAAAGCTGAATCTGCTTTTCCTCATCCAGGGACGGGACCCCGCCCCTGGCTTTTTGTGCCCGGGTCGCCGGGTATGCCCCTTCCGTCACGGCGTCGCCGTTCAACGCCGTTTTCCACTCTTCCGCATTCTACCCCGCAACCAAAAAAGGAACACACATGGAACACATCATTCTGCACTCCATCGAGCATGCCTTTGAAGACAGCATCAAGATGCTGCCCTTCCTGTTTCTGGCGTATCTGCTCATTGAATGGCTGGAACGCCACCACGGCGAACGCATCGAGCTGGCGCTGGCCGGCGGCGGACGCTGGGGCTTTGTGCCCGGTGCGGCCCTGGGCTGCGTGCCCCAGTGCGGCTTTTCCGCCCTGGCCGCCAACCTGTACGCCAGCCGGGTCATCACCCCCGGCGCGCTGCTGGCTGTCTTTGTGGCCACCAGCGACGAGGCCATCCCTCTGCTGGCCGCTGAACCCGGAATGTGGGGCGCACTGCCCCTGCTGATCATCGGCAAGGTAGTGGCCGGTGTGGTGGGAGGCTTCCTGCTGGACGTGCCCCTGCGCAAGGTGCTGCCCGCCGGACTGTACGGCGGTTATGCCGGCCATGCCGACGACATCGACTGCCACGAAGAGCACGAGGAGCACAGCGGTATCTGGCTGGCGGCTCTGCGCCACACGGTGGAGATCTTCATCTTCATCCTGTTGTTCAACTTCCTCATCGGGCTGGCCTTTGAACTCATCGGGGAAGAGACCATCACCTCCTTCCTCACCGGCATGGGTATCTTCCAGCCCATGGCCGCCGCCCTGGTGGGGCTGATCCCCAACTGTGCCGCCAGCGTGCTGCTGGCCCAGCTGTATGCCCAGGGGGCCATCACCTTCGGCAGCCTGTTCGCCGGGCTCTGCGCCGGGGCGGGTATCGGCCTGGCCGTGCTGTGGCGTGTCAACCCCAGCTGGAAACAGAACCTCTTCATGACCGGCATCCTGTGGGCCGGCGGCTCGGTCTGCGGCATCCTCCTGCAGTTCCTGCCCCTGTGACCCGCCTTCTGACAAACCCCATACAATAACAATACCCCGCCCGCCGTAAAAACCTTGCAGTTTTACGGCAGGCGGGGTATGATATTGTCAACGTGCAGCCTTCAGACCGTACTTCTTTGGTTCCTTCATCCGGAATGATTTACAGCTCTTCGCCGTCCTTCACCAGCACCACCGCCCGGCTGCCCAGCTGGCGGTAGACGCGCATGAAGCGGTCCCGGGGCACGGTGCAGTTGAAGTCCAGCGGGTCGGCCACCGTAAAGTGGGTGTCGCTGGCCCCGCACAGCACCATGCAGTGCAGGGTGTGGAACACCTTGTGCACCCCGCCGCCGGGCAGGGGATAGGGCTCCACCTCCGCAAAGCGGATGTCCTCAAAATGCAGCGACGCCCAGAAAACCACCGGCCGCCCTTTCTCCAGCTGGGCCACCAGGTCGGCTTCCTCCGCCCCGGTCAGGTCCCGGGCGGTGTATCCGCCGCCGTGGCGGGCCAGGTAGGTGTTGGCCGCCTGGACGATGGGCCCCGCAAAGCAGTAGTAGCCCTCCTCGGGGGTGCCGTCGTTCTTGTGGGGGTCACCCATGTATACCGCGTCCGGGTCGGCGCCATACCACTGTTTGCTGCGGGGCAGATAGTTGTCCGCCAGGTCGCACTTGTCGGCATCGAAACCCAGATACCGCAGCACTTCGCAGCAGCTGGTGATCTCGCACCCGTTGGGCAGTTCCGGGTTCTGCAAAATCTGAGGCACGTTCAGCAAAATTTCGGTCATGGTTCCTCCCCGCCCGGCGGGGCCGGGACTTGTGATTTTTCCTTATTCTATCATATCCTCCTTTTGAAAGGAAGTGCATCCATGCCCACCATCCGAGACTACGGTCTTGTGCCCGGGCACCTGCCCGCCGGCCCCCGCAACGCCATCACCGACGTGCCCGGCGTGCGGGTGGGGCATACCACCGTCAATACCGGTTCCCACCGCACCGGTGTCACCGTCATCCTTCCCCGGGAAGATGTGTACACCCACCGCTGCACCGCCGCCGCCCATGTGATCAACGGTTTCGGCAAGACGGCGGGGCTGGTGCAGATCCAGGAACTGGGCCAGCTGGAAAGCCCCATCGCCCTCACCAACACCCTGAACGTGGGTCTTGTGTACGACGCCCTGGTGCAGTACACCGCCGACGCCTGTGCCGCCAAAGGGGACAAGCTGCGCAGCTTCAACCCGGTAGTGGGGGAGTGCAACGATTCCACCCTCAACGATATCACCGACCGGGTCATCGGCCGCCGGGAGGTTTTCCATGCCATCGAGACTGCTTCCCCCGACTTTGAACAGGGCTGTGTGGGCGCGGGCACCGGCATGATCTGCCACGAACTCAAGGGCGGCATCGGTTCCGCCAGCCGCATGCTCACGGTGGCCGGGCGGGAGTTCTGCATCGGGGTGCTGGCCCTGTGCAACCACGGCCAGTTGTCCGAACTGAACATCCTGGGCCGCCGCCCGGGTGAGAAAATCCGGGAACACATCCAGGGCTGGCCCCGGCCGGAAGACAAGGGCAGCTGCATCCTGGTGCTGGCCACCGACCTGCCCCTGTCCAGCCGCCAGCTGGGCCGGGTCTGCCGCCGCAGTGCCGTGGGCTTGGCCCGGGTGGGCAGCTACTGGGGCCACGGCAGCGGGGATATCGCCATCGGTTTTACCACCGCCCACGACATCAATCGGGAGGACGATGCTCAGATCGCCACCCACGCCATCTTCAACGAGGACAAGATGGACCCTCTCTTCCTGGCTGCTGCCGAAGCCGCCGAGGAAGCGGTACTCAACGCCCTGGCGGCGGCTACCACCACCGTAGGGTACGACGGCACCGTCTGCCACGCCCTTTCCGAATTTGCCGACCTTCTGGGCTGAGGGAACACCCCGGCCCCATCCTATACAATAAAAGCAGGTGCATCCTATGAAAATCACCAACATCACCACCACCGAATGTCACATCCCCCTGCGCACCCCTTTCAAGACGGCCCTGCGTACGGTGGACTGCGTCCATGATCTTCTGGTCCGTGTGGAGACCGACACCGGGGCCGTGGGCCATGGCGAAGCGCCCCCCACCGCCGTCATCACCGGCGAGACCCTGGGTTCCCTGCACACCGCTGTGGAGGAATTCATCGCTCCCGCCCTGCAGGGCATGGAGGTGGAGGACCTGGACGCGGTCATGACCAAACTGGACCGCTGCCTGGTGCGCAACACCAGCGCCAAGGCCGCCGTGGACATGGCCCTCTATGATCTGTTTGCCCAGAGCTGCGGCAAACCCCTGTACAAGGTGCTGGGCGGCGCCCGCAATACCATCGAGACCGACCTGACCATCTCGGTGAACCCGGTGCCGGTCATGGTGGCCGATGCCAGGGCCGCCGTGGAAGAGGGCTTCAAGGTGCTGAAGATCAAGGTGGGCAAGGAAGGCTTGGCCGACATCCCCCGTCTGAAAACCATCCGGGAAGCGGTGGGCCCCGAAGTTGCCCTGCGGGTGGACGCCAACCAGGGCTGGACTGCCAAACAGGCGGTGCGCATCATCACCGCCCTGGAGGACGCCGGTGTGGAGCCGGAACTGGTGGAACAGCCGGTGCCCGCCCACGACATCGACGGCCTGGAATACATCACCCGGCGGGTGACCACCCCCATCCTGGCGGATGAGAGCGTCTTTTCCCCGGCGGATGCCTTCCAAATCCTCCAGCGTCACGCCGCCGACATGATCAACATCAAGCTGATGAAGACCGGCGGCATCTGGCAGGCGCTGAAGATCTGCTCTGCGGCGGAAGTCTACGGTGTGGAATGCATGATGGGCTGCATGCTGGAAAGCAAGCTGGCGGTCTCGGCAGCGGCCCACCTGGCGGCGGCCCGGTCGGTCATCACCCGCATCGACCTGGACGGCCCCAGCCTGTGCAGCGTGGACCCCTACACCGGCGGCCCCGTGTACGAAGGCCCACGCATCCTCATGAACGAGACCCCGGGTATCGGCATTACCGGCGTGCCCGGGTTTGAGGGGGTGTAAACCGTGAAAGTCTGGGACCTGCACTGCGATACACTCTCGGAACTGCGCAACGCCCAGCTGAGCGGTACCCCCAAGAGCTTTGAACACAACGACCTGATGATCGACCTGCAGCGGCTGAAGCAGTCCGGCTACGGTATGCAGTGCTTTGCCTGCTTTGTGGACCTGGCCGCGCCGGAAGACCCCATGCACACCGCCTTGCAGGAGATGGACATCTTCCACACCCTGCTGGCCCAGTACCCCGACGACCTGGTCTGGGTGCGCACCGGCCAGGACGTGAAAAACCTGGAAAACGACCGCCGCATCGGCGCCATGCTCACGGTGGAGGAAGGGGGCACCTGCCACGGTGACCCGGCCATCCTGCGGGATTTCTACCGGCTGGGCGTGCGGATGATGACCCTGACCTGGAACCACAAAAACGAGCTGGCCGAGCCCAACGTGGGCCCTGACTACAACGAGGACACCTGGCCGGTGGCCCCCAACACCACCGGCGGGCTGACCGACCGGGGGGTGGAGTTTGTCGGGGAGATGGAACGTCTGCACATGATCGTGGACGTGGCCCATCTGTCTGACGCGGGCATCCGGGATGTGCTGCAATACTCCACCCGCCCCTTTGCTGCCAGCCATTCCAATGCCCGGGCCTGCTGCCCCCATGTGCGCAACCTGCCCGACGACCTGCTGCGGGCCATGGGGGAGAAGGGCTGCCTTATCGGGCTGAACTTCTGCCCCGCCTTCCTGGACGAGGGCACCGACCGCCATCACCTGACAAGCCGGGTGACCGATATGGCCCGCCATGCCCGGTACATCATGGACCTGGCCGGGGAGGATGCCCTGGCCCTTGGCAGCGACTTTGACGGTATCGGCGGAGAACTGGAGATCGCCGGTGCCCAGGATATGCCCCGCCTGGCCGAAGGCCTGTGCAAGGCCGGTCTCACCGAGACCCAGGTGGAAAAGATCTTCTGGGGCAACGCCGCCCGCTTCTTTGCCGAAAACCTCTGATTCATAAAGGAGAACTATATGCCGCATCCTTCACTCACGCTGGAAAAACGCATCGCCGCCGAACTCTGCGGTCTGGACGCCACCATGTGTGTCTATGCCGACGACCTGCGGGGCCATGTGGTGGAACGGGGCGCCGACGAAGCCTTTGAGTCCGCCTCCACCATCAAGATCTTTGTGCTGGGCTGCCTGTACGACCAGGCGGAAAAGGGCAAAGCCTGCCTGGACGAAGAACTGACCTACGAGCAGAAGCATTTCGTGGACGGTTCCGGCATGATCCGCGCCCTGGGCACCGGAGCCAGGCTGCGGGCCGCCGACGCCGCCACCCTCATGATCATCTGCAGCGACAACATCGCCACCAACATGCTCATCGATTACCTGGGGCTGGACACCATCAACGCCTTCATCCGTTCCATCGGTTGTGATTCCACCACCCTTCACCGCCGCCTTGCTTCGGACAACTGGGGCGAACCCCTGGGCACCATCACCCCCCGGGATATGGGCCATTTCTTCGCCCTGCTGGCCAAGGGAAAACTGGTCAGCCCCGCTGCCAGCGATGCCATGCGCACTATCCTGCGTCAGCAGCACTACAACACCATGCTGGCGGGCAACCTGCCTCCCTACTATACCGACGCTGAGGAATCCGGCGCTGACCCGGACCTGATCTACACCGCCAGCAAGAGCGGCAGCATGGATGCCTGCCGCAACGACGGCGGCCTGGTGCACACCCCCTACGGTGATTACGTGGTGGTGCTCATGTGCAAGAACTTTGCCAACAAGCTGGAAGTCAACGATCATCCCGCCTTCGTGTACGGCGGGCGGGTCAGCCGTATGCTGTTCGACCAGTATCTGGCGCTGGAAGGCAGCTTTGCCCGGAACTGACGGAGGTGCCGCCATGACCATCCTGAATCTTGTTTACTGTGTGCTGGGCGCGGTGTTCATTGCCCTGGGCGCCGCTTGCCTGTGGGAAAAATACCGCACGGTGCGCGGGGGCATGCGCCTGCCCGCCCGCATACTGGAATGCCGCCGCCAGGGCGTGGCCGGGCGCAAGCGCAGCGGGGGATACTGCTATGTGGTGGAGTTTACCTCTCCCGACGGCATCCGCCACACCGCCGCCACCAACGACTCCTTCTGGTTCGAGCGCCCCAACCGGGTGGGCTCGGTCATCGAGATCTGGTATAACCCCGCCACCCCCACGGTGGTGGAACGCCGCAGCGCCGAAGCCGAGATCCTGGGCGTGCTGTTTGTGGCCATGGGCTTCGGGGTCATCTTCTGCCTGGGTCTGCACTGACAGGGCGGCAAACACCGCAAAAACAAAACAACGAATGGTTGTAACGTCTGGCGGCATGTGGTATACTGGACCCATCAAATACAAGGAGATACAACACACATGGAACCGCTGATCTATCTGCTGCTGGTGCTGGCCCTGGTGGGCGATGTGCTGCTGGCAGCGGTACTGGTGCTCACCCTGCGCCGCAACAGGGAAGAAGGGGACGACGGCCAGCTGGCCCGCACCCTGCAAAAAGTGATCGAATCCGAGACCGACCTGCTGGCCGACCAGCTGCGCACCACCCAGGCGGAGACCGCCCGCTCCACCCAGGCCGCCGTGCGGGACCTGGGGGCCGTTCTGGCCGAAAGCCAGCGCCAGAGCAGCGCTGCCGCCACCGCCCGGCTGGAAGCCATCGACCGGGCCGGTGCCGCCCGCCAGAAGGCCGCCGGTGACGCCACCGCCGCCCAGCTGGCCCTGCTGGAAAACCGCCTGAAAGGGCTGGAGGACTCCAACGCCGCCCGTCTGGACGGTATGCGGGGCGCTCTGGTCCAGGGGCTGAACACCATCCGGGCAGACAACAACCGCAAACTGGACGAGATCCGGGGCACGGTGGATGAAAAACTGCAGGATACCCTGCAAAAGCGCATTTCCGATTCCTTCCGCACCGTCAGCGCCCAGCTGGAACAGGTGTACAAGGGCCTGGGCGAGATGCAGACACTGGCCGCCGACGTGGGCGGGCTGAAACGGGTGCTTTCCGGCGTCAAGACCCGGGGCATGCTGGGCGAAGTGCAGCTGGGGGCCATTTTGCAGGAGATTCTGGCCCCCGGCCAGTATGCCGAAAACGTGGCCACCGTGCCGGGAAGCGCCAACCGTGTGGAATTTGCGGTGAAGCTGCCGGGGCAGGGGGGCACCGTCTGGATGCCTATTGACGCCAAGTTCCCCGGCGACAGCTACGCCAAACTGGTACAGGCCCGGGATTCCGGGGATGCCGCCGCTGTGGCCGCTGCCCGCAAGCAGCTGGATGCGGTGCTGCGCCAGGAAGCCAAGGACATCCACGACAAGTACATCGAGGTTCCCTACACCACCGCTTTCGGCGTGCTCTTCCTGCCCTTTGAGGGGCTGTACGCCGAGGTGGTCTCCTCCGGTATGACCGAGACCTTGCAGCGGGAATTCCAGATCAGCGTGGCGGGCCCCTCCACCATGGCGGCCCTGCTCAACGCGCTGCAGATGGGCTTCCGCACCCTGGCCATCCAGAAGCGCTCCGGCGAAGTCTGGCAGGTGCTGGCGGCGGTCAAGACGGAGTTTGAAAAGTTCGGCGCCGGTCTGCAGGCCATGCAGCGGCATCTGAACCAGACCGGTAATGATCTGGAAGAACTCATCGGCACCCGCAGCCGGGCCATCACCCGCAAGCTGGAATCGGTGCAGCAGCTGGAACCCACCGAAGCCGCCGACCTGCTGGGCCTGGACCCGGTTTCCGGCACGGCGCCCCGCCTGCGCCGCCGGGAGGATACCCAGTCCTGAAACCCGGCACCGAAAAGAAGTGACCCGTCGGCCGCCGTGGCCGCGGGATAAAAAAGGAGGCAATCTGCCATGAAACATCTGCAATGGGACCGTCTGATCATGCCTGTGGCCGGCGTTGTGCTGGGCCTGTTCCTCATCGCCCGTCCCTGGAACGCCACCGCCGCCCTGTGCAGCCTGATCGGCTGGCTGATCCTGCTGGCCGGAGGCTGCGGTGTGGTCAATTCTCTGGCTTTTCAGCGGGCTACCTTCATCTCCAGCCCGCTGCTGCCCATCAGCGTGGGCGCTGTGGTCATCGGCCTTTTCTTCATCCTCAGCCCCGGCACGCTGGTGGCGCTGGTGGGCACCATCGTCTGTGTGTTCCTGCTGGTCACCGGCCTGAGCAACATCCAGGCCGCCATGGCCCGCCGTGCCTGGGGGGACAGCCTGTGGTGGATCCCTCTGGCCGTGGGCGTGGTCTGCGTGCTGCTGGGGCTGTATGCCCTGTTTGCACCGGGGGCTTCCGCCGCCATGGTCATGCGGCTGGTGGGCATCATGATCCTGTGCTCCAGCGCGGTGAACCTCTTCTCGGTGCTGACCTGGCGGGACTGATCTCTGTACAGGGGTTCAATTTTTGACATCCCGCAAAAGTATGGTACAATAAGAAAAAACAAACGGACGACCTTTCCCAGTCTGCACGGTTGCGCCGAGAAATGAGGCTTGCTGTATGATCCGCATTCTGACCGACTCTGCCGCTGACCTGACCCATGCCGAGGCCCAGTGCCCCGGCGTGTCCGTCGTGCCCCTGCATGTGCTGTTTGCCGACGGTGAGACCATCCTGGACGGTGTGGACATGACCGGAGATGAATATTACGCCCGTCTGACCACTGAATCCAAGCTGCCCCGTACCAGCCAGCCTTCGCCGGATACCTTTATCCAGATCTTTGAGGAAGCGGCTGCTGCCGGGGACGAAGTCCTGGCGGTGCTGATCTCCTCCAACCTGTCGGGCACCTATCAGTGCGCCCGCCTGGCCGCCGAGACCTGCGAATTCGAGAACGTCCGCTTCGTGGATTCCCGCACTGCCTCCCAGGGCGAAGCCATCCTCATCCGGGAAGCCCTGCGCCTGCGGGAAGAGGGCAAGACCCTGGACGAGATCGCCGACGCGCTGGAAAAGCTGAAAGGCCGCATCCGTATCCTGGGTATCGTGGACAGCCTGAAGCACCTGCACAAGGGCGGCCGTCTGCCCGCTGCCGTGGCCCTGGTGGGCGGCGCGCTGGGCATCAAGCCGGTGCTGTCTGTCATTGACGGCGAGATCAAACTGGCTGATACCGCCCGCGGCCGTCCCGGCGCCATGGTGGCCCTGTTCAAGCAGATCGACAAGCTGGGCGGCGTGGATGAGCGCTACGGCTACGTGCTGCTCTATTCCGACCAGAAGACTATCACCGCCCCCATCCATCGGTATATGCACGAAAACCTGCACCTGACCGGCGGCCGTGTGGCCCGCCTGGGCGCTGCCATCGGCACCCACATCGGACCGGGCTGCGCCGCCCTGGTCTTTGTGGCCAAGGATCCCGATACCCTGGCCTGAACCTGATATGCAAACCAAAACGCCGCCCCGGCCGGGGCGGCGTTTTTCTTTGGGGGAGGGTCCTGCTCAGTGCAGGAATCCGCTCTGTTCTTCTTCCATCTTTTTGTGCAGCAGCTCTTCGAACACGCCGTCTTCCACCGGCAGTTGGACCTTGCGCTCCAGCCAGGCGGATACATAGGCTCCGTTGGTCAGTTCCACCGCCCGCAGCCCGTCAGTGCCGTCGGCGATCATGGGAGTGCCTTTGCGCAGGTGGTCACAGAAATTCCGCAGTATCGTCTGGTACATCTCCGGGTTGGGTTCCACCGGGATCCCGCGGCAGTGGTGGGGCAGGTCTCCGTATACCTGGGTGTTTTCCGCGGCAAAGCGGGTGGTGGATACCTCATTTTCGTCCAGGAACACCCGGGCGGTATCCTCCACGCACAGCCGCCCCTTGTCGCCCCAGATCTCCAGCCGGTTCACCCCGGGGGCTTCGCCGGTGGAACTGATAAAGGTGCCGTGCAGGCCATTGTCATACAGCAGCTGCATGTCCACCGCGTCGTCCACCGTGATGGGAACATACCGCCCGAAGGAAAGGTCAGTATATACCTTGTCCGGCATGCCCAGCAGCCAAAGCCACAGATCCAGATAATGCTGGCTCTGGTTGATGAGCAGCCCGCCGCATTCCCCGTTCCAGCTGCTGCGCCAGGGGGCGGACTTATGATAGGCCGGGGTGCGGAACCAGGTGTTGCACACCCACACCGCCCGCACCGGGGTGCCGATGGCTCCGCTTTGCAGCAGTTCCCGGGCTTTGCCAAAGGCCGGGTTGGCCCGGTTGTTGAACATCATGCCGAAACTTACTCCGGCCTTTTCCGCCTGTTCGGTCAGTTCCCGCACCTGCCGGGCATACACCCCGGCGGGCTTGTCCAACAGGATGTGTTTGCCTGCTGCCACCATCTGCCGGGCAATCTCCACATGGCTGGTGTGGGGCGTTACGATCAGCGCCGCGTCGAATTCGGCGGCGTGGGCCAGGGTATCTTCCACATCCCGGTAAATGGCCACGCCGGGGTATTCCTCCCGCAGGACCTTCTGCCCCGGGGCGTTGCGGCAGCAGACCCCCGCCAGCACCATGCCGTCGATCTGGCCGTTCCGGATCATGGCTGCGTATTTGCTGCCCATACCACCGAAGCCGATCAATGCCATCCGTACCTGTTCCATCTGCAAAAGACCTCCCTGTTCAGCGCGCCGTGGCCGCTGTGTGTTTTCCACATTATACCATGAGAAAAACAGACAAAAACAACCTGAAACACACAAATTTTGCGCAAAAAAGGAAGGAACGCAAAAAAAATCGACAAGTCTGTAACATCTTCGATACATGACTCGTTATATAGTATAAGCGGGAAAGACAAAGCGTGATGCGCTGCCCGCAGGGGTATGTGGGGAATTTGCGGAAATTTGTGTGTAAAGAAGGCTGTTGAAGTATGGCAAAGATCCTGATTGCTGAAAACGAACGCGCCATCGCACAGCGCATGGCGGTAAATCTGCGCCTGGTGGGGCATCGGTGCGACCAGGCGGACAATGCCCGGCAGGCCGCCGACCTGACCCGCCGGAATGTGTATGATCTGATGCTGCTGGACCTTTCTCTGCCCGGCGCCGGCGGTTTTGAAAGTGCCCGGGTGTGGGAAGACCGCTGCCCGGTGGTTTTTCTGGTGACCGAAGGGGAGATGGCCGTCTGCCCGGCGGACCTGCGCCGCCGCTGCCTGGTCAAGCCCTTTGAGGTCATGGAACTCATGGGCATGGTACAGCAGGTGCTGGGGCAGAATACCCGCGCCGGACGGGAATTCCATTTCCATGATATCGAAGTGGACATGGCCGGGCGGCAGGTGCTGCGGGGCGGCCGGGCGGTGGCCCTGACCCCTCAGGAATATTCGCTGCTGGAGACCCTGGTCATCAACCGCAATCTGGCCCTCAGCCGCAACAAGCTGCTGGAGATCGCCTGGGGCTACGGTTACCAGGGGGCCACCCGCACGGTGGATGTACATATCCAGCGCCTGCGCCGCAAACTGGGCCTGGAAAAAGAGATCCAGACCGTGTATAAGATCGGGTATCGGCTGAATACCCGGGAAGAGACCGCCCCGGTTTGACGTTTCTGCGAAAAAAAGAAAAGCAGCGCCCGTTCCCTTGCGCCCGCCCGGGGCAGGGGAACGGGCCTTTTTGCCTGCCCAAACTGCCCAAAAACCTGCTGGTAGCTCCGAGGGGATTTGAACGAACTGACGAAAATATGAACATGTAATATTTATACATTGACAATGAATAAATACAACACTATACTAAGGGGTATCCCGACGGTGCATCACCGCCGGAAAAGAGGGAGAAAAGAACAGAACACTGTATAAAAAAGAGGGTAATACACATGAAAAAGCTTCTTTCCATTCTGCTGGCCGCCGGTATGGTGCTCAGCGTGACCGCCTGCGGCGCTTCTTCCGAGAGCACCGCTTCCACCAGCGAGTCCACCGCCTCCGAGGCTTCTTCTACCGAGGAAACCACTGAGGAAACCATCGAGGCTACCCCTGAAGCCGCTGCTTCCGGCGAGTTCACCACCGTTACCGAAGGCGTGCTGACCATGTCCACCAACGCTGCCTTCCCTCCCTACGAAATGACCACCGACAGCGGTGAGTTCGAGGGCATCGACGTGGAGATCGCCGGCGCCATTGCCGAAAAGCTGGGCCTGGAACTGCAGATCGACGACATGGACTTCGACGCCGCGCTGCTGGCTGTGCAGCAGGGCAAGAGCGACATCGTCATGGCCGGTGTCACCGTGACCGACGACCGTCTGCTGGTCATGAACTTCTCTGATTCCTACGCCAACGGCATCCAGTCCGTTATCGTGCCCGAGGATTCCGACATTGCTTCCATCGACGACATGGAAGGCAAGCTCATCGGCACCCAGCGCGGCACCACCGGCAACATCTACTGCTCCGACGACTTCGGCGAAGCGAATGTTGTTGCTTACGACAACGGTCTGACCGCTGTGCAGGCTCTGATGAACGGCCAGGTCGACTGCGTTGTTATCGACAACGCTCCCGCTCAGGAATTTGTGGCTGCCAACGCCGGCCTGAAGATCCTGGACACTGAGTACGCCAATGAAGACTACGCCATCGGCGTCAACAAGGAAAACACCGCGCTGCTGGATGCCATCAACGCTGCCCTGGCTGAACTGACTGCCGACGGCACCGTGGATGAGATCGTTGCCAAGTACATCAGCGCTGAATAATTCCTGAATTTCTTGCGAACATGGGCGCATCTGCGCTCTGGGGCGGCCCTTTTGCCGGGCCGCCTCTTTTGTGATTGTGTACGAAAGGTGGTTACGCTGTATGGCATCTATGGCCCAACAGTACGAAGTCTGGTCTGCTTTGATGAAAAGCGGGGAAGAGGTATCCCTCTGGCAGCAGACATTCGTAAAATTCTACCAGGCTTTCCTGGAAAATGACCGCTGGCTGCAGTACATCGAAGGTGTGGGGACCACTCTTCTGGTCACTGCCATCGCATTGGCCATCGGCGTTGTCCTGGGCGGCGTGGTGGCGCTGGTCCGTGTGGCCCATGACCAGCAGCGCCCCAAACACCGCAACCCGGTGCTGGGGGTTGTGGATTTCATCTTCAAGATCTACGTGACCGTCATCCGCGGCACCCCCATGATGGTGCAGCTGCTCATCATGGGCATGGTCATCTTTGCTTCCAGCCGCAACTTCACCATGGTGGGCGCCCTCACCCTGGGCATCAACTCCGGCGCTTATGTGTCCGAGATCATCCGCGGCGGCCTGATGGCCGTGGACCCCGGCCAGATGGAAGCCGGCCGCAGCCTGGGTTTGAACTACATCACCACCATGATCAAGATCGTCATTCCCCAGGCCATCCGTTCGGTGCTGCCGGCCTTGGGCAACGAGTTCATCATCCTGCTCAAGGATACTTCGCTCATCACCGTCATCGGCGGCAAGGAACTGCTGTATGCTGCCCAGGGCGTTATGAACCGCACCTACGAGTCCATGTTCCCCCTGCTGGGCACGGCGGCCATCTATCTGGTGCTGGTCATGATCTTTACCTGGCTGTTGGGCAAGTTTGAAAGGAGGCTGGCGCAGAGTGATCGTCGTTAAAGGTCTGAAGAAAAATTATGAAGGTCTGGAAGTCCTCAAGGGCGTGGACCTGACCATCAACAAGGGCGACGTGGTGGTGCTGGTCGGGCCTTCCGGCTGCGGCAAGTCCACCTTCCTGCGCTGCCTGAACCGGCTGGAAGAGCCGGACGACGGCACCGTCCTGCTGGACGGCAAGGAAGTCACCGAGAAGGACATCGACGCCATGCGTGCCAAGATGGGCATGGTGTTCCAGCATTTCAACCTCTTCCCCCATCTGACGGTGAAGAAGAACATCACCTTGGCCCCGGTGCATCTGAAGCTGATGGACCAGAAGACCGCCGACGCCAAGGCCATGGAACTGCTGGAACGCATCGGTCTGGCGGACAAGGCCGACGCTTATCCCAACATGCTTTCCGGCGGCCAGAAACAGCGCATCGCCATTGTGCGTGCCCTGGCCATGAACCCGGAAGTGCTGCTCTTCGACGAACCCACCAGCGCCCTGGACCCCGAGATGGTGGGCGAGGTTCTGGAACTGATGAAGGAACTGGCCCGGGGCGGCATGACCATGGTGGTGGTCACCCACGAGATGGGCTTCGCACGGGAAGTGGCCAACCGCGTCATCTTCATCGACGAAGGCACCGTCAAGGTGGACAAGCCGCCGCAGGAGTTCTTCAGCAATATCGAAAACGAGCGTCTCAAGACCTTCCTGTCCAAGGTCCTGTAAGCGCTGCCGCAGCCCCGCCCCGGCGGGGCTGCTTTTGTTTGTCCCCGGTCACGGACGCTTTACAGCGGATGGCCGGGTATTGTATCATAGAGAGCGGAAAAGGAGGGGGATACCATGCCCATGATCGCTGTTGACGGCCGCGCGCCCCGCAATGAGGGGGCGGCTTTTGTGGCGCCCAACGCCACCCTGGCGGGAGATGTTGCCCTGGAAGAGGGCAGCAGCGTCTGGTACGGTGCTGTGCTGCGGGCAGACAGCGGCCGCATCCGCATCGGGCGGGACACCAACGTGCAGGACAACGCCGTGCTGCACACCGGAACCGGCCTGGATGTGACCATCGGGGCGCGGGTGAGCATCGGCCACAGTGCGGTGGTCCACGGCTGCACCGTGGGGGACGACTGTCTCATCGGCATGCATGCCACCATCCTGAACGGCGCGGTGCTGGGGAAAGGCTGCCTGGTGGCGGCGGGGGCCCTGGTCACCGAAAACTCCGTCATTCCGCCCCGCAGCGTGGTCATGGGGGTGCCCGGCAAGGTGCGGGGCACCGTGACCGAAGAGCAGGCGGCGGAACTGGCGCACAACGTAGAGGAATACCGGGCCCTGGCCCGGCGGC
Organism: uncultured Gemmiger sp.; assembly: GCA_944388165.1. Lineage (GTDB taxonomy): Bacteria > Bacillota > Clostridia > Oscillospirales > Ruminococcaceae > Gemmiger. Next base: position 21,814 of record CALXHS010000080.1, on the reverse strand, counting down.
ACGCCCGGGCGAACGGGCAGGAAAAGGGAGAGTAGATCCATGGCAGTGAAGATGATCTGCAGCGACCTGGACGGTACGCTGCTGCAGTATGGCCGCAGCGAACTGAGCGGCGAGATATTCGACCAGATCCGGGCGCTGGCCCGGCGGGGGATCCTGTTCTGCCCCGCCAGCGGACGGCAGTATACCAGCCTGCGCAAGCTCTTTGCCCCGGTGGCGGAGCACTGTGTGTTCCTGTGTGAAAACGGTGCGGTGGTCTACCGGGAAGGGGCTGTGATCGCCAAGACCCCCATGCCCCGGGACCTGGCCGAAGCCATTGCCTGGGATATGTGGAACGGTTCCGACGGCAGGGGAGAAGTCATGCTCTCCGGCGAGAACATGAGCTACCTCATGGAACGGGGCATCGGCATGCACGACCGCATCCACCAGATCGGCAACAACCATACCGTCATCACCGACCCCGCCCAGATCCCGGAGGACATCATCAAGGTCAGCGTGTATCTGCCCGGCGGGGTAGGGGAGTTTGTGGACCGCTTTGTGCCCAAATGGACCCAGGCCAACGCCGCGGTGGCGGGGCCCTACTGGATCGACACCACCCTGGCCAACAAGGGAATCGGTGTGCGCCGCCTGTGCGACGTGCTGGGCATCGACCCCGCCGATGTGATGGCCTTCGGGGATAACTACAATGATGTGGCCATGCTGGACCTGGTGGGCCAGCCTTATATCATGGAGACTGCCGCCGCTGAACTGCGGGCCCGCTATCCCCGCCATACTCCCCGGCCGGAGGATACCATCCGGACCCTGCTGAAAACCTCTTGCACAAATTGAACAAATTGGGATTATCAAATTTGTTCAAAAAAGTTATGGACAAATTTTGAATAAACAGGTATCACAAATACAGAACAAGATTGTTACTCACCTCCGAGGCATTACTTGTGCTCAGCGACCCAACTTGAAGTGTGTCGGCTGGCGTGTATGCCTTAGGGGTTGTTTTTTTTGACGAAACAGCTTGCAGCCAAAGATTCCGACCAGGTGGGAGCGCATGGAAATCATCAAGAAGATCAACAACAATATTGCCCTGGCCCGCGACGCCAAAGGCCGCGAGATGGTCGTGTTCGGCAAGGGGATCGGCTTTCCCGCCACCCCCTATACCCTGCAGGACTTGAGCAAGGTGCAGCGTACCTTCTATGATGTGAACGACAAATACTTTTCCCTTCTGCAGGAAATACCGGAAGAGATCCTGTTGGCAGCGGGCGACATTGCGGAGGACGCCAACGAAGAGCTGGACTGCCCTCTCAACCCCAATCTTCCCTTCATCCTGGCAGACCATCTGAATTTTGCCATCGAGCGCACCCGGGCGGGCATGACCCTGCGCACGCCCCTTGCGTACGATATACAGCATCTGTACCCCAATGAGTACAAGCTGGGCCGCAGCGCCCTGCACATGCTGCGCCGCCGCCTGCAGGTGGAACTTCCCGAACAGGAAGCGGTGAGCATCACCCTGCACATCATCAACGCCGAGGCCGAAAACGGCGACATGCACGCCACCATGCAGGGCGCGCAGGTCATCTCGGAACTCACCGAGATCGTGGAGGATTCCTTCGGCATCACCCTGGACCGGGACAGCTTCAACTATTCCCGCTTTGCCATGCACCTGCGGTATCTGGTGCAGCGGATGATGCAGGGCAAGCCCCTGCCCGCCGATGCCGGCAGCCGGGACCTGTTCCTGACAGTGCGGCGCCAGTACCCCGAGATCTACGCCTGCACCCGCCGCATCTCCCAGCATCTGGCGGACCGGTACGGCTGGACCTGTACCGAGGAAGAGGAACTCTACCTGACCATGCATATCCACCGCGTCAAGTCCGAGCAGCAGCCCGGCGAAGACGCCTGAACTTCATACAAAACAGGATCGTTACCCGCACACAGTTTGCGGGGCGTCACCCAAAACACTCCCCGCGCACCTTTGCGGCCCGTGGCTGCAGCAGGCGTGCCCCCCTGGGCGTGGTTTGGGTTCTTTTTTTGCCGGGGATTCCCGGTTTTCAACGTTGGTATGTCTACGCCCGGCGCGCGAGGGCGGTGCATATACATTTTCCGCGGTAACGCGGTGCTCACTACAAAACGAGAGGTGACCACTATGGAGCCAAACCAGACCCCGGGCAGCCTGCCCCGGGAATTCCTGCCGCCGCTGGGCGGCGAGGCCAACATCGTGGGGGCCTCCCGCAGGGGCAACCGCCTTTCGGTCTCTGTCAAGGACGAGAGCCTGGCAGATCCCGACGCCATGGCCAAGCTGGCCGGGGTGGCGGGCTGCACGCTGCAAAACGGCCGCGTCAGGATCGAACTGACCGAACAGACACACAAGACAGTAAAGGAGAATCGTCTTATGCCCAGTAAATACGATGGCCTCGCCCGCATCATTATTCAGAACGTGGGCGGCAAATCCAACATCAACAGCGTGGCCCACTGCATCACCCGGCTGCGCTTCAAGCTGAAAGATGAATCCAAAGCCAACAAGGACGTGCTGGAATCCACCGACGGTGTCATCAAGGTCATGCAGTCCGGCGGCCAGTACCAGGTGGTCATCGGCAACAACGTGGCCGATGTCTACGACGCCGTGCTGGAAGTGGGTCATTTCCAGGGCGCCGGCACCGTGGATGAGGACGGCAACGCCGTGGACGACGGCGGTTCCGACGGCGGCAAGAAGAGCCCTGTCAGCATCCTCATCGACATGATCTCCGGTGTCATCCAGCCCACCCTGGGCGTTCTGGCCGCCACCGGCATCATCAAGGGCCTGCTGGCCCTGTTCTCCTTCCTGAACATCCTGCCCGAGAGCAGCGGCACCTACCAGGTGCTGTACGCCGTGGGCGACGGCTTCTTCTACTTCCTGCCCATCATCCTGGGCTACACCGCTGCCAAGAAGTTCAAGATGAACGAGTTCATCGGCATGGCCATCGGCATTGCCCTGTGCTACCCCGCTATGGTCAACATCACCGGCGGCGAGGTGCTGGGTACCCTGTTTGCCGGCACTGCCTTTGAGATGAGCTACTACACCACCTTCCTGGGCATCCCGGTCATCATGCCCGCTTCCGGCTACACCAGCTCCGTCGTGCCCATCATCATCGCCTGTGCACTGGGCGCCATGCTGGAAAAGTGGCTGCGCAAGGTCGTGCCTGACGTCATCAAGCTCTTTGTGGTTCCCTTCGTCACCCTGGTCGTCATGGTCCCCCTGACCTACCTGGTCATCGGCCCCATCGCTACCATCCTGTGCAACCTGCTCACCGCCATCTTCAGCGTGATCTACGGCATCCCCGTGGTGGGCGGCCTCATCGCCGGGATCCTCATCGGTGCCTTCTGTCAGGTCCTGGTCATCTTCGGCCTGCACTGGGGTCTGGTTCCTCTGGCTCTCATCAACTACTCCAACCTGGGCTATGACTTCATCCTCAGCCCCTACTTCTGCGTTTCCTTCGCCCAGACCTTCGTGGTCCTGGCCATGCTGCTCAAGACCCGTGACGACAAGCTGAAGAAGATCGCCCTGCCCGCCTTCATCTCCGGTATCTTCGGCGTCACCGAACCCGCCATCTACGGCGTCACCCTGCCCCGGAAGAAGCCCTTCATCTACTCCTGCATCGGCGGTGCCATCGGCGGTGCGTTCATTGGCTTCATGGGCACCCGCAGCTACACCATGGGCGGTCTGGGTCTGTTCGGCCTGCCCAGCTACATCGACACCGTGGGCGACACCGGCATCCAGAACCTGATCTACGTGCTCATCGGCACCGTGATCGCTTCGGTCATCGGCTTTGTGCTCACCTGGGTGCTGTACAAGGACGAACCCGCCAAGAAGTAAGCGGCATCCCCTGTATCCAAACAGGCCCCGGCGGCCTGGTTCATCATCAACCCCAAAACGGGAGGTAATCTTTTATGGCTTCGGTTTTTCGCAAAGATTTTCTGTGTGGCGGTGCCTGCGCTGCCAACCAGTTTGAAGGCGCCTGGAATGTGGACGGCAAATGCCTTCCTGCGCCTGGGCCTCATCCAGGGCTGAAACCGGAGGCCGCACCGGGCCTTTCTTATGGACACGGGTGCGGCTTTTTGGACAACTGATTTTGACAAAAATTTCACTTATGTATAAAAAGAACGAAAAAGCGTAGTACTTTGTTCCCGTTTTTGGTTGACGTTGAGGCCCGAACATGGTACTATATAAGCAACACATTCACGCCGCATCAGCAGCGTATGGGAGGAAAGAATTATGAAAGAATTCACTTATACCATCCAGGAAGCCGTTGGCATTCACGCTCGTCCGGCCGGCCTGCTGGTCAAGGAAGTTAAGAAATATCAGAGCACCGTCACCATCACCAAGGGCGATAAGTCTGTCAACGCCCTGAAGCTGATGGCCCTCATGGGCATGGGCGTCAAGTGCGGCGATACCGTCACCGTGCAGGTGGAAGGTGCCGACGAAGACGTGGCCGCTCCCGCTCTGGAAGCCTTCTTCAAGACCAACCTGTAATTTCCTGTCCGACTCCGTTGCGGCCAGCCGACTGGCTGGCCGCTTTTTTCGTAGTGCTATGCATTGAACGAGGTGAAAGCCAATGATCAGTATTCAAGGCAAGGGCGTATCGTCCGGCGTGGGCATCGGCCCGCTGTATTTCTATCACCGTGTCAAGACCTCCATTCCCCGCTATACTGTGGAGGATACCGACGCTGAATGGCATCGTTTCAAGGGCGCCCAGACCGGCGCCATCGAGCAGCTGGGCGAACTGGCCGAAAAGGCCCGCGCCGAAGCCGGCGACGAAGCTGCCATGCTGTTTGAGACCCATCAGATGATGGTGGAGGACCTGGACTACGAAGAGGCCATCGAGGACCGCATCACCAACGAAAAGATGAACGCCGAGGCCGCTATCGCCGATACCTCCCTGCAGTTTGCCGAGATGTTCGAGGCTATGGACGACAGCTATATGCAGGCTCGTGCTGCCGACGTGAAGGACGTTTCCCGCCGTCTTTTGTCCATCCTGGCCGGCGCGGTGCAGGGCGGCATCGCCTCCGACGTGCCGGTGCTTCTGGCCGCCGATGATCTGGCACCCTCCGAGACCGTTCAGCTGGACAAGTCCAAGATCCTGGGCTTTATCACCGCGGGCGGTTCCGGTTCCAGCCACACCGCCATCCTGGCCCGCACCATGGGCATCCCCGCCATTGTGGGTGTGGGCGACGCCCTCAAGCCGGAATATGAAGGCCGCCAGGTCATCATCGACGGCGCCACCGGCAGCGTGGTCATTGATCCCGACGACATGACCCGGGACAAGCTGCTGAAGAAGCGGGAAGAGCAGCTGCGCCTGCAGCGCCTGCTGGAGACCCTGAAGGGCCAGCCCAACATCACCAAGGACGGCAAGAGCATCCGGGTGTACTGCAACATCGGCAGCCCCGAGGATGTGCATGCCGTGCAGGTGAACGACGGCGGCGGCATCGGTCTGTTCCGCAGCGAATTCCTGTACCTGAACTGCGAGGATTATCCCACCGAGGACCAGCAGTTTGAAGCCTACAAGCAGGTCCTGGCCGATATGGACGGCAAGGAAGTTATCATCCGTACCCTGGATATCGGCGCCGACAAGCAGATCGGCTACTTCAACCTGCCTCATGAAGAAAACCCCGCCCTGGGCATGCGCGCTCTGCGCATCTGCCTGACCCGGCCGGAAGTGTTCCACACCCAGCTGCGCGCGTTGTACCGTGCGTCCGCTTTCGGCAAGCTGCGCATCATGTTCCCCATGGTCACCAACGTGTGGGAAGTGCGGGAAGCCAAGCGCCAGTGCGAGGACGTGAAGCGGGAACTGAAGGCTGAGGGCATCCCCTACGGTGACGATGTGGAAGTGGGTATCATGATCGAGACCCCCGCCGCCGTCATGCTCAGCGACCGCCTGGCCAAGGAAGTGGACTTCTTCAGCGTCGGCACCAACGACCTGACCCAGTACACCCTGGCCTGTGACCGTCAGAACAACGACCTGGGCCGCTTCTATGATCCCCACCATCCGGCGGTCCTGCGCATGCTGAAGATGGTGGCCGACAACGCCCACAAGAACGGCATCTGGGTTGGCATCTGCGGTGAGCTGGGCGCCGACCTGACCCTGACCGAGACCTTCCTGGCCATCGGCATCGATGAACTCTCCGTTTCTCCCCGTGCGGTGCTGCCTCTGCGCAATGCCATCCGCATGACCGATACCCGGGAGACCAGCCCCCGCATCCTGGCGGCGCTGGCCGACGAGTACACCAACAACTGAGAACACAGGGCCCTGACCCTGTCAATACAACAAGCCGCTCCCGGCAGGGGAGCGGCTTGTTTTTTGTTTCAGCTTTCCGCAGGGCGCACCCGCAATTGCAGTTCGGTCACGTGGTCGGCGTCGTCGCCGGAAATGTGGATATCTGCCAGCAGAAATTCCAGCAGCGGGCCCTGGGGGCGGTATCCCCGGGCAGCGGCTTCGGAAAGCAGGCGGGGCACCAAAGTGTGGTTCTGGTCATTGGGCCCCCGGTATGCCAGACAGAGATACTGACCCCGGGGCAGGGTGCTTTCTCCCTCCGGATGCAGGATGAACACCCCGGTGTACCGCTGGCAGTCCCCCTGCCCGGCGGCTTCCAGGTCCACAAAAGACCCGATGCCATCGTTGCCCCACACATACAGGTGATCCGGGTCGAACCGGCGCAGCTGTTGGATCAGGGGGTCCATCTCGGCGTCGGTGCGGTAGGGTTGGTGCAGGGCATGGCACCGGCGCGCCGGGAACTTCTGCTCAAAGCATTCCCCCAGGGGCAGGCTGTACGCCCGGTCGCAGCTCTCCATCCGCCGCCGCACGGTGCCACGCAGGGTTTCCAGCCGGCGGATGCGGGCGTCCAGCAGCTGCAGTTCATCCTCCAGCAGCTGGCGGGTGGTGGCGGCGCTGTGGTCCTCCAGGTAGGAGCGGATGGTCTCCACCGGGATATCCAGGGTGCGCAGATCCCGAATCACATTCAGCCGCCAGATATCCTCAATGCTGTATGCCCGGTATCCGTTTTCGGTGCGGCGGGGGCACAGCAGCTTCTGCTGTTCGTAGTAACGCAGCAGATCGGGGCTGACACCGTACAGCCGCGCCAGCTCCCCGATGCGGTAATAGCGGGGCATAAGAACGCTCCTCTCCTTGCTTTTTTTCATTATACCAGCCTTTTTGCCGCTGCAGCAACCCCCGCTCGCTCGTCTTGCAGACCCCGGTACCCTCTGGTATAATAAAAATTAGTACGAAACAGCCGTCTGCGTGATTCACAGCGCTGTATCGATAAAAAGGATCCCGGGGGAAGATCATGGCTTTTGATCTGAAATTATCCAATGATTCGCGTGAAGCCCTGAATTTTTTGGGGGAAAGCTCTCACGAATACTATTTTTATTATGATTTTGCCCGCAGATATGCGGTCTTTTCCCATAACACCTGGGAGCGGTTCGCTCTGCCAAGCCGGGCGGATGATACCTGTACCCCCCATGAATTGTATGACATCGTGCATCCCCAGGACCGGCCTATCGTGTCCATGCAGTTCCACCGCCTGAGCCGCGGCGAGACCAATACCTACGAAGGCAGCTACCGCCTGCGGGGCCATGCCGGGGAGTATGTCTGGGTGGAGAGCTGCGGCAAATGCAGCCTGGACGAGGAGGGAAGCCCCCGCTGGATGATTGGTCGCATCGCCGTCAGCAACCCGGACCTGTACCGGCAGCCGGACACCTTTGACCTGAACCGGCTGAAACAGGACGCCGAGATCTATCTGGCGGAAAAGACCCCCGCCAGTCTGCTGGTCATCGGCGTGGACAACCTGCGTTCCATCAACCTCAAGCACGGCCGCCGCTTCGGCGACTCGGTGCTGGCCAGGCTGTGTGCCGCCTTTGAGGAGGCTGTTTATGGCCGCCAGCGGGTCTACCATACGGTGGGCGACTGCTACGGCGTCATTCTGCCCCATACCGACGAGGAAAAGGCCACCCAGGTCTTTCATTATGTGCAGCAGCGCATGGCCGACTGCTGTACCCTGTCGGCCGGGTGCGTTCCTCTGCTGACCTACAAGATCCCCGACGCCGAGACCCTGTACCAGTATGCCGAAGTCACCCTGGCTTCGGCCAAGCGGCAGGGGCGGGATCAGATCGTTTTCTTTTCGGCGGAAGACTACGAAAAAGAACTCAGCGCCCTGGAGCTGAAGGACGAACTCAAGCGCAGCGTGGAGAAGGACTTCCGCGGCTTCTCTCTGGCCTATCAGGCTCAGGTGTACACCGGCATCGGCCGCCTTTACGGCGCCGAAGCCCTGCTGCGCTACCAGTCGGAACAGCGGGGCGCGGTTTCCCCGTCGGAATTCATCCCCCTGTTGGAACAGTCCGGGCTCATCGGCAAGGTGGGAATGTGGGTGCTGCGCCAGGCCCTGGCCCAGTGCCGGATCTGGCGGGCCCGGGTCCCGGATTTCCATATCAGCGTCAACCTTTCCTTCGCCCAGCTGTACCAGGAGAGTGTGGCCCAGGATGTGCTCCGGGCCCTGGCCGAAAGCGGCCTGCCCGGCAGCGCCCTGACCCTGGAAGTGACCGAAAGCCTGGAACTGGTGGAGTATGCCCGCATCAATGAGATTTTCCGCCAGTGGAAACTCAGCGGTATCGAAATTTCGGTGGACGACTTCGGCACCGGGTATTCGGGGCTGAGCCGTCTGAAAGAGCTGGAAGTGGATGAGATCAAGATCGACGGCATTTTTGTCCGCAACATCCAGCGCAGCGCCTACAACTACCGCCTGCTGAGCAACATGATCCAGCTGGCCAACAGCAGCCGTATCCGGGTCTGCTGCGAAGGGGTGGAAAGCGAGGACGAGCTGACGGTACTGCAGGAACTGCGGCCCATGCTCCTGCAGGGGTATCTGGTTTCCCGTCCCTGCAGCCCGGCGGGGCTGGAAGCCCGCTTTATGGACGAGGACAACCCCGACTATCAGGAGCGCCAGGCCCGTATCCGCCGCTTCTATGAGCGGCAGGCGGTCCCTGCTGCCATGGAGGATCCCTGCAGCGAAAGCGAACTGGCCCTGAAGGTGCTCAACTCCGAAAACAATATCTATTACATCAGCGATCTCGATACCTATGAGCTGTATTATCTGAACCCGGCGGGCCAGAGCCTGTTCGGCGTGCAGGACTACCGCGGCCGCAAGTGCTACCGCGTATTGCAGGGGCGGGATTCGCCCTGCCCCCATTGCACCAACGACCGGCTGCGGCAGGACAGCTTCTATGCCTGGGACCACTACAACGAATACTGCGGGCGGCATTTCCTGCTGCGGGATAAACTCATCGAGTACGGCGGCCGCCAGGTCCGTCTGGAGATCGCCACCGACATCACCAAGCATGAAAATGTCAGCCGGGACACCGGCGAGCGGCTGGAATTTGCCCAAAAAATTGTGGAAAACACCGCCATCCTCTCCGGCGAAAGCCGCTACGACGAGGCGGTGGACAGAGTGCTGGCTTCGGTGGGGCAGTATTACCATGCCGACCGTGCCTATCTTTTCCAGCCCACACCCGGCGTGAAGGACCACTGGGACAACACCTTCGAATGGTGTGCCCCCGGTGTGGAACCCCAGCACGATAACCTGCAGCAGGTACCGCCGGGGGCAGTGCGTCGCTGGATGGAACAGTTCCGGCATGATCGGACGGTCTACATCCTCAACACCGACAGCATCCGTACCCAGAGCCCGGAAGAGTGGCGGACCCTGCAGGCGCAGGACATCACCCGCCTGATCGCCGTGCCTTTGCGGGACGGCGGCAGCACCATCGGGTTCATCGGGGTGGATAACCCCCGCAATTCCATCCGGGATGATTCCCAGATCCGGGTGCTGGCCCATTTCCTTATCACCCGCCTGCACCAGGAACAGAACGAGCGCCGCTACCGGCAGCTTCTGCAGGCCGATGGCCGCCAGGTGTTCGCCAACCTGGGGCTGGGGCTGTGGGTCATCTATCTGGACCCCGCCGCCAACCTGCGGGAAATGCTGGGCGATCACGCCATGGATGTGGCCCTGGGTGTGGACAGGGCACTGAGCAAGTCGGAGTACTACGATTTCTGGTATACCCGCATCAACCCCGGCTATTACGAATACGTGGACCGGTCGGTACAGAACATGATCGATTCCGGCAAGGCTGTACAGCTGGAATATACCTGGAAACATCCTCTTCGCGGGGATGTGATGGTGCGCTGCACCGGCGTGCGCACCGCCGACGAAAACGGCCGCATCTGCCTGAAAGGCTATCACCGCATTGTGGACGACGTGGAACTGCAGCCCTACCTGCCCGCGGCCTGTGACCGGGATATCTTTGAGTATAACGAGCTCAACGGCAGTATCTTCTTCCATTCCCGCCGGTTCCTGCTCCAGGGGGAGGAACAACAGGAACAGCACTTCCCCCAGTGCTGGATCGCCAGCGGCCTGGTGCACCCGGCCTTGGCCCAAGCCTTCAGTGAGGCTTTCTCCCGCCTTCGGGTGAAGGATGAGCTGGGCCGGCTGCAGGTGCAGCTGCGGGGCAAGAGCGGCAACTATGAATGGTTCCGCCTGACGCTGCAGCATCTGAGCCAGCAGCTGCAGGACCTGGATACCATCCTGGTGGTGGTGGAACCCCTGGGCGCCGAACGCAGCCAGGAGGTGGAGTACCGCCGCATGCGCCGGTTTTATCAGGTGCTTCTGTCCGAAGCCATCGCCTATGCGGAGGTGGACCTGGACCGGGACGAACTGCAGGCGGCGGGCGGTGTCTGGCGCTGTTATGAAAAGGATTACCTGCACACCGAAAAGCATTTCTTCCATGAGCTGACCAAGGCCCTGGGCAAGAGCCTGAGCCAGGAGGAAATCAAGGTCCTGCAGGATTATCAGGACCCCGCCGCCTGGGAAAAGATGTTTGCGGAAGGCAGCATCAGCCACCGGTTCTATTACCGGCGGGGCATCGGCAATGAACTGCACTGGGTGGAACTGACCGTTTACCTCTTCCGGGAACAGTTATCCGGCAGCGTATATGCCCTGCTGTATCTGAAGGACGTGAACGCCGAGAAGGAGCGGGAACTGGCTCAAGTGAACGCCGCCAACCGCGACCCCCTCACCGAGATCTACAACCGCACCGCCTTTGAGCGGGAGATGACCCGCAGCATCATCGAATCCACTGCCAGCCCCTGCGGGTATCTTTTGCTGCTGGACATCGACAACTTCAAGCAGATCAACGACCAGCACGGCCACATGGAAGGGGACGCCATGCTCAAGATGGTGTCCAAGCAGCTGCTGCAGACCTTCCGCAAAGGGGACGTCATCGGCCGTATGGGCGGCGACGAATTCCTGGTCTATATCCGGGGCATGATTCCCCGGGACAGCCTGGAACAGCGCCTGAACAGCTTTTTGGAGCAGCTGCGGACCAACACCCACAATGCGGTGACCTGCAGCATGGGGCTGACCTGTGTATCCAGCGAGCACTTCGACTATGCCCGTTCCCTGAACCGGGCGGATACCGCTATGTACCACAGCAAGCGCAACGGCAAAGACGGTTACAGCTTCTATGAAGATTACTTTTCCTGACAGGAAGGATCTTCCGGCGGAAGAGGACTTGACAAATTCGCCGCAGGAAGGTAAAGTAACACTATAAACCGTCCTTTGCGGACGGCTGTGGACTTTAGGTACGCAATTACTTTTCGCCACACGAACCACTCCCTTTCGGGGCTGGTCCGTGTGGCTTTTTTGTTGCCTGCTTGACGGATAACAAAGAGAGGTACCCTTACACAATGGATCAAATCTACATGAAGCAAAAACCTGTGCTGCCCCTGGTTCTGTCCATGTCGCTGCCTATGGTGCTGTCCATGATGGTGTCGTCGCTGTACAACATCGTGGACAGCTATTTTGTGGCCCGCATCAGTGAACAGGCCATGACCGCCCTGTCCCTGGTGTTCCCGGTGCAGAACCTCATCAACGCGGTGACCATCGGCTTTGCCATCGGCATCAACGCGGTGATCTCCTACTATCTGGGCGCGCAGCGCAGCGACCGGGTGAACCAGGCCGCCACCCAGGGCCTTGTGTGCAATGTGCTCCACGGTCTGGTACTCACGGTCATTTGCATTGCCTTTATGCCCATGTTCCTGGCCTGCTTCACCACCGACGGACAGGTCATCGACCTGGGGGTGCGGTATTCCCGCATCGTTTTCAGCTTTGCGGTGGTCATTGCCATGGCCATGTCCTTTGAAAAAATCTACCAGGCGGCGGGGCGGATGATGCTTACCATGGTCAGCATGCTCTGCGGCTGTGTGGCCAACATCATCCTGGACCCCATCATGATCTTCGGCCTGGGCCCGGTGCCCCGCATGGGCATCGCGGGCGCCGCTCTGGCCACCGGCATCGGTCAGGTCATCAGCCTGGTGTTGTACCTGGGATTCTATCTGTTCCTTCCGCTGAACATCCGGCTGAGCTGGCGGGCGCTGCGGCCCAGCCGCCGTATCCTGGGCCGTCTGTACGCGGTGGGGGTACCCGCCTCCCTCAACCTGGCGCTGCCTTCGCTGCTGATCTCCGCTCTCAACGTCATCCTGGCAACCTACTCCCAGGTGTATGTGCTGGTGCTGGGCGTATATTATAAGCTGCAGACCTTCCTGTACCTGCCCGCCAACGGCATCGTGCAGGGCATGCGGCCCATTATCGGCTACAACTACGGCGCCGGGGAACATGCCCGGGTTCGCCGTATCTACCGGGTCACCCTGGGTCTGGCCGCCGCCATCATGGTGGTGGGTACCGTGCTCTGCCAACTTATCCCCGGGGAACTCATCGGCCTTTTCTCCGACAACGCTGAGACTATTGCCATCGGCACCACCGCCCTGCGCATCATCAGCCTGGGCTTTCTGATCTCGGCTGTGTCGGTCATCTCCTCCGGCGCCTTGGAAGGCCTGGGCATGGGCGGGGCCTCCCTTATGATCTCCCTGGTGCGCTACACTGTCTTCATCATCCCCGTCGCCTTTGTGCTCAGCCGTTTCTGGCAGGCCAACGGCGTCTGGCATGCCTTCTGGATCACCGAGGTGGTGGCGGCTGCCGCGGCCTATAAAATCTACCGTGCCCGCACGGCGTCCGGTCCCCGCGCCTGACTCCTTCCTTCACCATTGTTTTGACACCGCGGCTTTCTCCCGGCAGGGGAGGGGACCGCGGTGTTTTTTTGCAGTCTGCGCCGTTGCCCCGCTCTCCGCCCTGTGCTATACTGGTGGCAAAAGCGGCGGTGCGGCGGTACGACCGGCACCGCATACAGGAGGTAACGATATGAAAGTGGGTATCCTGGGTGCCGGCGGCATTGCCGGCGTCATGGCACAGACGATCCGCCTGATGCGGGAAAACGGCTGCCAGGATGTGGAACTGTACGCGGTGGCGGCCCGGGACCTTTCCCGCGCCCAGGCCTTCGCCGAAGCCAACGGGGTGGAAAAGGCCTTCGGCAGCTACGAGGAGATGCTCTGCGACCCCGCACTGGACTTTGTGTACATCGCCACGCCTCATTCCCACCATTATGAGCACATCCGCCTTTGTGCCCGGCACGGCAAGCACGTGCTGTGCGAAAAGGCCTTCACCGTCAATGCCCGCCAGGCGGAGGACGCCCTGCGCTATGCCCGCCGTCAGGGGGTTCTGGTGACCGAAGCCATCTGGACCCGCTACCAGCCCATGCGGAACATCATCCGGGAGACTCTGGACTCCGGCGTGATCGGTGCCCCCTGTCTGGTCACCGCCAATCTGGGGTATTTCATTACCCCCAACCGCCGCATTGTGGACCCGGCTCTGGCGGGCGGCGCTCTGCTGGACGTGGGCGTTTATACCCTGAACTTTGCTGAGATGATCTTCGGCCGCCCCGATTCCGTCCGCGGCCTTTGCACCAAGATGGACAGCGGGGTGGACATGACCGACAGCATCACCCTGGAATGGGCGGACGGCCGTGTGGCCAACCTGACCGCTGCGGCCAACTCCATTTCCGACCGGATGGGCGTGGTATACGGCACCAAAGGCTATGTGGTGGTGGAGAACATCAACAACCCCCAGGCGCTGGAAATCTACGATGCCAAGCACTGTCTGGTGCGCCGGGTGGAGTGTCCGCCCCAGCTCACCGGTTACGAATACGAGGTGCTGGAAACGGTGGACTGCATCCGCCGGGGATTGCTGGAATGTCCCTCCATGCCTCATGCCGAGACCATCCACATGATGGAAGTGATGGACCAGCTGCGGGCGCAGTTCGGGGTGCATTACCCCTGCGAGGACCTGGCCCCCGACGCCTGGGACTGATCTTTTCTCTTTGTGCAAGACGCGCAGAGACAGGGGAGAACTTTGTACAATCAAACAAAAAAGAGGCGGAGTGCTTGACAAGCACTCCGCTTTTGTGTAGACTCTGAAACAATTTAACCGGTTAAATCACTAAAGCAAACCGATGACGCAGAAGAGTACGCAGGGAACAGGCTTCCTCAAGAGAGCCGCGGGCGGTGAGATCGCGGCGGAAGCTCCCCGGCGGAATGGACTGCCGAGGGCGGGCCGAAAGGGCGCAAGCCTGAGTAGCGGCCGACGGATTTCCACCGTTACAGGGAACGGGATGTGTTGGCATTCCGACAGAGAGGGCGGGATTGTTCCCGTCAATTTGGGTGGCACCGCAGAAGCTGAAAGGCTTTTGTCCCAAAGGGTATTTGTACACACATGCCCTGTGGGACAAGAGCCTTTTTTCTTTTCCTTCGGGCACACAGAAAGGAGCCGAACGTATGGCAGCAGCAAAAATTCCGTATAAGATCTACCTCTCCGAAGAAGAAATGCCCCGCACCTGGTATAACGTCCGGGCGGATATGAAGAACAAGCCCGCGCCGCTGCTGAACCCCGCCACCGGCCAGCCCATGGGGTATGAGGACCTGCGCCCGGTGTTCTGTGATGAGCTCATCCGTCAGGAACTGGACAACGGCACCCGGGAGATCCCCATCCCCGATGAGATCCGGGATTTTTACAAGATGTACCGCCCGTCGCCTCTGGTGCGGGCCTACTGTCTGGAAGAAAAACTGCAGACCCCGGCCAAAATCTACTATAAGTTTGAGGGCAACAATACTTCCGGCAGCCACAAGCTGAACAGCGCCATCGCCCAGGCCTACTATGCCAAGCTGCAGGGCCTGAAAGGCGTTACCACCGAGACCGGCGCCGGGCAGTGGGGCACTGCGCTCTCCATGGCCTGTGCCTATCTGGGGCTGGACTGCAAGGTGTATATGGTCAAATGCTCCTATGAGCAGAAGCCTTTCCGCCGGGAGGTCATGCGCACCTACGGCGCGTCGGTCACCCCGTCCCCCTCCACCGAGACCGAGGTTGGCCGCAAGATTCTGGCGGAACACCCCGGTACCACCGGGTCCCTGGGCTGTGCCATCAGCGAAGCGGTGGAAAAGGCCACCTCCACCCCCGGCTACCGTTACGTGCTGGGCAGCGTGCTGAACCAGGTGCTGCTGCACCAGAGCGTGATCGGCACCGAAGCCAAAATCGCCCTGGACAAATACGGCGTGGTGCCGGATATCATCATCGGCTGTGCCGGCGGCGGCAGCAACCTGGGCGGCCTGATTTCCCCCTTCATGGGTGAAAAGCTGCGGGGCGAACGGGATTACCGCTTCATTGCGGTGGAACCCGCTTCCTGCCCCAGCTTCACCCGGGGCCGCTTCGCCTATGATTTCTGTGACACCGGCATGGTCTGCCCCCTGGCCAAGATGTATACCCTGGGCAGCAACTTCATCCCCTCCGCCAACCACGCCGGCGGCCTGCGCTATCACGGCATGAGCCCGGTGCTGTCCCAGCTGTATCACGACGGCCTGATGGAAGCGGTAGCGGTGGAACAGACCAAGGTCTTTGAAGCCGCCGAACAGTTTGCCCGCATCGAAGGCATCCTGCCCGCGCCGGAAAGCAGCCACGCCATCCGGGTGGCCATCGACGAAGCCCTGCGCTGCAAGGAGACCGGGGAAGAAAAGACCATCCTCTTCGGCCTGACCGGCACCGGCTACTTCGATATGGTGGCCTATGAAAAGTTCCACAACGGCCAGATGAGTGACATTATCCCCACCGACGCCGACCTGGAAGAGAGCTTCGCCCGTCTGCCGAAAGTGCCCGGAGAAGCCTGATCCTCTCATTGCAACCGAATAAACGCCGCCCCGGCTTAACCTGCCGGGGCGGTTTTTCTTGGAGGAGCCTTCTTTGTTGCCATCAGCGCTTGCGGGAAGCGGTGAAAAAAATTATAATAAAGTACAAACAAGGAGAATGTGTCCAACAGCAGCCGGCGCAGGTATCGGCCGGGGCGCTGCCGGGCGCGGCAGGGAGGGAATGGCCGTGGAATACATGAAGGTACGGCAGGCGGCCGACAAATGGCAGATGTCCGAACGGCAGGTGCAGAAATGCTGTGCCCGGGGCTGGGTGGAAGGCGCTGTCAAAGCGGGCGGTGCCTGGAGCATCCCTGCCGGAGCACTCCTGCCGGAAGAACCGGCCCCCGCCCAGCCGGAGGAACCGGGGCAGAATCCTTCCGGGCTGATGCCGCTGCTCAACACCCCCTTTGAGCCGGGGCGCTGCATGGCGTATATCCGCGCCATGCCGGCGGGCCCCCGGCGGGACATCGCTCTTTCGGAATATCACTATTTCAGCGGACAAGCGGAAAAGGCCGCTCAGGAAGCGGAACTCTACCTCATACACCCGGACCAGGAGATCCGCCTTTCCGCCTGTTTGCTGTATACTTATGCCAACCTGTCCATCGGGCAGATCCAGCGGGCATCCTGCACCCTGGCACAGCTCAGCCGCAAACCGGAAAAAGGCGAAACGATGACGCCTCAGCTGATGGCGGCCCGGGCCTTTGTGGCCACTACGGCGTCGGTGCTGCTGCATCTGCCTTTGCCCGAAGGCCTGCCTCCTGCCATCGAATGTCTGCCGCTGCTGCCGCCGGGACTGCGTTCCTTTGCCATGTACGTGCTGGCCCATTACGTTTACCTGCAGAGAGACTACGGAAAAAGCTTGGGCATGGTGGAAGCCACCCTGGCCATGCAGACGCCCGTCTGTCCCATTCCGGCCATCTACCTGCACCTGGTGGCGGTGATGGACTATATGAGCCTGCGCCGCCCGGAAGAAGCCCAGAAGCATCTGCTGGCAGCCTGGGACCTGGCCCGCCCGGATGACCTCATCGAAGGGTTCGGGGAACATCACGGCCTGTTGGGAGGTATGCTGGAAGCGGTCATCAAAAAGGACTGGCCGGAGGATTTCAAGCGCATCATTGATATCACCTACCGCTTCTCCGCCGGTTGGCGCAAGATCCACAACCCGGTCACCGGGCATGATGTGGCCGATAACCTGACCACCACCGAATTTGCTGTGGCCATGCTGGCTGCCCGGGGGTGGACCAATCAGGAGATCGGCGCCCACATGAATATTTCCGCCAACACAGTCAAGCAGCATATCTCCCTGGTGCTGCAAAAACTCAACGTCAGCCAGCGCCAGGACCTGAAAAAATACATGCTGCAATAACTTTGTCTGCATAAGAACAGCCCTGGACCAAAGAGGTCCGGGGCTGCTTTTTATGTTATGGCAAAGATGGATCGCCGGTTTAGCTTTATACAAAACGTATAAAACGAAAGCAAAATCCAAGCCGTCAGCAGGAAAGCCCGAATCCATACTCGTAATACCGCCCGGCGGCGTCGCGGTAGGCATAGGCTTTGCCGTTCTCATCCTTGAGGGTGTCGGGCATGTACCGGTCTTTGTCGTAGCCGGGCACGTCGTTGGGGCTGATGCACACCCCGTCGGCGTTCACAGCCAGCACCTCGTCGCCCCGGGGCAGGGTCAGGGGAAGTCTGCCCACCGGGGAGAAGCGGCCCCGCATCACGTCCAGGGTAGCGTCGGGGTAGGTGTCGAACCCGGCAGTGAGGGCGTCGCACAAAGGTTCCAGACTGCCGGGCTGCCAGGCCAGGGAGATGTTCAGGTTGCCGACGACCTTGCCGCCCCGGGCATGTGCCGCCCGGGCGATTTCGGCAATGCGGCCCATGCCGGTGACGGTGGTCTCCTGGTGGGTCTCGGAAACGGGGTGGCCTTCCTCGTCCACGTTGTGCACCGTCTTGCCCTCGCACAGGTCCAGTTCCAGATACCCCGGCGTGGCGCTGAAATAGTCGCCGGACTGAGGCGTGACAAAGAGCAGGGCGATGTCGGCCCCGGCGGGGTCATCGGTGAGGGTCACGTCCTTCAGCAGTTCCCGCAGTTTGGCGGTGGACTGTTCCGAAAGGCGGGGGTCCTTGTGGAAGGCTTCGGCGTACACCGTTTTGCCTGCCAGCTTGTCATCGGTCAGGGGCAGGATGCCGTCGTTTTTCAGCAGCACCACGCTCTCCCGGTGGACTTTGGCGGCTTCCGCCCAGTCGGCGGGGCAGGCCACCGTCTTTTCCGCTTCCTCAGGGTCGCGGTAGGGATCGTCCACCATGCCCAGCTCGAACATTTCCGTCAGGGTGCGCATCACCGCCCGGTCCAGGGCTTCGTCGGTGAGCACCAGCTGGTCGGCGGTGAATCCTTCCGGCACGGGGTGGGTGTCATAGTAACCGTTGTGGGCGCGGTCGTAGGCTTCCCGGGCAGCGTCAATGTCAAAGATGCCGCTGATGATATCCACCCCGGCATGGTTCACCGCAAAGCCCACCCGTTCGGCCACGTCCAGCATCTCCACGCCCCAGGCCATGTTCCGGGTAATACCGGAATCCGAGTTGATGTAGCCTGCAAAGCCCAGCTGCTTGCGCAGAAGGTCGTCAATGAAGTACTTGTTGTAGGCAAAGCCGCAGGGTTCCATGGGAATGTCGCTGCCTGCCGGGTCTTTCTGGGGAGCGCTCTTGGCAGCTGCCGGTTTGGAGTAGTAGGGCATGATGGAGGAGGTGCCGCATTCCACCGCTGCCCGGAAAGGCAGCAGGTGATAGGCTTCCAGGCTGTCCTCGGTGGCGTAAACGTTCCACTGTCCGGCGGCGTAGTGGGGGTCAAAGCCGTTTTCCCGGGCACCGCCACCGGGGAAATGCTTGGTGGTCACCGCCACGCCGTCCTTGGCCACGCCCCGGGGGTTGCCCTGAATGCCTGGGATCAGGTGGCGCATGATCTCGCTGATGAGAGCCGGGTCCTCGCCAAAAGTGCCGTAGGTGCGCTGCCAGCGGGGATCGGTGACGGTGTCGGCCATGTACATATAGCCTTTGCGCATACCGCAGGCGTTCCATTCCCGGCGCACGGTGTCGGCAAACTTGTCGATGATGTCTATGCGGCCGGTGTCTTTCACCGCTGCCGCAATGCCCAGGGTGCCCGGCCAGGTGGCCAGTACGCCGAAGGCGTCGTTCATGCCGAACACCACCTCGCCGTTTTCGTTGCGGGAGTTGGAGGTGGCGGATATAGGCAGGAAATGTTCGCATTCCTCGCAGACCGCATTCACCTGGTTCACCCAGTCCGCCAGGTCGGCGGGAGTGGTGTTGGCCCGCAGGATCACATGGCGGTAGAAGGCTTCTTTCAGCATTTTGGTGGTGCCGATGATGTGCTGCTTGCCGAAGGTGGTCTCGGTGTCGCACTCGGTTTCATCCAGAATACCGGTTTCGTCATGAATGGGATTTTCGATCTTCATGGCCATGGGGCCGCTGGGGGGATACTTGGCCATGCGCCAGTCGGCCACAAACAGCTGGGCGATTTTTTCCTGCACGGTAAGCTGCTTTACATAGGCGGCGGCCCGCTGCGCGGCGGGCAGGCGCCAGTCGTTCACGGCGCTGAGGGTGCCGGTGCCGTCGATATCCTTGAAAGTCAGGCCGTCCTGGGTGAAGAGGGGACGGTTGACGGTGCTGACGGCAGTGCCGTCCGGGTTGCACACCCGGCGGAAACGGGAAGAGGCTTTTTCGGCCATGAAAAGATCATCCTTTCTTCAGGGGAAGAACCTGAATTCATCTGCCTGTATTATCCCATAAAACAAGGGGATTTGGCCAGTGAAATTTTTTGAAAATCCGGGCCGGTGCAGCCGAAGATTGGGAACAGTCGGCTGTGTTTATGGTATAATTGAATAAGAACCCCCCTTGGAAAACATCCCGGACAGGAGGAAAACCGATGAAAAAGAAAGTGTATCTGGCCATTGCGGCTTTTGCGCTGCTGACGCTGCTTCTCAAAGGGATTCCCCATGTGGCGGCAGGCATTTCCCAACGAGGGATCTGGAATGTGAATTACGGCATGGTCGTGTTCCCGCTGCTGGTGGGGGCGGCGGCTTTGTACCTGTATTACAGACAAAAATGAAGCACTTTCAGGAAAAATCCGACTGCGCTTGCGCAATCCCGTCGCACGCATTATAATTAAATGTATCGCAGAATCCAAAATCTTCTCCGTGCCCGCGGCCGGAACCAGTAACGGACCCGGATTTTGCCGGTCCGACAGAAATGAGGAAAGTACCAATGGAAAAGATCAAGATGACCACCCCTCTCGTGGAGATGGATGGCGACGAGATGACCCGTATTCTGTGGAAGCAGATCAAGGACGAAGTCATCCTGCCTTACGTGGACCTGAACACCGAGTACTATGACCTGGGCCTGGTCCACCGCGAGGAGACCAAGGATCAGGTCACCGTGGACGCTGCCAACGCCAACAAGAAGTACGGCGTGGCGGTCAAGTGCGCCACCATCACCCCCAACGCCCAGCGCGTGGAGGAATACAACCTGACCCAGATGTGGAAGAGCCCCAACGGCACCATCCGCGCCATTCTGGACGGCACCGTTTTCCGCGCTCCCATTATGGTCAAGGGCATCTCTCCGGTGGTGCGCACCTGGCAGAAGCCCATCACCATCGCCCGTCATGCCTTCGGTGACGTGTACCGTGCCACCGAATACCGCGTGCCAGGCGCCGGCAAGGCCGAACTGGTCTTTACCGGGGCGGACGGCACCACCTTCCGGGAGACCATCAATGATTTCGATGGCGCCGGTGTGATCCAGGGCCAGTTCAACAAGGACAGCTCCATCACCTCCTTCGCCCGCTCCTGCTTCCAGTTCGCTGTGGACACCAAGCAGGATCTGTGGTTCTCCACCAAGGACACCATCTCCAAGAAGTACGACCACACCTTCAAGGATATCTTCCAGGAGATCTACGACGCCGAATACAAGGAAAAGTTCGAAGCCCTGGGCATCGAATACTTCTACACCCTCATCGACGACGCCGTGGCCCGCGTCATCCGCTCCAAGGGCGGCTTCATCTGGGCCTGCAAGAACTACGACGGCGACGTGATGAGCGATATGGTCTCCACCGCTTTCGGTTCTCTGGCCATGATGACCTCGGTGCTGGTCTCTCCCGACGGCAACTATGAGTACGAGGCCGCCCACGGCACTGTCACTCGCCATTACTACAAGTACCTTAAGGGCGAAGAGACCTCCACCAACCCGGTGGCTACCCTGTTTGCCTGGTCCGGCGCCCTGCGCAAGCGCGGCGAACTGGACGGCATCGACGCCCTGGTCCGCTATGCCGACGCTTTGGAAAAGGCCACCATCGACACCATCGAGGACGGCGTCATGACCGGTGACCTGTGCTCCATGTGGGAAGGGGACAAGCCTGCCCGCAAAGTCACCTCTCTGGAATTCCTGCGTGAGATCCGCAGCCGCCTGGACAAGGCCCTGGCCTGAATCTGTCTGAATGCATAAGAAAACCGCGCCCCGCAGACTGCGGGACGCGGTTTTTCTTTTGTTGGCGCCGAATAGGCATGATAAAACCCCCAGTTCAACTGGGGGTGGATAAAAAATACTTTAGTGAAGAGAAAGAACCTCCTGTGCTAGAATAAAGCTGGTCTGGCAACCAAGCAAAAGCACAGGAG
>CALXHS010000079.1 GCA_944388165.1 uncultured Gemmiger sp. | reverse complement strand
CCGCTGCCCCGCCGAACTTGCGGCGCAAGGCGTCCGCCGTGCGGTCCAGCTTCTCCTGCTTCTGGCGGCGGGTGGTGTCGGTAAACAGGTCCAGCTGTTCAAAGTTGTCGGTGCCGGTCTTTTCGGCACTGACCCCCACCAGCCGCACAGGGCGGGCGGGCCACATCTGGTCCATCAGCCGCCGGGCCACCTGGTACAGCCGGTCGGTGGAGTTGGTGGGGTCCGGCAGGGTGGTCTGGTGGCTGGTGCGGCGGAAAGCATTGTCCACCAGCTGCACTGCCACCACCCGGGCGGTCCTGCCGTCGGTGCGCAGCCGCCGCCCTACCGAGTCGCAGAGGGCCAGCAGGGTTGCGTCGGCTTCCTGCGGGCGCACCAGGTCCCGGGGCAGCGTGACGCTGTTGCCGTAGGTGTTGTCCCGGGTGGCCTGTTTGGTCACAGGGTCTGCCTCCCGCCCGTTGGCGTAGTTCCACAGGGTGTCTCCCCGGGCGCCGAACAGCTCCACAATGGTCTTGCGTTCCGTCCGGGCCAGGTCCCCGATGGTGTACAGCCCCCGCTGGTGCAACCGCTTGACGGCGCTGGGCCCCACCCCGAACAGTGCCCCCACCGGCAGCGGCCACATTTTTTCGGGCACTTCGTCGGGGAACAGAGTGTGCACCTTGTCGGGCTTTTCAAAGTCCGAGGCCATCTTGGCCAGCAGCCGGTTGGGCGCCACCCCGATGTTGACGGTAAAGCCCAGTTCCCGCCGCACCCGCTCCCGAATCGTGTGCGCCACCGTCAGCGGCGGACCGAACAGGGCTTCGGTGCCGGTCATGTCCAGAAAGGCCTCGTCGATGCTGTACTGTTCCACATCGGGGGTATATTGCTGCAAAATGGCGATCAGGGCCTTGCTGTTCTGCACATAGAAATCAAAATCCGGCGGTGTGACGATGAGCTGCGGGCACTTGAGCCGGGCGGCAAAGAGGCTTTCCCCGGTGCGCACGCCGAAAGCCTTGGCGGGGCCGCTTTTGGCCAGCACCACCCCGTGGCGTTTTTCCTCGTCGCCGCCCACGGCGGAAGGCACCGTGCGCAGGTCCAGCGTCTGCCCGGACCGCAGCAGCTTGAGGGCCGACCAGGACAAAAACGCTGAGTTCACATCCACATGAAAATACACCTTGGCCATGATCCCGCCCCCTTTGGGGCTATTATAGCACAAAAACAGGGGCTTGCATATCGGGCGGAAACGTGCCATAATAGATGCATATATTTACATATTATAGGGGGAATTTTGCATGAATTTGCAGGGACGTGATTTCCTGACGCTGCTGGACTATACGCCGGAGGAAATCGGGTATCTTTTGGACCTGGCCGCCGAACTGAAAGCCAAAAAGAAAGCGGGCATCGCCCACGATGTGCTGCGGGGCAAAAATGTGGCGCTGATCTTTGAAAAGACCTCTACCCGTACCCGCTGCGCCTTTGAGGTGGCGGCCCATGATTTGGGCATGGGTTCCACCTACCTGGACCCCACGGGCAGCCAGATCGGCAAGAAGGAATCCATTGCCGACACGGCCCAGGTGCTTTCCGGCATGTTTGAGGGCATCGAGTACCGGGGCTTCGGGCAGGAAATCGTGCAGGAGCTGGCCCAGTACGCCGACGTGCCGGTGTGGAACGGCCTGACCAATGAGTTCCACCCCACCCAGATCCTGGCGGATTTCCTGACCCTGCGGGAGCAGTTCGGCGACCTGAAAGGGCTGAAATTCGTCTACATGGGGGATGCCCGGTAAAACATGGGCAACAGCCTGATGATCGGCTGTGCCAAGATGGGGCTGCACTTTGTGGCCTGCGCCCCCAAGGCCTACTGGCCGGACAAAGCCCTGGTGGCCCGCTGCCTGGCGCTGGCAGCCCAGAGCGGCGGCAGCGTGACCCTGAGCGAAAACACCGACGCGGTGAGCGACGCCGACGCCGTGTACACCGACGTGTGGGTGAGCATGGGCGAGCCGGTGGAAGTATGGGCGGAGCGCATCGAGGCGCTGGCCCCCTACCAGGTGAACGGGGCGCTGATGGCCCGGGCCAAGCCCACGGCGGTGTTCATGCACTGCCTGCCCGCCTACCACGACCACAAGACCGCCATTGGCAAAGAGATGGGCGAAAAGTTTGGCCGTGCCGAGATGGAAGTCACCGACGAGGTGTTCAGCGGGCCCCAGTCCATCGTGTTCCGGGAAGCGGAAAACCGCATGCACACCATCAAGGCTGTGATGGCCGCCACCCTGGGAGCCGAGTTCGCGTGAGCCGGTAAGCTGCAGGGGTGTTCTTTCTTTGCAAAGAAAGAACCAAAGAAACGCCAATGAAAAACGGACGGGAAGACTCCCGTCCGTTTTTGAGTATTCTGTTGGGGGGGCAGGGTATTTTTCCGCTGCCGCCGGGTTTTGCGCCGCGCACCGGCGCGGCGTTCCACCTTATTTATTCTTTATTATTTATTATTTATTCTTTACACAAAAACACCGCCCCGCCGGTAAGGCCGGCAGGGCGGTGTTTGCCTGTTATGTGTTACACGCTATGGCCAGAATTACTCGGCAACATAGCCGTACTGCAGGTACCAGTAGCCGTAGGGGCTGTGCCAGGTGCCCTGCAGAGAGGAGCTCTGCAGCCAGAAGTCGTTGTAGTAAGCCACGGGGATGCAGCCCATGTCTTCCATCAGGATGTCCTCGGCCTTGTGCAGCTGCTCATAGTGGGTAGCCTTGTCCGCGACCTTGGAAGCCTCGATGGCGGCGTCGAACTCGGGGTTGCTGTACTTGCCGTCGTTGTTGCCGTTGCCGG
>CALXHS010000078.1 GCA_944388165.1 uncultured Gemmiger sp. | reverse complement strand
TCGGCATGCGTTACGGCAGCCTGTTCGACGCCACCCAGACCATGGTCACCAAGATCGACGACGACACCTATCAGGTCCAGGTCGTCTCCTGGTACGACAACGAGAACAGCTACACCAGCCAGATGGTCCGCACCATCAAGTTCTTTGCTGAGCTGTGAGAGTCCTCTCCCAAACGATATAACGTGTATTTCAGGTGATTCCGCTGCGTAAGTTTCCGCTCTTTGCCCCGGCTGCAAGGCCCGGGTAGGGCGTGAGCTACGACAATTGTTGGAAAAAATCGTAGCTCAGCTACGATAAACCTCAAGCACGAAATGAAGCCCCTTTTGGTTGTGTATGCAACTGAAAGGGGCTTTTTATTATGTTGTTGTCGGATGCTTGTACGGAATACCTTTTTAGTTGTCAGGTGCGGCGGCTGTCGCCTAAAACGATTGATAATTACCGTAAACAGATTTTGTATTGGCAGCGCTATTTGGATGAGGTTTGTTCTGTTCAAGAGGTAGAGAAGGTAAGGCCAATTCACATTAAAAATTTTATCTCTATGCGGCAGCAAGATCACCGCAAACCCGCCTATATCAATGACC
The DNA here is from genome assembly GCA_944388165.1 of uncultured Gemmiger sp. Classification (GTDB taxonomy): domain Bacteria; phylum Bacillota; class Clostridia; order Oscillospirales; family Ruminococcaceae; genus Gemmiger. The sequence continues at coordinate 40,091 of CALXHS010000078.1, read as the reverse complement.
TGTTGAAGGTGTTTCGCAGCTTCTATAACTATTGTGTCGAGGAAAGTTATGTGGAAGCATCACCGTTGGAAAAGGTAAAGAATGTAAAGCAGCCAAAAGTGATCATCAATACTTTTACGCTAACAGATATCAAAAGGATGATGGCTTTCTATTGCGGCAATGATTTCCTGTCTGTGCGAAATCGTGCAATTTTGGCAACGTTCTTTGATTCGGGGATTCGCTGCGCCGAGTTGATGAACCTGACCGATGATAAAATAAAGGAAGATTATATGCTGATTCACGGTAAGGGGGATAAAGAGCGGGTAGTTCCTAAATCGCCGTTTTTAAGTAAGTGTATCTTGCGCTATCAGAGAGCCAGAACAAGCTATTTTGCGGGCAAATTACCGCCCCAAGGATATACCTTTCTGAGCCGTACAGGGCAGAAATTGACCCATGAGGCTGTGGCTGAGATCGTGCGGGAAGCGGCTAAGGCGGCGGGAGTAGATAAAAATGTTCGTGCAAGCCCTCATACATGCCGCCATACCTTTGCACAGTTGCAGCTAAAGGATGGAATAGACCTCTATACACTCAGCCGTTTGATGGGACATGAAAATATAGCAGTCACGCAACGATATCTGCATGGCATGAAGGATGATGATATTCTCCAGGAGGGAAATAAGCATAGTCCTTTGATGAGGTTGTAAAAAAGTGGAAGATAGTTGCTTATATTAGACAAAAGTAGAAAATTGTTGCTTTGGGTTGTCAGAAGGTATCTGCTTTCTGGCAACCTATTTTTTGTAAAACGAAAGGCAGGGTGTCAAATTTCTAATATCAATGATTTGAAAAAACAACGATGCTATGATATAATATTTATAGAAGATGAGAAATGAAATCTCTCTTTGAATTGGTAAAAAATTGTGCGCAGCGCGCACAATTTTTTACAATTCTACATAAAGTTAGGAAGTTTACACGTTTTTTTACGATGTAAATAATAAACCCTGATAAAAAATGTGAAAATTCAAATTTATAATAATTTTTTGGAGGTTAAAGTAACTATGTACTAGAAGCTTGAAAGAAATTATAATGATTCGAAAGAATATTGCTACCTTTCGGATGCAGTACTAGGAGAATATCAAGAAAAAGCATTTAATGTGATTTGTGCTCCTTGCGGCTGTGGCAAAACAGAATACGCAGTGAATAAATTGCCGTATGAGATTTTGGGGACAGCTGCCAAATTGGAAAATGTGTTGTATTTGATTGACACTTGTGCCGGAAGGCATAGTATTGTAGCAAAGCATCCGGATAAAGCTAGATGTTATGATAAGCTCATAGAAAACGGTGGATTCCGTTTTGACGGCTTTGATCCACATAGGATTGTTGTAATAACCTACGCTAAATTTGGTGTGGAAATGCTTAAAAATCCACGTTTTTTTGCAAGATTTGGCCTAATTATTGCGGATGAGTTCCATAATATTCAATGGCCTATACCATACGAAAGATCGCGAATAGAAGCCGCTTTTCCAGAATTGTCCTCATAGGACGTAGAAAATATTTTGAGGCAAAAATGCTATAATCTCCAGGCTATGGATGCATTATTGGCGGCAAGCGAAAACCCAAATATCATGGTAGTGGGTATAAGTGCGACACCAGAGGAAAGTAAAAAATGGTATGAGTGGAAAAATCTATCCTTTAATTACTTGCCAATAGCGGACAACATAAAGCATTATACAGAACGCAAAAAAATTCTTTATGGTGATGTCCATTCGTTGATTAATGCTTTGCCAAAGGGCGAGAAAACCTTGTTTTACGCGGATCACATTGGCCAAATAAAGAACTACCAAATGGAGTGCGAATTGTTAGGACTTAAATGTGCTTCAGTTTGGAGCGCCAATAATGAAAAACATCCTTTGTCAGAACAACAACATCTTATAAGGCAACAAATCATAGAAACAAATGAGTTTCCAAAAGATACTGATGTACTACTTATCAACAAGAGTATGGGAACTGCCATTAATATTTATACTAAAGTCCCGAACGTTGTTGTTCACTCTACCAATAAGAGTACACAAATACAGGCCCGTGGACGTATTCGACAGGATATAGAAAAATTATATGTCCTTCAGCCAGACGCAACCTTTATAGATTATACAGATGAAAAAGTGAGGAGCTATCTTAACCGACCTCTTTCAGTTGAGGATAAAGCTGCTTTTGCACGTCTTATTGGTGTGAAGGATAAGCAAACTCATAATAGAGGCTGGACCACTTTGAAACGTTCGTTAATTGCTGATGGATGCGTTATCAAGCAAAAACGTATTGGTAGCAAGAATTATGATATAGTTATTCCACCTGAGGAATACCGAGAATGAAAAGAAGATCGGACATTTGAAGGCTAACTAAGCCAGACTTTAGACAGTGATAGAAAATGGGCTTTGGGCAAAACCGCAACTGTGCGGCAATAGCCTGGAGCCCATGTTTTTGTTTGTAGATAAGCAAAAATATCCTGTAATATATCCCCGCCGGGGAAATTGTAGGATTGCAAGAAGATCAGGAGAATAAGATACAGTAGCTTATACAAAAGAACGGGAAAATCCTGCTGTTGGGGATGGCGTTCTTTATCGTATCAACGAAAAATGGAAAACTGAAAGGAAACAAAAGTATATGTGGTGGTATCCCTAGCGAACGGGCAAAAATTTGAGATATAACGACAAAAGCTTTATAATATAGACAGTGGTTGAGACAAAAACAAACCACAGAATAAATACAATCCCACATAAAATGGTGGGGGAAAAGGAGTAATCTTATGAGTAAGAAAAATATGTGGTATGATTTCGCTTCCAATGTGATCATGGTTGAGGCTAACTATTATAAGAGAGCAACCAATCCTGACACGATTGCATATGAAAAGCTGACGGTAATTGTACAGCAGCATCCGACCGCGAAAATTAAGACGTATGGTAAAGCGGTTGATAACTACAATCATATTACCATCGAACAGATGCAAAAGTTTTTCCTGGATACCGAGGATATTCAAGGGGCAATGGAATTGAAAAAGATGTGTGAAAGTAAGGAAATCAAGGTTTCCGCAACAGGCCGTCGATATAAAGAAAACAACATGGGTAAAATCCGTCAGTGGTTTATGAGAAATTATTCCGACGAGTATAAACTGCGGTGGGAAATGAAAAAGAAAAGTAAATTGGAAATTCAGGCAGAAATGGAAAAGCAGCTTAACCAAGCGGAAGATGCCACAACGAATGAGCCGCAGGAAGCAGATGTGACGGAAAAGGCCGATGTGGCATAATAAGAAGGAAAGAGGGCACACAATGTGCCCTCTTCTTTATTATGTGTTCTTTTGGCTATTGATATATTCTACCAGATTATAGACTAACCGCTTTTCTTGATCGCTCATACCGCGCAAGCTGATTTGTTCTTCCTGGCTGAGTCCCAAGATATCATCTGTTGTAGTATGGAACAGCTGTGCCATTTCTACGAGATAAACGGCAGTGGGAGAGGATAACTCCATTTCCCACGCATTTACACTGGCACGAGTTACGCCTAATTTTCGGGCCAACATGGCCTGTGAAAGCCCCATGCTTTTGCGTAGACGTTTAATATTGTCAGAAATCAAGTTATCACTTCCTTCCGATGATAACTTTACTATGCGATGACTGATAAATAATTATCTTCATATGTATAGTTTTGTTGACGTCCAAGGAGAGCCGTTGTATAATGAGAATACATCCTACGCAGAAATTAAAAAGAGCGGAGTGTTAAGCCATGAAGTATTGTTCTCATTGCGGCAAAGAGTTGGAACCAGATATGATGATGTGCCCGTATTGCGGTACTAAGGTAGAGGATAATATAGAAAAAAGTATGGCCGCAGGAACTTCAAAATCTGATGAAAAAGGTTGCCCGTATTGTGGAAAGATGATTCCTGGTGTTGCGGTTGCATGTCCATACTGTGGAAAAAAAATTAGTACAGTGGATAAGAAGAAAAAAATACTAATAGTTGCTCTTTTTGTGGTAGTGTGTGTTATTGTTGGGATGGTCGTTGTTAGAAAAGTGCATTTGGATAAGATGGAGGAAACTTATTCTCAGGCACAGTTAGCGATGAATGATTTTGATTACGAACAGGCACAGCAACTATTGAATAGTATTCCAGAATATAAGGATGCACAGGAACTTCTTCAGCAGGCACAAGACGGGGAGTTTATGTCTTTGTGTGCGCAGTATATCTTCAACTTTATTCAAGACGGAAGTTTCTATAATCCGTCTGCTGTAAGACTGTTGGAGGCTACATATCTTTCGGCTGAAAATGATGAGCTTTCTGAGATATTAGAAGCAGATGGAATACTGTATATTACTATTCAGGGAACAAACAAGTTGGGCGGGACTTTGAGCAAAGACTATGTGATTTTTATTGGTGGGGAATTTGATGGAGTTGCGTTTGAAAACGAGGATGATAGTCTTAGTGTAAAAGAAAACTATGATTTAAGCGATAAGCCGGTCGATGTTTCACTGGTGAACAAAATGCTACAAAAATACTGGGCAGATATGGGAATTTCCTAAGACTGAATAGATTAATGGAAGATTGGCATTCAATTACAAGTTAACTATTATGCAAGGGGCGATAGAAAATGGCGATTTGTGCTTGCTGTGGAAAAGAAGGAATTAGCATTTTTATGGCACGTATTTGGAAAGACAAATGCTATGTTTGCGAAAAATGTGTTCAAAGAGCGGGAGGATATGCAGAAGCACCTCTAAGCCAAGGCGTGGAGGCGATAAAAGAGGCAATTCGCACTAGAGAAGAGGCGCAAAGTGCAGTGGCCCAAATGCTTCTTGATAACGCGATTGATCAGGCTAAACGAAAACAAGAGGTAGCCGATGAGAATACGCAGGCAAAAAATAATAAGTATACATATCCGCAATGTGGGCAAGAAATGGGCATAATGGATAAGTTCTGCAAAAATTGTGGGTATAAAGTTGATGAACAGGAATTGGAACGCAGAAAGAAGCAGCAAGAACAGGCTGAGGCGGAAAAAGAGTTAGCCGCTCTGGAAGATGTTTTTACGGGTCATATGCTTGGGAGGGCATGTCCCAAATGCGGTTGTACAGATTTGCAATACAGTAAATCATCGTTTTCTGCCGGGAAAGCTGCTGTTGGTCTTGCTGTCGCGGGGCCTATTGGTTTGCTGGCAGGTGCAACAGGTGATAGTAAAACTTATGCTGTATGCAAGAACTGTGGACATGGTTTCTTTATCGATGCCTAATTGCTTAAGACTATTCATTTGTTAATTTAGCCTATACCCTAACTTTACATACCGCCAGGGCTGCTAATTTGTAAAATTAGAGTCCCGGCGGCTTTTTTCTTACAGCTTGTAAAGCACGTCCAGAAGTCCAAATTAACACTCTCCCCGTATGCTACAATAGAAATGTAAGGAAGGGGATGCACCATGAAAATTGCCTATGTGAGAGTTTCCACCGTTGAACAGAATGAAGCGCGGCAGATCGAGGCGCTGAAAAAGTACGGGATCGACAAGTGGTTTACCGAGAAAGTTTCCGCCAAAGACACCAACCGCCCGCAGCTGCAAGCCATGCTGGAATTTGCGCGGGAAGGGGATACAGTGTATATCCACGATTTCAGCCGCTTGGCGCGTTCTACATCGGACCTTTTGAAGATGGTGGAACTGTTGCAGGCCAAGGGTGTGCATCTTGTTAGCAACAAAGAGAGCATTGACACCAGCACCCCAACAGGAAAACTTATGCTGACGATGTTGGGCGCTATCTATGAATTTGAGAGAACCAATCTGTTGGAACGGCAGCGGGAAGGTGTGGCCATTGCAAAGTCGCAAGGAAAATACAAGGGCCGCAAAGAAATCAAAATTGATGATTTCGGTGCACAATACCAGAGATACCTCAACCGCGAACTGAGCAAGGTACAGCTGGCCAAGGAGCTGAATATTTCCCGTCCTACTCTTGATAAACTGATCCGGGAATATACCGCAGCCTAAAACAGAAAGCCCCTCTTAGGGCCGCGTAAGCGGCACTAGAGGGGAAGGTTTGGATAGAAAAGAGTTAGAAAGAAGGTGCAAAAAGCAAGATTTCAGCTACGATAAACTACCATTGAACTACGAAAAAAAGAGGGTTCGCAACTACGACAATTGTTGCGATTTTCCTGCTACGAAAAAAGTACGCATACTGCCACCAAAAGAGAAAAAGCGACGGGATATCGTGCAAAACGACCTGCTTACCTATCAGGCCCAGGTCGTCTCCTGGTACGACAACGAGAACAGCTACACCAGCCAGATGGTCCGCACCATCAAGTACTTCGCTGAACTGTAATCGTCAGTCCTCCCAATCCTGACTAACACCGCGCCGCCGCGCAGGGCTTTCGGGCTCTGTGCGGCGGCGCGGTCTTTTTGTTTGCTGCAGCGGTTTTTCCGCCGGGCGGTAAAGTTACTTTTTGCCCCGGGGCGGGTAGCGCCGGGGGGTGTCGGTACAAAGAAGAATATAGTCGATGCTCACATCATAGATCTCGGCCAGTGCCACCAGAAAATCCGCCGTCAGGGGCTGGGTGCCGGTTTCCAGGTAACTGTACTTGCGCTGGGTGATGCCGATTCTTTCGGCCAGCTGCTGCTGGGTATAGTCGTGGTCTTCACGCAGTTCCCGCACGCGGTTGGTCATGCATATCCACCTGCCTTTCCTACTTAATAAAAGAATAGGCTAGATAGATTCTGTCTATTGAAAATGAAAGCTGTACCACACGTATACCCCGCAAAAAGGAGGGCCGCGCCATGCACAACCGAACATCCGGGCCCGGCCGTCCCAGCCCGCGGGAACGGGACCTGCCCCATCAGGGGCTGAACACCCTGGCCTTTCTGTTGCCCCTGGCCGGGGTGGGGCTGTATCTCTTCTGTCGCCGCAGCGCACCCCGCCGGGCGGCCTCGATTGTCCGCTGGACTTGGGCGGGGGTAGGGTTCTATGCTGCCTGTTATCTTCTTCTGGCCCTGGGGGCCTGGTTTCTGTATTAAAAAAGCTGCACCTCCCGGATGGGGAAGTGCAGCTTTGCTTTTTGCGGGGGAGGATCACTCCTCGGGTTTCTGCCGGGCGATGGAAGCCACCACACCGGACAGAGCCAGCAGGGCGATCAGGTTGGGAATGGCCATCACGCCGTTGAAGAAGTCGGCCAGTTCCCAGACCAGATCCACCTTCAGGGTGGAACCGATGAGGACGAAGGCCACTACGATGACGCTGTACACCGGCAGGGCCTTGCTGCCAAACAGAGCCTTGAAGTTCACCTGGCCGAAGAAGTACCAGCCCAGGATGGTGGAGAAGGCGAAGAACAGCATGCACACGGCGATAAAGACCTGGCCCAGAGACCCGAAGGTCTTGGCAAAAGCGGCCTGGGTCAGGGCGGTGCCGTTCAGGCCGGTGGGGACCAGGCCGGAGGTGATGAGTACCAGGCCGGTAAGGGTCAGGATGACAAAGGTGTCGATAAAGACGCTGACGATGGCCATAGCGCCCTGGTCCTGGGGCCGCTTGACCTTGGCAATGGCGTGGGCATGAGGGGTGGAGCCGAGACCCGCTTCGTTGGAGAAGAGGCCGCGGGCCACGCCGTACCGCATGGCCTGCTGTACCGTCACACCGGCCACACCGCCGGCCATGGCCTGGGGATCAAAGGCCAGCACAAAGATCTGCTCAAAGGCGGCGGGCAGGGCGGAGGCGTTCATGGCCAGAATGACCACACAGCCCAGAATGTAGAAGATGGCCATGATGGGCACCAGTTTTTCGGTCACAGCGGCAATGCGCTGCACGCCGCCTAGGAAGATGAAAGCGGCAATGGCGGCCACCACAACACCCACCACCAGCTTGTTGACGCCGAAAGCGTTGTGGAAGGCATCACTGATGGAGTTGGACTGCACCATGTTGCCCATGAAGCCCAGGGCCAGCACGATGGCCACCGAGAAGAACCCGGCCAGGAACTTGCCGATCTTGCCCTTGAAGGCAGCGCGGATGTAGTACACGGGACCGCCGGTCACCTGACCGTCCACGGTGGTCTTGTAGGTCTGGGCCAGAACTGCTTCGGCGTAGATGGTAGCCATGCCGAAGAAGGCCGATACCCACACCCAGAACAGGGCGCCGGGGCCGCCGCTGACCAGGGCGGTGGCGCAGCCGGTGATGTTGCCGGTGCCTACCTGGGCTGCCACGGCGGTGGACAGCGCCTGGAAGGAACTCATGCCGTCCTTGCCGGCGGCCTTGCCGTGCAGGCTGAATCCGCCGAACAGGCGGCGCATGCCTTCACCGAACCGGCGGACCTGGATGAACCCCAGCCGCAGGGTGAAGAACAGGCCGGTGCCTACCAGAAGAAACAGCAGGATATAGTCCCAAAGAAAATCGCTGGCCTGGGACACAAGCGCAGTAAATTGCTCCATGATACTTTCCATTCCTCTCTCACATTGATGTTGGATACCGCAAACCGCCGCTTCCAGCAGCGGTGACGCTATCTAGAATACCATGATTGTGCGTAAAGGTCAAGTGTATTTGTGTGGCGCACACTTCGCACAGGTCAGTGGTTCCGCCGCTCTTCCCCGGCATGCCAACGGCGGCTCAGCATCTGCAAGGCCCGCTTTTCCAGCCGGGAAATATAGGACCGGCTGATCTGAAAACGTTCCGCCACCTGCTGCTGGGTCAGGGGCGGCTGGCGGTCCAGCCCGTAGCGCAGGGTCAGGATACGCCGTTCCCGTTCCGGCAGTTCGGCTACCAGCACCCGCAGCCGCCGGGCCAGATCCCGCTGCTCGCAGTCGTCCTCCATCACGGCTTCGTCCGGCAGCACATCGCCCAGGGCCAGGGTGCCCCCTTCCCGGGTGCTGGCTTCCAGCGGTTCCTGCAAAGAGACCACGGTGCCTTCCCGACGGATATGCCTCAGATGCATGCGGATCTCGTTTTCGATGCACTGGCTGGCATAGCTGGCAAAACGGACCTTGCGTTCGGGGCGGAAGGTATCCACCGCCTTGATCAGCCCGATGGTGCCGATGCTGATCAGATCGTCCTGTCCGCCCGGGGCGGCGTAGTATTTCTTCACCACATGGGCTACCAGCCGCAGATTGTGGCTGATGAGGGAATCCCGGGCGGCGGTATCGCCCTTGTGCATGGCGGAAAACGCCGCCTGTTCCTGCGCGGGGGAGAGGGGACGGGGAAAACTGCCGCTCTCCAGATGCAGCGCCGCATACCAGATGTGCACCGCCGCACTCTGCAAAAAGACCCATAATATGGAAAACACGGCCTCACCTCCCATTCAGTGCAGGTTTATGCGGAAATATGGCAGGAAAGAACCCGTGACAGAGGCAGGGGGACAGTTGTTCAAAGGCTGCGGGGCTGGTATAATAGCTGTAATTTCTTCAGCCGGACCGGCACAAAGGGGGAAAAGGAATGAAGGTCATCTGCTTCGGGGATTCCAACACCTACGGATACGACCCCCGCTCCTATTTTGGCAGGCGGTATCCCAAGGACAGCCGGTGGGTGGATATCCTGGCTGAAAAGACCGGGTGGGAGGTCGTTAATCTGGGAGAAAACGGCCGGTGTATACCCCGGCGCCCGGTGCTCTTCCCGGCGGATACCGACCTGCTGGTGGTGATGCTGGGCACCAACGATCTGCTGCAGGGCAGTACCCCGGAACAGGCGGCGGCACGGATGAAGCAGTTTCTGAACGGCCTGTCCCTGGCCCGGGAAAAGATCCTGCTGACAGCCCCGCCGCCCATGACTTTGGGGGACTGGGTAACAGACCCGGCGCTGGTGGAAGATTCCCGCACACTGGCCCGCTGCTACCGGACACTGGCCGAAGAACTGGGCGTCCGGTTTGCCGACGGGGGAAACTGGGAGGTCACCCTTGCCTACGACGGCGTACATTTTACCGGGCAGGGCCACCGTGCCTTTGCCCGGGGACTTTATCAGGAGGTCATCCGATGAAACGACTTTTGCCTTTGCTTTTGACCTTTCTTTTGCTGCTGACCGGGTGCGGTGCCGCCGGAGGAACGGCGGAGACCGGCTACCGGCAGATCAGCCAGGAGGAAGCCAAGGAGATGATGGACACCCAGGACGTGCTGATTCTGGACGTGCGGGAACAGGACGAATACGACAGCGGACACATCCCCGGCACCGTTCTGCTGCCGGTAGGCATCATCACCGAGGATTCCGCCGCTGAAATCATTCCGGAAAAGGACACCACGGTGCTGGTCTACTGCCGCAGCGGCAACCGCAGCAAAACCGCCGCCCAAGAGCTGGCGGAACTGGGATATACCGATATCTGCGAGTTCGGCGGTATTTCCACCTGGCCCTATGAGGTGGAGAAATAAGCGGGCGCTGAAACGTCGCCGGAACATACAGAACCGCGGGACCATCCGCAAATACAGCAAGAGGCTGCCGTCCAACCGAAGTTGGCGGCAGCCTCTTGCTATGTAGGGTTTATGCGTATGGGAGGGGAAAATCTTCAGCGGTTGTTTTTACGGTACAGCATCCAGAACAGCAGAGACAGTACAAAGGGGAAGACGAACACCCCTGCGTTGACGCTGCGCATACCGCCGAAGAAGGCGACCAGGCCCAGGCAGCCCAGGACCAGAAAGAGAATGGCAAAAAAGCGATAGAGTTTCATGGCGTTCCTCCCGGAATAGCGGATGAAAAACGGACAGATTCTTTTTTTTCAGTATAACACCGGGAAAAAGCCCTCGTCAACGCGGGTTTCCCACAGACCTGTGGAAAAATGCGGCCGACGTGGTACAATGCAGCCGGGCCATTGCCGCTGACCGGCAGAAGGGACCCAACAGGAGGAAGAAACATGACCTTTACCAGAATCGACCGCAGCACCTGGCCGCGGGAGGAATACTTCCATCATTATTTCAACCAGGTGCCCTGCACCTACAGTGCCACCTTCAAGCTGGATATCACCCGGCTGCGGCGGCAGGGGGAAAAGCTGTATCCTGCCATGCTGTTTTACCTGTCCACTGTGGTGAACCGCTATCAGGAATTCCGCATGGCGCTGGACGAGGAGGGGAACCCCGGCTATTATGACCTGGTCCATCCCTGCTACACCATTTTCCATCAGCAGACTGAGACCTTTTCCAATCTGTGGACGGCCTATACCCCGGATTACCGGGCCTTCTGCGCCGCCTGGGAAAAGGATATGGCTGATTACGGCGACCGTCCGGGGCTGATGTCCCGCCCCGATACCCCGGCCAACACCTTCCCGGTGTCCATGGTGCCCTGGGCCAGCTTTGAGGGATTCAATCTGAACCTGCAAAACGGGTATGACTATCTGCCGCCCATTTTCACCATGGGCCGTTTCTATGAAGAGGGGGGCCGCGTCCTGCTTCCTCTGGCGGTGCAGGTGCACCACGGTGTGTGTGACGGCTTCCATGTGTGCCGTCTGGTGAACGAACTGCAGGAACTGCTCAACAACTGCGAAGAGCAGAACTGACCGGGAAGGTCTTATTCGTTCCCGGCGCAAGGTGATTTGACCGCTTTCAGCAGGCGGGTATTGCTCCACTGTCCCAGCACCTCCACGCGGGCGAACCCGGCCTGTTCCAGGGCCTGGATCTCATGTTCCACCGTCAGCGGCGTGTCATAGTGGTAAAACTCCCCGTCCGGCAACCCCTGTTCCGCCTTCAGCCGCAGCAGTTCCTGCCGGAAAAAGGCTTCCTGGGCATCGCTTTCGGCAAAATAGTCGGTCAGGATAAAATATCCGTCCGCCGTCAGGGCTTCAAAGACTTTGCGGTATAAGGGGATTTTTTCGGCCTGGGTAAAGTGGTGCAGGGATTCCACCGATACCGCCGCGTCATAGCAGGCGTGACCCAGAGGAATATCAAAGTAGGACCCCTGCACAAGGTTCAGGTCTTTGTGGGGAAACTTGTCCCGCAGGGCGTTCAGCATGTCCCGGGCCAGGTCGATGCCCGTTACCCTGGCGGTGGGGTTCAGCTCGAAGTAATAGCCCAGTTCCAGGCCGGTGCCGCAGCCAAGGTCCAGGATGCGGGCGGCTTCTTCTTTGGGCAGACAGGCGGCGGTCAGGGGATAGAAGGTCTGCGCCTGGTCGATGGCCTGCAGCTGGTGTTCCTCGTATCCTTCCAGCCGCCGGTTGAAAAAGTCATCCATCTTTTCCAGCATAAAATACCTCACAAATTTGCATTGGGATAAAGGGAGAGCCCCCGGCGGGGGCTCTCTTTTGTGGTTTATAGGGTCAAAAACTGCTGCATGCCGTGCCCGGCGCGGCACCCTTTAGTTGATGGGTGCCAGGTACTCTGCCGACACCCAGCCGTAGGCGCCGTCGTAGAGGATGAGGATCCAGCCGTCATTGTCGCTGCGCTTGCCGATGCGGGTGACCACCCCGTCGTGGGGAGCCTGGCTCACCAGGTCATAATCGGTGCCGGGACCTTTGCGCATGTTCAGGTTATCGGCGTTGGTCGCCACGCGGAGAAGGGTCTGGCTCTGCGTATCCCACACGTGGGTGGGCTGCACGTCAAGGCCGGGATAGTTGGCGTCCGGGGCTTCCACGGGTTCCTCGTTCACGGTGGGCATCTCCAGGGCAGAGGTGGACTCGCTGGTCGGGGCAGGAGTGGTGGTGGCCGGTGCGGGGGTGGGCTCCACGGTTTCGGCGGGGGCTGTTGTGGGAACGGTTGTGGCGGCGGAGGCGGGGGTATCCGACGCGGCAGGCTTCCGGGTCAGAACAACCGCCAAAACCACCAGCAGAACAACGATAACAGCGCCGCAACCCGCAATGATGATCGTGCGGGGGTCCGGGGAAGAACGCCGCGGCGGTTTGGGAGAATAGGCAGGTTCCGCAGACTGCACGGGCTCGGCGGGGCGCACGGGCTCGGCGGGGCGCACGGGCTCAGCGGGGCGTACGGGCTCGGCGGGGCGCACAGGCTGTGCGGGGCGTACCGGCTCGGTGGCGGGGGTATCCGGGAGCAGACGGCCACCACACTTGGGGCAGAAGCGGGCCTGGGAATTATCCAGATAAAAACCGCATTTTTCACATTTCATATTGATTCCCTCTCTCTGTATAGGGTCATGCTTTGGCAAAGCGGAAGCGGAATGGCTCCGCCCCCGGCAGGCCGACAATGGCTTCGCCCAGGCCCAGACCGGAAATGTCCCAGTCCTCCACCACATGGGCGTCGCGGATCTGTTCCACAATGCCGCGTCCCTGCACTGAAGCCATGTAGATCTCCTTCTTGCGGTTGACGCCGAAGGTGTCCTGGATGTACTTGCGGGAGGCCGGGTCGCTGCAGCGGAAGAAGATCTGGGTCAGAAAGCCGGAAAGCAGGCTGTTGGCCCGGGCCTGGCCGTAGATATCCACCAGCTGTTCAATGTTCTGGTAGCCGATGAGGAACTTGATGCCCAGGCTGCGGCCGAAGTTCACCGCGTCGTCGATGTGCTTGAGGTTGGGCAGCAGGCTGAACTCGTCGGTGATGAAATAGACGCTGCCCTCACTCTTCTGGCGGCACAGGGCTTCCTTGATGGCCAGGTCGAACATCAGGCTGTAAATGGGGGCCAGGGTGGAACCGATGCCCAGGTCATATTCGATGAACACGCAGCGGCCGCCCTTGGCCCGCACCAGCTGCCGCAGGGAAAGACTGCCTTCCTTGCGGAAATTGCCGATGAAGATCTCCCGCACGGCCTGCTGCATCTCGGAAATGACGCCCTGGGTCTGGCCGGAAGCATCGTCGTAGATATAGCTGACCATGGAGCGGGTCTCCTGGCGCATGTTCAGCATCTTGCGCAGGGTGGAGGTGGGACTTTTGTCCAGGAATTCCCGCAGATGCCGGTTGTTGCACAGGGCTTCGTTGCCGTTCTTGATGAAGTGCCCCAGTACGGCGGAAAAGATGTCCCGCCCGGCGTTGGGGAAGAAGGGCTGGTTGGAGTGCTCGATCTTGCTGCGGAAGATGGCGGTGGCGATCTCGTTGATATTTTCCTCCATGTGCTCGTCCCGCTCGATCTCGTTGTAGATGTTCCAGAAATCCGGGCCGTTGGGGCCGGTGGCGTGGCTGTCGTTGCTGATGACCACATCCCCCGGGGTGTAGAATTCCTTGTAGAAATCTCCCTTGGAGTCAAAGATGATGACCACGTCATCGGCCGTCACCCGGGCCAGAAGCTGGCGCAGCAGCATGTTGATGGTGTTGGTCTTGCCGGTGCCGATGCCGCCCAGCAGCATGATGTGGCGGCTGAGCAGGTTTTCGTCCAGCAGGATGCTCTGCCCTTCGTTGGGACCGGCGCCGTTCAGCACGCACTTTACCGGCCCTGTTGCGTAGGGGACGGGCTGTTCGTGCAGCTGGCAGCCGTCGAAAATTTCAATTTTTTTCATCGTCTCACCTCACTGGCCCATGCTCTGTTCGGCCCCTTCGCTGGGGGCGGGGGCGGTGTCCTGACCGGAGATGCCTTCGGACTGATCTTCCTGGGGCTGGGCGGAATCGGCGGCTTCTGGCTCGTTGCGGATGCCGTCGTCCTCTTCCTGCGGGGCTTCCTCCCGGGGCTGGTCCCGGATGCCCTCGTCCTCGTCGGCGGCGTTTTCCCGGGGAGCGGAAGGCTCTTCCCGGATGCCGTCCGCTTCCTCGGCGCCGTGGGCGTTCTCCTGTTCCGGCTCCGGTTCCCGGATGCCTTCCTCTTCTTCGGCGGTCTGCCCGGGGCCGTCGTTGGGGCCGTGGTCATCCTCCTGAGGATGATCCTGGATGCCTTCTTCCGCCTCCGGGGTGGGGGCGTTGTCTTCCCGGTCGTGAGCTTCGTCCTCTCCGTTCTCCGGGGCTTCATCCTCGGTGTGGGGCGTCTGGCCCTCTTCCTCAGGGGTCTGTTCGACGGGCTGATTTTCGCCGTTGTCCTGATCCTGGGATTCTTCGGACGCATCCTTGCTGTCCCCTGCCTCGGGGGCGCTCTCTTCCCGGTCGGGGGCAGCTTCTTCTCCATCCTCCGAGGCTTCCTCCGCGGCGCGGGGCGTTTGCCCCTCTTCCTCGGGGGCCTGCTCGGCGGGCTGATTTTCGCCGTTGCCCTGGTCCCGGGATTTTTCGGAAGTATCCTCACTGTCCCTGGCTTCGGGGGCGGCCTCTTCCCGGTCAGGGGCGGTGTCCTCCCCATCCTCCGAGGCTTCCCTATCAGTGTGGGCGGGCTGCCCCTCTTCTTTGCCATCCGTTTGACTTTCGGAAGTGCTTTCCTGATTTTCGGCGGCTGGCTGTTGGGCTTGTCCTGTTTCCGGTGCTTTGGTGTTTTCTGTGTTTTGTTCTTCTGCGTTGGTGGGCGTGTCGGACGTGTCTGCTTCCGGTGCCCAGCGCATGCGTTCTTCGCCGTCATCCCGGGTACGTTCCCTCTCCCGCTCGGGCGGTTCGGGGGCACCGTCGGTTGCGGTACCGCTGCTTTGCCCGGCACCCTGTCCGGCACCCTGTCCGGCACCTTGGCCGGGCTTCACCCGCAAGGATTCCACAAAGGCGTCATGCTGGCTGCGGCTGCTGGTGGCGGGCTCGGACTTGTCTGCTTCCGGAGCCCGGCGCATGCGTTCGCTGCCGTCTTCCGGGGCGGATTCAGGGGGACCGGTCCGGTGCAAGGAATTGTCCTGTCCGGGAGAATTGGCCGCGGCGTTCTGGTTCTGAGCGGTTCCCGGCTGGGACTGTGCGGCAGCCTGCTGCCGGGCGCAGTCGTGCTGCAACATTTTGACGGCGTCCGCGTTCAGGATCGCTTTTTGTTGGGCGTCGGTGCCCCGCTGCTGTTCGGCGCAGGCCATCTTGATGGTTTCCGGGGTTTGGCCGGTGGCATTGCGGATATGGGCCTGTTCGAGGGCGTTCCATTTTTCGGGGTCGGATGTAAGGCTGCCTTTGACGTTGTCGAAATATTTGGCCCGATCTTCCAGATACTTGCTGTACTCCGGGCAGTTTTTGTACAGGTCATGGTGGGAGGCCACCGCCGCAAAACCTGCGTTGTTGGCGTGGGCTTCCAGTGCCTGGGCGTTGTAATAATTGCAGGTTGCCTGCCAGGCAGGATTGGTTTCTTTGTCGCCCTCGGGGGGCTGTCCGTATCCGCCGGAACTGTTTTCACAGGCATAAACCGCCAGATTTTCAGGGGTGTCCCCGGTGCCGTTGCGTACGTTCATGTCATCCACATAATGTTGGCTTTCGTGGGTGACGCTGTCCAGGGCTTCAAAGGGATTGTCCAGATACTTGGGGTTCAGCTCAATGCTGCGGCTGGCTGGGTCATAAGCTCCCATGTCGTTGGGGTTCATATCTGAACGTACCCGCACGGGAATGGCAGGCAGATGATGGGCTGCTGCAAAACGGTTGTTGACCTCTTGCAGCAGTGCTTCTTTCTGGCGGTCACCGAAGCCTTCCGCCGACCAGTTCTGGGGCAGAAAGCATTCGGCCAGCTGCCGGTCGCTGTAGGTGGAATAATTGGGAATACCGGGGCCGAATTTGTGAATGGTAGGGTATATGGTCTGGAAGTTTTCATCCAGTCCGGGGAACACAAAAGGCCCGGTGGCGGAAGGCGAAAAGGTGGGCTGGGCTGACGGCTTGGGATTGTTGCGGCCGAAAAGATTGTCGAAAAATCCCATCTCACATCACCTCGCTGACCATATGAGGGGCGGCGTCCCCGGACTCGATCAGGTGCAGTTCCAGCTGCAGGATCTTGCGGTGGATGTCCTGTTCCTCAAACAGCCGCGCAAAGGCCGGCTGAAGCTGCCCGGCCAGGGCGCGGGCCTCCTCAAAACGGCCCAGCAGGCGCAGAGAATCCAGATAGGGCAGCATGCCGTCCGGCGTGAGTTTGCAGCCGGATGCCAGGGTCATTTCCAGATACTGGCGGCGGTTCTGTTCCGCCCGGTCGGGCATGGCGTGATCTTCGCAGTACCAGGCGGCAGCCAGGTGCCACCGGGCAGCGGTCACCAGATCGGTCTGGGCTGCGATCAGGGCGGCGCCTTCCAGCTGTCGGAGAATCGGGTCGGTCTGGGATGCATACCAGTGCCGGTATCCGTCGCTGTATACGTAGGTACGCACGGTTTCGGGAACGGGGTCGGCCAGGTCTGCCGCGGCATGATGGCAGTGGGAACATTCCATCACCGGCATTCCGGGGGCGTTCCCGGCGGGTTTTCCATCCAAGCCGTGGTCCGGCACATACCGGCTTGCTGTTACGGTCTGCTCAGAAGTCTGCCCGCAGACAGCGCAGCGGACGGATAGGGTCAGGATGCGGGACATACAGAAAAGCACCGCCTTTCAAAAGAAGGGGGCCGCCGCAGCGGCTCCCCTGGTGTAGCATCAGTCTTCTTTCCACTTTTCGATGGCGAAATCGCCCAGCTTCTGTACATCGGACAGAATGGCGCCGATCTCAGTGATGGCGCGGTCGGTGTCCTTAGCGGGCAGAACTTCGTTGTAACCCACATAGGCGGCGTTGATCATGGCGCCCAGGCCTGCAAAACCGCCGGGTTCGCAGCGCAGATGGATGACGCCGCTGCCCATCTTGGAGCAGACCTTGAAATCCAGGTTCGGCTTGAAGGAGAACAGGAAATCACTGACCAGCAGCTGAGCCAGGCAGAACAGGGTGGGAATGTTGAGCAGCACGGCAAACGCACGGCCCACGCTGCCGGTAAGAGCCAGGGCGGCGGCCGGGGCGAACAGCAGCGGCAAGGCCAGGGCAGCCAGCGCCAGCTTGCTCAGATGGTGGCGGCCCAGGAACAAAGTCAGGCCGAAACCGGCCAGCCCCAGCAGATAGGCCAGGGTGCCCAGAACCGCCCGGGCACTGCCGGTGAGCATGGCCGCGGCGATGGACTGGCCCACAAACCCCAGCGCCACGCTGATGAGAATGGCCAGGAGCAGGTCCAGCAGGCTGAACCGGGTGTTCTTGTTGATCTGGAACCCGCTGAGTTCCGAGATGGAAAACTCCTGCTGCAGGATGGTGGGGCCGGTGAGGGAAGTGCCCTTGGCCCGGAACACGATCCGCTTGTTGGTGACCTGCAGGCGGCCTTCGGCCCGCATGAACTTGATGCGGGAACGCAGGGTGCACAGGTCATACTGGCGGATGGTCTTTTCCCCTTCGTCGGGCTGAATGTTGTCGGGGATGATCTTCATACCCCGTTCATAGCGTTCTTTGGGATCGCGGACCTGATCCTGCAGGCCGAAAAACTGTTCCACATAGTTGTTGCCGGCGGAAAAATCAAAGTGAAGACCGGTCTTCTGGCAGCTGCAGCGCTCCCCTTCGGCGATCGGCTTGCCGCATCTTGTGCAATAAGGCATGATTCTTTACCTCCCATCAAAAGCTGCTGACATACATGGAGTCAAGTTTCCACTGGCCGTCCTGGTAGCAGTAGGTCAATTCGGCGTAGGTCTCACTGGAACCGTCGTTGGCCGTGATCTCACCCGTCCAGCTCTTGTACAAGCGGGTGTAGTTGTAGGGCAGTTCCATGGAGCAGGTGTAGGTGACCACAGCGGTGGTGGCCTGCGGGTCGCTTTCGTCCCGATGGTCGGTGATGTCGATGCTGTAATAGCCGGTGCCTTCCGCCGGGTCGACCATGTGCGAACGCATCTGCTCATAAGTATCCGGGGCGCTGCTTTCTGCGGTGACGGCGATGTCGGCGGGGAAATCACCGTAAGCCAGAATGGAGGCGATCATCTGGTCCATCTGGGTGCAGGCCATGGAGAACACAGCGTCGGCGGTTTCCTGGTTGAAGGTCATCTCGCTGCAGGTATAGCTTTCGCCCCGCTGGGGGTACACGGTTTCGGAGGCGGGTTCAAACATGGCACCGGACAGTTCGATGTCATAGGGCATGGCAAAAACGGCGGGCAGAGTGTACACGTCGCTCAGATTGCCCTGGAAGGGATCGGTCAGAGGCTCGCCGCCGAAGGTCACGGTGACATCCCGGGGCACGGATACCTTGTAATCGGTAATGACGAAGTCCGGCAGGATCTTGTAGGAAGCAAACCCCTGGGCTTCGATCACGGTGACCGACATGGTATAGGGGGTGCTGTCGCCCCGCAGGTAATAACGGAAATCGAAGGTGTGTTCGATCTGCTTTTCCTCGCTGGAACCGGAGGATCTCTCGCTCACGGTGTAGTTGTACAGATCCTTGGGGGTGCAGAAGGTATTCCAGTAATCGCTGAACTTATCCTTGGTGGTGAAGGGGGATTCCACGATATCCAGGCAGGAATAGGCGGCGGAAGAATCGCCGTTCATCACAGCCTTGAAGTAGGTCACCGCCACGCTCTTGGGGGAAAACAGAGCATCCCACGTGAACAGGCAGCCTACAATGACCACCAGGGCCGCCGCTGCACCGGCCACGGCTTTTTTGTGCCCCTTGCAGAATGCTTTGGCCTTTTTCCACAAAGCCAGTGCCAGTTCCCGCGCCTGCTGGGCGGGAGGGACATCTCCGAAGTTCTGGTTGTCAATCAGTTCCGCGCCGCAGTACATGCAGAAACGATCGGCTTCGCTGTTTGGTTTGCCGCAGTTGGGACAAAACATATTCAAGACCTCCTCTTGCAAACGATACCCACATTGTACACTGAATTTTCACAAATAGCAATGATTTTCTGGATGTTTTGACAAGAAACCAGGAATGAAATGGTGAAAACGGAAAGGGGGCACCCTGGGGAAGCGGCCCGCCGGCACTTGTGGCCCGCCGCTGCCTTTGGTATAATGTGAGCCGAAAAAGATAAACCGGAAGGAAGGGCAGACATGAAACGTGTCATCGTCATCGGCAGCCCCGGCGCGGGCAAAAGTACCTTCGCCCGCAGACTGCGGGACATCACCGGGCTGCCCCTGCATTATCTGGACTGCATCTGGCACAAACCGGACGGCACCCACATTTCCCGCCCGGAATTCGACGCCCGGCTGGCGGAGATCCTGCAGGGAGACCGCTGGATCATCGACGGCAACTATCAGCGCACCCTGCCCCTGCGCCTGGAACGGTGCGACACGGTGATTCTGCTGGACTACCCGCTGGAAAGCTGCCTGGAAGGGGCAGCGGCGCGCATCGGCACCCGAAGGGAGGACCTGCCCTGGGTGGAAGAGTCCTTTGACCCGGAGTTCCGGCAGTTCATCCTGGATTTTCCCCGGGAACAGCTTCCGGAGATCCGTGCTCTGCTTTCCCAATGGGCACACCGGCGGCAGATCGTGGTGCTGTATACCAGGCAGCAGGGGGAAGAATGGCTGTGCCGGTTGGCGGAAAACGAAAATAACCCATAAAACAAGCGCCCCGGGATATGGCCGGGGCGCTGCTTTGTTTTGCTGAATTTTTCTTAATGCAAAAAGGTCAGTCCATCGTTTCCAGTTCACGCTGGATCAGTTCATTGGCCAGGGTAAAGGCATCGATGCGCCGCCGGGCCAGGGTCAGCTGGGACTTGTACCGGTCGGGATTTTCCTTTTCCTCCAGGGTCTTGACCACCTCCCGCAGTTTGTGCAGGGTGGAGTCGATCTGACGTTTTGCTTCGGTAAGCTGTTCTTGGGTGTACGGCATAGGGATGATTTCCTTTCTGATCCGGGTGTTCCATTCGGAATGTTACTCTCCCCGGTTTTGGCGGACGATGAAATACACCAGGCAGATCAGCGCGGCAAACGCCGCCCCCAGGCAGGGAAAGTAGAGTGTGCCGGGCAGCTGGCCGACAGCCGGGTGGCTCAGCACGCACAGCGCAGCCAGCACGGCCAGGGCCAGCCCGCTGCAGAAAAGGCGGAAGGGAGTGTGGTTTTCGGGCACTTCCGGGCCGCCGGTCCAGCCTTGCCGCCGCTCCAGTTCCTGCAGCAGCATCTCCCGGTCCGGTACGCTCTCCCAAAGGAAGAAGGTGCGCCGGGCACTTCCGCCGCCGGGGTGCCGCACCAGGCAGAGAATGACATGGCCATGTGCGTTTTCTTTCAGGCGGTTTACCTGCAAAATCTCTTGTGCCCCGGCGGGGATACGGCCGCTGGCGGCCAGTTCCCGCAGCAGCTGTTGGGTGTGCATGGCCCCGGCGGCAAACCCGATGGGCCCCCCGGTGTACCGGACCAGGGAACGCACATCCAGGGCAAAGAGCCGGTGGTCTTCGGTAAGGTAGAACACCGTGGCGTCCCGCACGCTGCCCCGGCCCAAGGCCAGAGCCAGGACCAGTACCAGGGCGGTGACTCCCACCACCAGAACCAGAGACACCGCTTCCATGGGCAGTTCCAGCCGGAAGCCCAGAAAAACACCGCCGGCCGTCAGTGCCGTGGCCAGCACCGTCACGGCCAGAACGCCGCCAGCCGTCCGCAGCCCGTAGTGGCTTTTGCGGGCTGTGCGGGAGGAAGTCCACATCTTTTTGCTTTCCATAGGGTACGCCGCCTTTTCCCGAAAAGGGTGAGTTTTCCTTATTATAAAGGAAAGGCGGCACAAATACAACGGAAATGCTCCGCTGACCGGCGCAAAAGAAGGCGGCCGCGATAAACAAATCCCCGGGAGTGTGAAAATACTCCCGGGGATTTTGGTTTATTTCAGTGCCGCGCCGTCGCGGAAGGCATTGCCCACCTTTTCACCCAGCTTGCGGTAGGTGTTGTGGATGGGGTCAAAGGTGATGGGTTCCAGCTTGTCCGGGTCGATCTTGCCCTGGGCGTCCAGCACCGATTCGTCGGCGCTGACGTTGACGATCTCGCCCACCAGACGGCAGCTTTCGGGATCGTAGCTGACAAGGCGGCATTCCACGGCCATGGGCAGTTCGTCGATGAGGGGCGCGTCCACATATTCCGACTTGGTGGTATGCCAGCCGGCCTTGGCCAGCTTGTCAGGGACATTGTTGCCGGAGGCGATGCCCACATAATCGCAGGGCACCACCTGGGCGGCGGTGGCCATACTTACGGTGAAGGCCTTGCGGGCCAGGATGTCGGCGGTGGTTTTGTGCCCGGCGCTGATGCACAGGGAAATCTCCTGATCATCGCTGATCCCGCCCCATGCCGCGTTCATGGCGTTGGGGGTGCCGTCCTCGCCGTAGGCGGCCAGGATGAACACCGGCTGAGGATAAGTCCAGGGTTTGGCACCAAAATTCTTGCGCATGAAAAATCCCTCCAATTTTTATTGGTCGGGGGCGGCGCTGCCGTGCTTGGCTTTGCGCTCGTCCACCATCTTCACAAGCCATTCTACCATATTTGGGTCCTAATAGGAGAAAAAAGCGCTCTGTTTTTTGTCCAGGGCGGTGATGGCGGCCATATCCTCTCCGCTCAGGGTGAAATCAAACACATCCAGGTTCTGGCGCATGCGCTCGATATGGGTGGATTTGGGGATCACCACCACGCCCCGCTGCAGATGCCAGCGCAGGATGACCTGGGCCGGGGTCTTGCCGTATTTTTGACCGATGGCCGCCAGCGCCGGGTCCTCAAACAGGCCGCCCCGCCCTTCCCCGAAGGGGGCCCAGGCTTCGGCCTGGATGTGGTACTTGTCCATCCAGGTTTTGGCCTCTGCCTGCTGGTGGTAGGGGTGGATCTCCACCTGGTTGACCATGGGCGGAATGCGGGTAAAACTGGCAATGTCCACCAGCCGGTCGGGGTAGAAGTTGGATACCCCGATGGCCCGGATCAGACCCTGGTCATACAGATCTTCCAGGGCACGGTATGCCCCGTAATAATCCCCGAAAGGCTGGTGCAGCAGCACCAGGTCCAGATAGTCGGTGCGCAGTTTTTCCATGGAACGCAGCACCGATTCCCGGGCGGCATCGTAGCCGTAGTGTTCCACCCACACCTTGGTGGTCAGAAAAATTTCCTGCCGGGGTACGCCGGATTTTTGGATGGCACCGCCCACCTGCTCTTCGTTGAAATAGCTCTGGGCTGTGTCCAGAGAGCGATAGCCCACCTGCAGGGCGTCCAGTACGCAGCGCTCACATTCCTGGGGTGTTACCTGGTACACGCCGTAGCCCACCATGGGCATGCGCACACCATTGGATAAGGTCGCATATTCCATTGTCGGTCCCTCCGTTTTGTAAGTTCGGCAGGCCGCTTGCTTTCGGGCGGCGGTCTGTGGTATCCTCAGTGTAGCATCCGGTAGCTGCTACCGGTCAAGAGCCTTTTTGTGAAAAAAGAAAGGAAGAAGACCGCCATGTATACAATGAAAGAGGTCTGCGAAAAAACCGGCATGAGCTACGAAGGGCTCAAGTTTTACTGCAACCAGGGACTGGTACCCAATGTGAAGCGGGACGAAGCCAACCGCCGTGTGTTCGATGACCGGGATGTGGCGTGGATCGAAGGGCTGGGGTGCCTGCGGCGGTGCGGGCTGAGTATTCGGGAAATGCAGCATTATGTGGAGCTGTGCGGGCAGGGAACTGCGTCTATCCCGGAGCGCAAGGAGATTCTGGCACAAAGACGAAAAGCCTTGCTGGCCCAGATCGCCCAGCTGGAGGATGCGGTGGCCTATGTGGACAAAAAGCAGCGGTTTTATGACGATGTTCTGGCCGGGCGTCAGCCTTATGTGAGCAATCTGCTGCCGCCGGAGGAGGGGAAAGATCACATCCAGTAAACAGCCACATCCTCATTTTCAAACACCGGATATTTCCCGGCAGGGGCGCTGCCCGGCCAGCGGCGGACATACACCAGGCAGGTGATGCCTTCCCGGTCACACAGTTCCCGGCGCTCTTCGGGGGTGGTGTCCGGGCCGAACAGGTCAGCCGCCACTGCCCGGCGGTGTTCCACCACAGGGGCGGGCACTCCCATGTTGCTCATGGCATAGGTCCAGCCTTCCATATAGCACTGCACCCCGGAAAAGGCGGTGTATACGTTGGAGATGCCGTCCTCATTCTCCGGGTCGGGGGTACCGCTGGTACGGTTGGTGGCAAACACCGTTCCGGCGGGGGCGTTTTCCCGCAGCCAGTGTCCGGCCTCCTCGTCCCCGGCGGTGACGGCAGCGGGGGAGGACAGCGCTTCCCCCGGGACCCGGGTCAGAACGGCCAGACCTTTGCCGCTCAGGGCCAGGACCATGCACAGGGTGGTTGCCAGCCCCGCCAGCCCGCAGAAAAGGGTCAGCAGGGGCGGATGACCTGTGTTCCGCAGCCGGGGCAGTTCATCGGCGGCCAGAATGCTCATGCAGAGCAGGGCAAAGAGGGCAAAATAGACATGGCTGGAACTTTCGTGCCGGAAGAGGTGATAAGCCAGAAATCCGCCCGCTGTCCCGGCGTGCAGCAGCAGCCGGGCAGCGTCCAGCCGGGGCAGGCCGGCCAGGTCGCGGGGCAGACCGCGGACCCAGAGACAGAACTGGAAAGGGGCAAACAAAAAGACGTTTGCCACCCCGATGAGCGCCAGCCACACATACCCCGATACCGGCAGATGGGCGCAGAGCCAGTCGGCCAGGGGCTCCAGCCGGGCATAGGTCAGGGTGTCCCTCAGGGAAAAGACCGAAAACTGCATGCTGGTGTTGGTTCCGGCGGCGTACAGTACCTGGTACACCAGGGCAAACGATCCGCCAAGCAGAGCAAGGAACAGCAGGGCGCGGAGGTTCGTCCGCCGGAAAAGCAGCAGCATGACCACCGCCGCCCCGCAGGCACACAGGGCAAGGGCGGCTTCGGGGCCTTTGCCCACCGTCAGCAGGAGGAAGGTGAACAGGCACAGCCCCCACAGCCGCGCCCCGGCAAAATTTTCTTCAGCCAGACGGTGGAAGAAGGCCAGAAAGGCACAGAACAGTACCACCGCCGTGGCCTGGGCGTTGATGTTGGACGTCAGGTGCCGCAGCATGGTGTTGCCGAAGATGCTGTCCCCTGTGCGGAACACCTTCCGCAGGGAAGCGCACTGAAAGCAAAATAGTACAAATGGTATAGATGCTGCTTTTGTTCGCGAATTGTATAGAACAAGCCCCGCCCGGTACAGGGCTGCCATCTCCCCGGCCAGGAAAACCGGGGGCAGAAAAAAGGCGAACAGGTCGTAGCAGGAAGCCCCGCTCGCCAGGGAAAGGGCTGCCGCCAGCAGCTCGGTGAGGTAATGGTAGGAGAATCGCACTCCCGCAAACCGGATGTCCTGGGCGGGGAAGGCCCGGCAGAAGGCTTCGGCATTGCCCACATTCCACAGCAGGTCCCGGTCCAGAGACACAGCCCCGGCAGCGGCCGGGTGGAGATTTGCTCCGCTGAAACTCAGGGCCGAAAAGACACACAGCCCGGCCCACAGCAGCAAAAGCGCCCGGTGCCGGGTGAGAAGGGCGTATGCCGCCTGCCCCAGGCGGCGGGCACACCGGTCCACTGGTACCGGCCGGACCAGAAACAGTACCAGGGCCAGGGCAGGGGGACCGGCCTGCAGCAGAAAAGGTTTCTGCCATACCATGGCGGCGAGATAAGCCGCCAGCAGGATTCCCGTTCCGCAGACCAGGGCGGCCGGGAACCGCAGCTCCGCCCCGGCAGGCACCAGCAACCGGGCCATCAGATATCCGGGCAGCAGCAGATACAAAACCAGGCAGAACAGCAGCCGCCCGGCGGCCCATAAATCGGCCCCGCACCGGGCATATACCCCGGCGCAGAACACCAGGCAGGTCAGAATGACTCCGCTCACCGGCAGCAGACGCAGGGCAAGGGGCAGGCGGCGGGCCGGGGGCAGGGCGGCACAGACAGTAGACATAGGGCGGACACACTCCTTTCATCATACAAGTGTATCCGCCGGGCCTTTCCGTTTCCTTTAGATGAAAACAAAAACGCCCCCGGGAGAAACCTCCGCGGGGGCGCAGATCAGGGAAGAAACGAATGGCAAAGAGAAGGATTACAGCATGCCGTCCTTGAGGATGTTGTGGTCACGGAGGAGTTTTTCCACCACCGTGCCCTGCACCGCTTTCAGCAGCGGCTTTTTCAGCAGATTCAGGGGGCCGGGCAGCTCCACTTCCAGGGGAGACTTGCCGTCCATCAGCCGGACCGAGCTTTCCAGCAGTTCCCGCACGTCGTAGACGCTGCCCCACACTTCGGGCACGCCGCGGTCCACGCCCAGCAGGCCGTACACCGCTTCCATGGCGGTGCGCACCGAGTACTCGGTGGTGAATACGGTGTCCCGGGGGGTATCGGCGAACTGACCCAGGAAGGCAAAGTTCACGCAGCCGTCGGGGATGACGTCGGGGCGGTCACCCTTGGCCCGGGGCATGAAGAAGGCGGTGATATAGGGCATCATGGTGGGCACGCAGACGGCGCTGTGGGCCGCCAGTTCGGGGATGTCCTCCACCGGCACGCCCAGATGGTACAGCCATTCCTCGGTGATCTCCCGGCCGGTGCAGTCCTTCATGGGCTTTTTCACAAAGTCGCCGGGCACATCGGTGAACAGGCCGTACACCCACACGCAGACCTTTTCCGGGTCCTGTTCCTTGAACTGCCCTTGCCGGTTGATGGTCCAGCTGAGCAGCCAGGCGGAATCTTTGCAGCTGACGATGCCGCCGGTGACCACCTTGCCGCTGCGGGGGTCACGCTGGCAGATGTTGGTGATATAGGGGAGGATCTTGTCGTCCAGGGTGGTGATGGTGGCGGATTCCCAGTTGGTCTTGGCCACATCGGAACAGAACTTTTCCGGATGGCCGAAGGCCGGATCCTGCTTGGCGATGTTCTTCCACAGGTTCCAGCAGCCGCTGGTGCGCACTTCGGCGTCGCCGTTGGGGGCGTGGTCCTGGTCGCCGTAGACAGTGCCCTCGGTGCAGCTGCCGTTGGTCACGAAGACCAGGTCGTTCTCGGTGAGGACGATGCCCTTTTCCGCCCCGTTGACCTTGCACTCGATGGCGGTAGCCACCTTGCGGCCGTCCTTGATGTCGAACAGTACGTTGGTGACCTCGGTGCCGAACTGGAAGTCCACCCCGGCGTCTTCCAGGTACTTCTGCATGGGCAGGATCAGGGATTCATACTGGTTGTAGCGGGTAAACTTCAGGGCACTGAAATCCGGCAGGCCCGCAATGTGGTGGATGAACCGCTGGAAGTAGAGTTTCATCTCCAGGGCGCTGTGCCAGTTCTCGAAAGCGAACATGGTGCGCCAGTACAGCCAGAAGGTGGAGTTGAACACCTCGTCGTCCAACACATCCTCGATGGTCTTGTCGTACAGGTCCTCGTCGGGGGACATGAACAGCTTGACGATCTCCATGCAGGCCTTCTGGCTCAGGTCGAACCGGCCGTCGGTGTGGGCGTCCTGGCCGCGGTTTTCGGTGGCGCGGCAGAGGGAATAGTTGGGGTCGTGCTTGTTCAGCCAGTAGAATTCATCCAGCACCGAAGCCCCCGGCTTTTCCAGGGAAGGGATGCTGCGGAACAGGTCCCACAGACATTCAAAGTGGTTCTCCATCTCCCGGCCGCCCCGCATGATGTAGCCGCGGGTGGGATCGTGGATGCCGTCGCAGGCGCCGCCCGCAACGTCCATGGCTTCCAGAATGTGGATGTGGGAGCCGGGCATCTGGCCGTCCCGCACCAGGAAACAGGCCGCCGCCAGGGAAGCCAGACCGCTGCCTACCAGATAGGCATGCTTGTTCTCCACCCCGGCGGGCTTTTCCGGCCGGGCAAAGGCTTCATAGTTGCCGTTGGAGTAGTAGATGCCCTTGCTGTTCTTCTGGTGCATGCCCAGTTCGGTGTTGCGGTAATCGGACGCAGGCTGCGGGATGTGTTTGGCCGTGGCTTGGTGCTTTTTGGCTGCCAGAGCCACCGCCGCCCCGGCGCCGGCCAGACCGGCCGCCGCTGCCGTGAGTTTTACAAAGTTGCTTGCCATGATACAAGACCGCCTTTCGTATGGAAAACAGGACCGCGGGATGCGGTTTGGTTGATTTCGGTGTGGCTTTATCCTACCCGAAAGACGATGTCCCTTCAATTGACAAAAAGGGTCTGATGATTAGTTTTTAATCATCAGGCCCTTTTTGTAAAGGCGGTTCAGCGGTCGGCGGAAAAATTGCGGATGGCGTTGTCGATGCTGCCCTGCATGGTCAAACCGATGCAGTGGGCGATCTGGCGGTAATCCCCGGCCATGCCCTGTTTGATCCAGTCCAGCATGACCCCCACAAAGCTGTATTTGTAGAACTCGGCAATAAAGGCTTTGTCCTGTTCCGAGATGGGGGCGTCCTTGCTTTTTTCATCCACCACCCCCCGGATCAGACCATAGGTCAGCTTGAACAGAAACCGTTCCATCTGGTCCCGGCTGATACAGCGGTAAGCGTTGAGGACAAAGGGCTTGTTTTCCAGCACCGCTTCAAAGACCTGGGTCAGCCCTTCCTGCCAGGTGTCGCAGGTCTTTTTCCCCTGCAGGGCTTGGGCGGCGTCCTCCACGCAGACCCATTCGATGAGGTCATAGATGTCCTTGAAATGGTAATAGAAGGCCATGCGGCTGATGCCGCAGTCGTCGGTGATATCGTGGATGGTGATTTTTGCCAGGGGCTTTTTCAGCATCATCTTTTTCAGGGATGCTTCCAGCGCCTGTTTGGTGGTGTTGGCCATGGCGGTTTCTCCTGTGTGATGGATTGGAAGAGTATCACCAGTATACCGCACAAATGTTACGAATCCGTGGCAGAAACGCAAAAAGCCGCCCGGAACGGCAGATTCCGGACGGCTTGCAGGGCAAAGGCTTACAGCCCGGCGCGGACTTCGCTTTCCAGGCGGGCCAGGTCGGCGGCGTCGGGGTGGGACAGGGCCATATCGAAGTTGTCCAGCATGGCCTGGCGGCGGGGGCTTTCGGGCATGGATTCAAACTTGCGGCGCACGGCCTCGGGCATCTTGCCCTGACACATGTACCGGCCTTTCAGGATCACCCCGGCGTTCAGGTTGGCCGCCGCGGCGTTCAGGATCTTGTCAAAGTAGACGGCAGACCCGCCGAACCCGGCGGTGCCGAAGAGGAACACTTCCTTGCCGGCGGGCAGGCTTTTCAGGAAAGCGGCCACATCCTCGTCGCAGGTGCCCTTGTCGGTCCAGAAGCCCACATATACCCGGTCGGCGGCCAGGGCTTCGGGGTCGGGCGTGCCGAAATACAGGCAGTCTTCGGCGGGCAGGGTGTTGTGCAGGGTGTCGGCCAGCAGGCGGGTGTTGCCGGTGCGGCTGCTGTAAACGATGGCGTATTTCATCATCAGGACTTCCTTTCTTCGTAAATGCAGTGGACACCGCGGTGGGCCATCATGCCGCCCAGGCATTGGCGGTTGCAGCGCACGCAGTGATGGATACTTTTGGTCTGCCCGGCGGCCGCTTTGTTGGGCCATTCCGGGTCAGCAATGAGCTGGCGGCTCATGGCGGCGCAGTCCATGCGCCCGGCGGCCAGCTGGGCTTCGATAAAATCGGGGTCGGTGAGTCCGCCCACCCCGCACACCGGGCAGCGGGTCAGGGCACGGACTTCGTCGCAGAATTTCAGGAAACAGCCTTCCGCCCCGAACTCCGGGTGGCTGGCCGGGGGAATGGTGTCGCTGAGATTGCAGTGGTCGGCCAGGGCTACATGGAAGCTGGTCACCCCCGCCTGTTCCAGCAGGGGCACAAAGACGGGCAGCTCCTCTTCCGCCACCCCCGCCCGGCCGTAGGCGGGCTGGGTCTGGCGCACCGCCAGCTTGTAGTCGATGGGCATGTCCGGCAGGCGGCGGCGCACGGCGCGTACCGCTTCCACGGCGAACCGGGCCCGGTTTTCGGCGCTGCCGCCGTACTCGTCGGTGCGGTGGTTGAACACAGCGGAGCTGAAACTGCCGCACATCCGGTCGCCATGGACCTGCACCATATCGAACCCCGCCTTTTTGGCCAGCACCGCCGCTTCGCCGAAAGCCTCGGTGATTTTGTGGATCTTCTTTTGGGGCAGATTGGTCACTATGGGGCCGGCGGTGTCGTTGAGTTTGGCCCGCAGTTCATCCGCCGTCATCTTTTTGCAGAGCATGGCGGGCAGATACCGCAGCAGGGCCTTGAAATCGGAATCCGACTGGTGCAGCTGGGCGCAGAGCAGGCAGCCTTCGACGTGGACCAGTTCTGCGGCCTTTTGGTAAAAGGCAAAGCCCTTCTTGCTGTACAGCGAGGGCCCGAACCCGTGGGGCAGCACCGGCACGTCCCCCACAATGATCATGGCGCAGCCGCCCCGGGCAATGGTCTGCAGCCGGGCCAGCCACTCTTCCTGAGAAAGCCCCATGCTGGTGGGGGCAAAGATGATGCGGTTTTTCAGTTCCAGCCCGCCGTAGTTGACGGGAGAGTTTATCGTCGGGTACATAACTTGGAATCAGCCTTCTTTTCCTTCACTTTTTTCAAAAGATCCAGCAGGCAGGTCTGTTCTTCTTCTGAAAGACCGTCCAGGGCCTGCCGGTCCCAGTCAAAAAAGACTTCATGGCATACCCGGAAGGCATTTTCCCCCTTCTCGCTCAGGCGCAGGCAGTAGGCCCGGCCTTCTTTCTCCCGCAGAAGGAACCCGTCTTCCACCAGCTTCAGGGTGCTGCGCTGGCCGTACCCCCAGTCCAGGCCCAGGGCCTTGGTCAGTTCCGACTGGGTGCAGCCGGGGCGGCGCCCCACGTACAAAAGCAGGAACATCAGCCCCTGGCTGAGCCCCAGCTCCTGCAAACGGCCGGAGGTGTAGGCGGCAAAATCACGGTACAGCAAAACCGAATAGTAGGACAATGCGTGCATCATGGGTGTGACCTCTCTTTCTTGACTTTGTCAAGTATAGGCCTGTAACTTGATAAAGTCAAGTAAAAGATGCGGAGTTTTCAAAAGGTTCACAAATACAAAAAAGGCCGCCCTCCCCGTCAGGGGAACGCGACCAGGAAAACAACGGCAAAAGGCAAATATCAATCCAGAAAGCGGGCGGCAAACCGGCGCATGGAGCGGTTGACCTGCCGGGCGACCAGACCCACGCAGAAGGCCGCGGCCACCGTACCTTCCCGCACGCCGTACAGCCCGCCCAGAAAAATCAGGGAAAGCGCACTGGCAATGACCACCAAAGTCACATCAAAACCGATCTTGGCATTGCCGAAGGGAACGGGGAACACCTTGCACACCGCCAGCACCATGCCTTCCCCCGCCAGGGTCACAATGTTGGCGGTGACCTCAAAGCTGACGCCCACGCCCACCAGCAGGATACCCACCAGGCACAGCCCCCACCGGGCGGGGTAGGCGCTGACATCGATGCCCTGCAAGGCCCAGACGCCGAAATCGGTCAGGCCGCCGAACAAGAGCGCCACCGGCAGCTGGGCCAGCTGCACCGGGTCGTACCGGCGGCGCAGCAGCAGGATCTGCAGCAGAATCAGGGTGACGTGCAGGGCAATGGTGGCGGTTCCCACCGTCAGCGGGGTGAACAGGCTGAGCACATAGGGCAGGCTGGAAATGGGGGAGGTGCCCAGCCCCGCCTTGATGGAAAAAGCCACCCCGAAGGCCATGATGAACAGCCCTGCCGCCAGCAGCAGAAGGCGGCGCAAGGGATGCGCGGGCAAAGAGTGCATCAAAAAGACTTCCTTTCCGGTTCGGCAGCATCTGCCATGATCCGGTGGCTGCGCTGGAAGCGGGCTTTTATCAGCAGGTCGTGCAGAAAATCCATTTTGCTGCCGTATATACAAAGTAAACGGGATATAACGAGACTTATTATAGGCTGACGGCACAAGATGGTCAAGGGAATGCAAAACTTTTGTGCAGGCCCTGTTTTTGAAAGGGCAAGTGTGGTATAATCAATCTGATACGAAAAAATCGGACAGGCCGAAAACAGGGAAGGAGGGGCGTGTATGCCCAACAGGGAAGGCGGTTACGGCGGCTACAAACAGGACCCGCGCCGCAGCAGCGGCCGCAGAGTCAATTCTCCCGGCACGGGCGGGGTGCGCCGCGTGGGGCAGGACCCTTTGCGGGAAGAACCCCGCCGTGACAGCTATTACCGTGCCCCCTATGCCCCCAGCCGGGGCGGCGATGATGTGCGTTCCGCCCGGTATGACCCCGACGGCCTGGAGGAAGACTGGGTCCGCGCGGAGGAGTATGTGCCTCCCCGCACACAGGACCCGTCCCCCCGGAGCAATCCTTCGCCCCGGCCCCCCCGCCGCCGTGTGGACCCGGCCCGCCAGCAGGCGGCCCGGCAGCGCCGGCGGGCCCAGCGGCGGCTGTTGCTTCTGGGGACCATCGTGGGGATCCTGGTGGTTTCCGGTGTGGTCACCCTGGTTTTGCCGGAAAGCGCAAAAACGCCGCCCTCCCAGATTTCCAGCCCCGAGACGGCTCTGGCCGACCGGCTGGTGGCGCCCCTGCCCTATGGCGGCGGGGACGGCAGCAGCACCACCAACGCCCAGGCGGTGGACTGGGGTACGGTGGGGCCGGTGAAGCAGTCCGAAACCTATACCTACACCGCCCTGCCCATTGAATCCGGCGCGGTGCCGGAATTCGGCCGGGTCACCACCGACTGGTTCTCCGACGCGGCGTTTTTGGGCGACTCCCTCACCGTGGGCTATGTGGATTACGACATCGACCTGAGCGGTGCCCGTATCCTGGCCTACGAAGGTGCTTCCCCCAACAACTTTGTCAACCGCACCACCATGAAGAGCGCCAACGATGAGGAGGAAATCCCCTTTGACCTGCTGGCGGCCGACCCGCCCGCCAAGCTCTATGTGCTGGTGGGCACCAACGCCGTCGCCAGCGGTACGGCGGACGATTCTTTCCTGAACTACTATGGCCGGATGCTGGATGATCTGAAAAGTCTCCTGCCCGACACTCAGATCTTCGTGCAGTCGATTCTGCCGGTGCGCCCGGAGGTTCTGGAATCCTCCCCCGGCATGGCCACCGACCATCTGAACACCATCAACGCATCCATCCGGGATATGTGTGCCGAAAAGGGCTGCTATTATCTGGATCTGGCAGAGGCTTTCACCGATTCGGAGGGCAATCTCATGGAGGAGTACGCCCAGCCCGACGGCATCCACCTGACCGTTTCCGGCTACAACAACTGGGTCACCTACCTGTGCACCCACGTTCCCTATGACAAGGACAATCCCTACCAGGCGGGCAGCACCTATTACCTGGATGACTCCATCAAGGAGCTGCTCACTGATCTGCCCTGAACCGGGGCGCAACTTGCGGAAAGAAGGAATCATCAATGCCCAGCCCTTACTATGACGACCGGGATAAGCACCGTCCTTTGTCCCCTCCGTCCAACCGTCGGTACACGCCCCCGCCGCGGCAGGAGTATCGCCGGGGTGATGCACCCTTCCAGATCCCCATCTGGGTGGTCATCCTCACCTTCTGCTTCGGCATGTGGCCGGTGTCCATCGTGCTGCTGGTGCTCAACCACCTGCTGCGCACCGGGCAGATCCGGTCGGACGCCTTCCGTACCAACCGGAAATACGCGCCGACCCGCAGCATCTACGCCCAGCCCACAGCCTCCAATGTGCAGCCGGGCAATCCCGCGCCCCAGCCCCCCAAGGCGACCCCGCATCCTGCCGCCGGGCAGGACAGCGAGGCCGGCATCAACGTGCTGGCGGTGGCAGGTGTGATCGTGGGCGCCATCGGCCTGCTGGCCACCGTGGGCAGCCTGCATGAGCTGATCTTCTACGGCGGCGCGGAGTACTGGCACCTGTATGTGGAGGATGTGATCGCCGGGTCCCTGCCCCTGTTTGCGGGCATCGGCATGTACATCGGTTCCAACATCATGCGCACCGGACGGCGCATCCGCCGCAAGATCGACAAGATCGTGGGCGACGCCGACCATATGTATATCAAGGAGATCGCCGACGCCATCCCCTGCAGCTATGACAAATGCTGCCGCCGCCTGGAAGAGTGCATCGACAAGGGCCTGTTCGGGGAAGACGCTTACCTGGACATGCGCACCCGCTGCCTGGTGGTGCGGGGCGATGCCCCCAAACCCCAGCAGGCAACCCGGCCCGCCGAACCCAAGGCACCGGCCAAGCCCCAGAGCGAGTATGACAAGACCCTGACCCGCCTGCGGGAACTGAACGATGCCATCCCCGACGAGGAGATGAGCGACCGCATCGCCCGGCTGGAAGCGGTGACCGCCAAGATCTTTGCCCAGGCGGAATCCGACCCCGAAAAGCTGCCCCGGATGCGCAAGTTCCTGGATTATTACCTGCCCACCTCCCTCAAGCTGCTGGAAGCCTACGCCGAGATGGACGCCCAGGGCATTGAAGGGGAGAATATCTCTGAATCCAAGCGCCGCATCGAACAGGCCATGGGCACCCTGGTCACCGCCTTCGAGAACCAGCTGGACAAGCTGTTCCAGTCCGACGCCCTGGACCTTTCGGCAGACATCGACGTGATGGAGAAGATGCTGCAGGCCGACGGCCTGGCCGGGGAAGATCCCTTCTCCCTGAAAACGCCCCGCGCCCCCGAAGCCCCCAAAATGGAACTGTGACCCCTGTCATACATAAAAAGACCCCGCCGCCGGGCATTTCCGGCGGCGGGGTCTTTGGTTTTTACGGGATCAGTTCAGGGGGCAAATCAGCCCTTCACAGCCTGGGCCACGGCGTCGGCCAGGGCAGCCACTTCCCCTTCCTGGGCGGGGTTCAGAGCGCCGCGCACGGTGAGCTTGCTCTCCAGCACGGTGCAGTTCTTCAGACCTTCCAGCTTGGTGGTCATCAGGCGGGCGGACATGGGAGCCCAGCTGCCGTTCTCGATGAGGGCGAAGGTGCAGTTCTGCAGACCCAGGGCCTGCAGGTCGTCCAGCAGGGCGGCCACCGGGGGATACAGGCCGCCGTTGTAGGTGGGGCTGGCCAGCACGATGGTGGAAGCGCGCCAGCACTCGGCCACAGCTTCGCTCACATCGGCCACGGACAGATCCAGCACCTTCACATCGGCCACGCCGCGGGCGCCCAGCTGGGCAGCTACGGCCTCGGCGGCAGCGGCGGTGTTGCCGTACAGGCTGCCGTACAGCACCACGGCGGTGTTGTCCTCAGCCTGCCAGCGGCTCCACAGGTCATACTTGCCCAGGAACCAGGCCAGGTCCTTGCGCCAGATGGGACCATGCAGGGGGGCGATGGTCTGGATGGGCAGACCGGCGGCCTTCTTCAGCACGGTCTGCACCTGCACACCGTACTTGCCCACGATGTTGGCGTAGTAACGGCGGGCATCGTCCAGCCAGTCACGCTCAAAGTTCACCTCGTCGGCAAACAGGCTGCCGCCCAGGGCGCCGAAGGTGCCGAAAGCGTCGGCGCTGAACAGGGTGCCGGTGGCGGTGTCGAACGCCATCATGACTTCCGGCCAGTGGACCATGGGGGCCATCACAAAGCTCAGACTGTGCTTGCCCAGCTCCAGGGTGTCGCCCTCCTTCACCAGCAGGGCGCCGTCGATGGCGGCGGTATCACCGGGGAAGAAAGCCTTCAGCATGGGCACGGTCTTGGCGTTGCAGACGATCTGGGCGCCGGGCCAGCGCAGCAGCACTTCCTCGATCATGGCGGCGTGGTCGGGCTCCATGTGATCCACCACCAGATAGTCAAGGCTGCGGCCGTTCAGCGCAGCGGCCACATTCTCCAGGAACTGGGCGCCCACAGAAACGTCGGCGGTGTCCATCAGCGCGGTCTTTTCGTCCACGATGACATAGGAGTTGTAGGAAACGCCCCGGGGAATGGGGAACAGGTTCTCGAACTTGGCCAGACGGCGGTCGCTGGCGCCCACGTAGATGATATCCGGGGCAATGGTCTGAATGTTGTGCATGATCTATACCTCCCTGAAAGATTGAAACTTCAGTATAATGCAAGACTTGGGCTCTATCCCTCATTGTAGCAAAAATGATACAGAAAAAATAGTGGCTGCGGCAACAAAAAGGCCGGGCGCAAGGCCCGGCCGGCGGATATTCATACCCGTTCCAGAATATTGCGGCGGTCGCTGTGGGGGGCAAACCACCATTGGGTCAGACGGTCGCCCACCCGGTCCAGCAGCAGCGCCAGCAGAATGCCGCCCATGGCGTCCATGGCGGAATGCTGTTTCAGCAGCATGGTGGAGGCGATGACGGCGATATCCAGCAGGTGCGCCGCGCAGCTCAGCGGGATGCGGAAGGCCGCGCCTTTGCGTAAGTATCTCTGCCACGCCAGATCCAAAGTCACAGCATTGAGCACATGGATGGAAGGGAAGACGTTGGTGGAAGTATCGGCGCGGTAGAGCTCCCGCACCGCCTCGGCGAACACATCGGTGCCGGGCACATATCCCGGGCGCAGATACACCCCGTTAGGCACCACCGCGCAGAAAAGCAAAGCCAGGGTCATGCCGATGAACAGCGGCAGGCACAGCCGCCAGAAATCCCAGCGGGGGGCTTTCCACAGCAGAAAGAAGAGGGTGCCGGGGATCCACAGGAACCACAGATAATAGGGGATGATGGCATATTTGCAGAAGGGGATCATGTCGTCCAGGGTGCAGTAAAGCACCAGGTCCGGAACGGCCACGGTCTTTTCCAGCAAAAAGAAAAACGCAAGATAGAACACCAGATATCCGGCCATGAAACAGACCGGATGATTTCTGAACCAGCTGCGCATGATGAACTCCTTTTTCCTCCCCACCAGAATACTCTGATGTTAGACCACATTATACTTCTGTCCGGGCCGGAAAACAAGGCGGAAACCAGCCAAGGTTTCTGTGCGGCCATAGTGGACTTTTGGCGGGTTTGACAAATAAATAGTGAAAAGACGCGGATTTTTACAAGTTGTTTCCCGGATGGAAACAAAAAAGGCGGCGTCCTGACCCGCTTGTCTTATACTACGAGGGCTGCGGGGAGATTTTGGCAGCAAAAAGGTGAAAAAGTTGTAAACAAAATGCCCCGCGCTGCCGGAGGGTCCGGGCGCGGGGCGTAAGGAGAACAGGGGTTATTATTTGGTGCCGGCCAGGGTTTGCAGATCTTCCAGGCTGACGGCGGGGACCAGGTACTCCCCGTATACATGGATGGAGCCGTCCTCCCCGGAGGGGCCTTCATCGGCAGTGTAGCACCAGTAGGGCAGATACCAGGCACCGGCACGGCTGTTGGAGTACACCAGGCGCAGATCCACCAGGTTTTCCAGCACGGCGCTGCCGTCCAGGCTGCCGCCGTCGGTGAGGAAGAGGTTCTGAGTCAGCAGTTCATCGGCTTCAGTGCGGGTGACGGTGGCGTATTCGCCCACGGCGGTGTTCAGGTCGGCATTCCGCCAGACCACCAGGCACAGGCTGCCGTTTTCATCCAGCGCCACCTCCACACTGCGCAGATCCCCCGATTCAATGCCCCGGCAGCTGTTGTCGGCGGCGTCATAGAACCGGGCGTGCCATTCGCCGTCGGTGCCGGTATAGGTCTGGGCGGTGGGGTCCTGTCCGGCCAGGGCGACAATCTCCGGCCAGGCGGTCAGCACCGCTTCGGCGGCATCGGCGGCGTTCTCCTGCAGGGGAGCGGCCGCGGTCTCGGTACCGGGCGCCCGGGCGGTCACGGTGCCGTTGCTTTCGGCAGTGATGGTCAGTCCCTGGGGCCAGGTCTCGCTGGGGGCCACTTCCAAGGCCAGCTCGGCGGCGCAGGACCAAAGGCGCAGCGCGTCGCCCGCACTGCCGCCGTTCTGCTGCAGGGTGTCGGCCTGTTTTTCGGCTTCCTCCTGAGAAAGGCCGGTATAGACCGCTTCATCCGCCAGGGCGGTGTCCAGCCCCAAAGCCTGGAGCATCGACCGCAGCCGGCCGTACATGCCGCTGGTGTCAATGGTTTGGGAAGATGCCATGCTGGCGTAGACCGGCACCGTGTCCGGCAGCAACGTGTCGGCCGGGTCGCCGCGGTCGGCCGGTGATGGTTCTGCGCTCATGGTATAAGTTCCGCTGCCCGTGTCCAGCAGGTCCGCCAGATCGGAGGGGAAGGCAGATACCCCCAGGGCGTTCACCGCAGCGCTGAATTCGTCAACGGTCTGGCGTTTGTCGGCTGCAGAACCGGTGCTTTCTTCGGTTTCGTCGCTGCGGGCTGCGGCATCCGGCGGGGCGGCCGCAGCGGTGGTGGGGTCCTCGTTGGGGGCGGCTTCCATCATGGCGGTGTCAGGGGCGGTTCCGCCGGAAGCCCCCTGCTGTCCTCGCCACAGGACCGCACCCGCCACCAGGCAGAAACAGGCTGCCAGAGGCAGCACCCGGTATACCACCGGCTTCCAGCTGCGCCGTCGGCGCAGGGGCTCCTCGTCGGCGGCCAGTACCAGATCGTCGTCCATGGCGCCGATGGCATCAAACAGTTCTCGTGCGGTCATACATTCACCCCCTGTTCGGTCAGATATCGCTTCAGCCGTTCTCGGGTCCGGTGCAGCGTCACCCGCACCCGGCCTTCGGGCATGCCGAAGCGCGCGGCAATGTCGGCGGTAGCGTCACAGTACCAGTACCGCCGTATAAAAATGTTCCGGGCTGTCTCCGGCTGACTGCGCAGAAAATCACTGATAAGCCGGGCAGTTTCGGCGGCTTCCACCGTGTGTTCCACCCGGGCCGGGCTGGAAAGGCAGCCTTCCAGTTCTTCCAGCACCACTTCGGCCTGCCCGCCGCCCCGCTTCTGGGCGCCGGCTTTGTCCCGGCGGTCCAGGGCCAGGTTGCGGGTGATGCGCCCTAAGTAGGGGGCCAGCCGGGCCGGACGGTTCTCCGGCATGCTGTTCCAGGCGGCCAGCCAGGTATCGTTTTCCACTTCCTCG
Source organism: uncultured Gemmiger sp. (assembly GCA_944388165.1). Lineage (GTDB taxonomy): Bacteria > Bacillota > Clostridia > Oscillospirales > Ruminococcaceae > Gemmiger. The sequence goes on along the minus strand of CALXHS010000078.1, from coordinate 1,672 downwards.
GCGTCGGGGGCGCTGCTCAGCAGATTCATGGCGATCTTGCGGCAGTACGCCCCGAACTTGGCGGCAGTCTCGGTCAGTGCGCGCTCATCCCGCGCCCAGTACAAATCCACAATGGCGGGGTCCTCCATGCCGTCACCTCCAGTCTCTTCTCTTCCTATATATAAGGAACGATGTTTTTTCCTTGGTGTTACACCTTATATAAAAGAATATACAGGATGCCCGGAGCTGCCGCAAGCATCCGGGCAAAATAAAACCAGCGGCGCCAAAACGCCGCTGGAAATCAGCTCAAAGCATATGTTTTTTGTGCAGGAACCAGGCCGCCCCCGCGCAGATGCCCAGAATGATGGCGCATACCAGGGCGAACCCCCAGGGGGAAGAGGCAAAGGGCATGCCGTCCAGGTTCACGTTCATGCCGTACAAACCGGATACCACCGTGGGAACAGCCATGATAAGGGTGACCGAGGTCAGGTATTTCATGGCGTTGTTCAAGCGGTTGTCCAAAACGGCACTGAACAGTTCCCGGGTACCTTTGATATCGTCGCGGTAGATGGTGGTCATCTCAATGGCCTGGCGCATCTCCACGATGACGTCGTCCAGCAGTTCCATGTCGTCGGGATACTGTTCCAGCCGTTTGTAGCGGGTCAGGCGGTCCAACACAGTGCTGTTGGCCCGCAAGCTGGTGGCAAAATAGACCAGGGTGGATTCCAGGGCGTGCAGCTCGATGAGGTCGCTGTCCCGCATGGTCCCGGCCAGGTTCTTTTCGATCTCCTGCCGGCGGCGGTCGATCAAGCGCAGTTCCTGCTGGTACATGGTAGCCGCTCGGTTCATGATCTGGTAAACGAATCGCATCTTCTTGCGGGTGCTGAATTCCCGCACCCGGCAGGCGGCAAAGTCCTGCAGCACCTGGCTGTCCACTGCGCAAACGGTAGTAATGGTCTGCTGGGTCAGCAGGATGCCCAGAGGGATGGTGGTGTAAACGCCCACGCCCTTGTCCGGCACCTGCACCGGTACGTCCACAATAATAACGGTATACCCATCCTCCAGGGATACGCGGGCGGATTCTTCCGGGTCCAGCGCAGCCTGCAGGTCGGCGGGTTCAATGTCCAGGGTGGCAGCCACCTGACGGACCTCTTCCGGGGAGGGGGCCGTCAAGCTGATCCAGGCGCCTTCCCCGATCTCTCCGACGCGGGTGAGCCGCTTGTCGGAGGTTTGGTATATCTTCATCATAGTATGCCACCACCGTAGTTTCTTCGTATTATATAAGTATAAGGCGTTTGGGAGAAAAGCGCAAGAAAAAAGGATGTAAAAGGATCTGAAAGGAAAATATCGGTAAAACGGAAGATTCAAAGGCAAAAGTCAGACTATGAAGAAAAAGTGAAAAAACTTCGAAAAAAGTGTTGACAAACGTCGGAACGGATGGTATTATATCTAAGCTGTCTCGCGAGAGACCGCAGGCGCTGAAAAGCTTCAAAAAAATCTCAAAAAAGTGCTTGACAAAAGCTGCTCGATGAGATAGAATAAATAAGCTGTCCCGCAAGGGCGGCGCGCAGGACCTTGAAAATTGAACAAACCTGAAACTTGTGGAACCTTACAGTGTTTGGAAAAACACTATAATCAATTCCAAAAAAACAAGTAATTCAACAGGACGCAAGCGATTGTGTCTGAGAAATTA
>CALXHS010000077.1 GCA_944388165.1 uncultured Gemmiger sp. | reverse complement strand
CAGGAATTTGCCGACCATCAGGACAACGCCAGCCCCTGGCGCTGGGCGTTTCTGGCACTGGCGGTCTTTCTGGCCCTGGTCTTTGCCGTCAACGGCCTGACCGCCCGGCAGGCGGCCGCCAGTATCGGCATCATCGGCGGGGCGGATGGCCCCACGGCTATTTTTGTCACCACCCGGTACGGCATCCCGGATGCGCTGCACGGCCTGTCCTGGGTGGCTGCCCTGGCAGGCGGATACTGCCTGTTGGGCCCGGCACGCCGGGGTTCCCGCAAACGTCTGCTGCTGCCTATGATTTTGTGCGGGGCTGCTGTGCTGGTCCAGCTGGTGTGGGTGGTCAACTATTTGGGCTCCGTGAGCGGTGACCTGCTGACCATGCTGCGCTTTTTGGTGTATGCCGTGGTCATCAGCGGTATCTGGCTGTCCGGCTGGCTGCTGTGGCGCACGGTGCGGGACTGGCACAAACGGAAATAAACAGAGAAAAATCCCCGGGATGGATGCAACTCCGTCCCGGGGATTCTGTTTACTTATATGTTTGAACGTATCATACCTTGACGGCCTCGCTGCGGGCGGGCAGATCGGGTCTGGGGCAAACCACCGGCAGCTTTTCGCCCCTGGGGGTGAGCAGAGCGCAGGGCAAAAGCAGCACCAGCGGATTGGCCGAAAGCAGGAACATCTTGTTTTCCATCAGCAGGTAGCACAGCATGGCGCAGATCAGCAGAATCTCGCCGGTATGCCCGCCCCGGCACAGCCGCCAGAGCAGGAACAGGACAACGCCTGCCACCAGCACGGCACCCAGAACGCCCTTGTTCATTATCAGGGCCAGATAGGTGTTGTCGATGGAATGGTGGACGTCGGCGTCGGTGGCCAGACCACCCAGCAAGCTGATCACATTGGGCATGTCGGCATGCAGCCAGGCTTCGGCGCCGTCCTCGGCGGGGTGCAGGTAGTCAAAGGCCCAAAAAACATGGTGCCAGACTTCCAGACGGCCGGACAATGCCAGATTCAACCGGTAAAATCCAGGGATGGTATGAGGTCGGGACGGGTCGAACACATACCCTGCAATCAGACTGAACAGAGTCAGCAGGGGATACGCTGCCAGCACCAGACCATGCCAGATGCGGCTTTCAAAAAAACGGGGCAGCAGTTTCTGGGCTGCAAAGAGCAACAGCAGCAGGAACATGGCGACACCCGCGCCCCGGCATTGGGGAACCAGCAGGGTGTAGGCGGCCAGAGCGGCCAGCCCGGCCCAGTCAACCCATCGCAGTTTCGGCCAGCGCAGCCAGCCCCAGGCGAAGAACACGCCCAGCAGCCGAGCGCCGTAGCCGTTGTAATGGCCGTAGCCGTAATCCCAGTTGCGGGCATATACGTTGAACGGTACCAACGGCGTGGTGTAGTGCAGCAGCTGCACCAGCACCAGGCAGACCACGGCGGTTCCAAGATATACCCGCAGCGCCTGGCGCAGGTCCACGTCCTTGGCCCCCAGCCCCGCCAGAACAGCCAGCAGAAACCAGATGTCGTCCCCGTAAACAGAGGCAAAGGCGGCATAGACCACGGTGACGATCCCCACGGCCCATTGCCAGCGGTACTGGTAGTTTGTGAGCAGCAGGCATTTGACGGCCAGCAGCAGGGCGCCCAGCCCGGTCAGCCCCAGACGGGCCAGGTGGCTGAAAGCGGGCAGAGTACTTTGTATATTGGAGCTGAATACCTCCGAGAGGATCAGCAGCAGAGCGATGGCAGTGCAGTAGACCCGTTGCCCCAAAGCCCGGCGGTCGGCCGGGAACAGGGCGGGGCGCTGCAACAAGGTGGCAGGCATCGCGGTCCTCCTTTCCGGCGGAATTCTCCGCAGATCGTTTTTTCATTATAACACGGCCTGTCCCGAAATAAAACCCGTTCCCCGGTCCGGGGGCGGGCGGCTCTTCTTGTATTTTACCCAAAAGTTTGCTACAATCAACATAGTACGCGCTTTATTTCCAAAATCATACGTTCAAACGAGATGCGAAAGGAAGAGATCCGTATGCTCAGCGATATCCAGATCGCCCAGAATGCCCATATGCTGCCCATCACCCAGGTGGCGGCCAAACTGGGCCTTTCCGAAGATGACATCATCCCTTACGGCAAGTACAAAGCCAAGATCAGCCACAAGCTGGCAAAAGGGGAGGGCAAACAGGGCAAGCTGATCCTGGTTACCGCCATCAGCCCCACCCCTGCCGGGGAAGGCAAGACTACCACCAGCGTGGGCCTGGGGGATGCTTTGTGCGCCATGGGCAAGCGGACCATGCTCTGCCTGCGTGAACCCTCTCTGGGCCCTGTGTTCGGCATCAAGGGCGGCGCCGCCGGCGGCGGCTATGCCCAGGTGGTGCCCATGGAGGACATCAACCTGCATTTCACCGGCGATATCCACGCTATCGGCACCGCCAACAACCTGCTGGCGGCCATGATCGATAACTCCATCCAGCAGGGCAACCCCCTGAACATCGATCCCCGCCGGGTGGTGTGGAAGCGCTGCATGGATATGAATGACCGCCAGCTGCGCTTTATCGTGGACGGCATGGGCGGCAAGGTCAACGGCACCCCCCGCGAGGACGGCTTCGACATCACCGTGGCCAGCGAGGTCATGGCCATCTTCTGCCTGGCCACCGACCTGAAGGATCTGAAAGAGCGGCTGTCCCGCATCGTCTGCGCCTATACTTTTGACGGCAAACCGGTCACCGCCGGGCAGATCGGCGCCGCCGGTGCCATGACCGCCCTGCTCAAGGACGCCATCGACCCCAACCTGGTCCAGACCCTGGAAAACAACCCTGCCATCATCCACGGCGGTCCCTTCGCCAACATTGCCCACGGCTGCAACAGTGTCACCGCCACCAAGCTGGGTCTGAAGCTGGCCGATTACGTGGTCACCGAAGCAGGCTTCGGCGCCGACCTGGGCGCTGAAAAGTTCCTGGACATCAAGTGCCGCTACGCCGGGCTGAACCCCGACGCCGTTGTGCTGGTGGCCACCGTCCGTGCCCTGAAATACCACGGCGGCGTGGCCAAGGCCGACCTGAACGCCCCCAATGCCGAGGCTGTGCGCAAGGGATCCGTGAACCTGGCCCGCCATATCGACAACCTGAAAAATGGCTTCGGCCTGCCTGTGTGCGTGGCTATCAATTCTTTCCCCACCGACACCGAAGAAGAGATGGCGGTGATCCGGGAAGTCTGCGCCGCCAACGGCGTTCCCTGCGCCCTCAGCGAAGTATTCGCCAAGGGCGGCGAAGGCGGCAAGGAACTGGCACAGACTGTGCTGCAGGTTCTGGAAGAAAATCCCCAGCCTCATCCTATTCAGTTTACCTATGATCTGGAAGCCTCTCTGGCCGATAAGGTGGACGCGGTGGCCCGCAAGATCTACCATGCCGACGGCGTGACCTACGCCCCCGCCGCCAAGAAGATGCTGGCCGAACTGGAAAGCATGGGCTACGGCAAGCTGCCTGTGTGCATCGCCAAGACCCAGTATTCCTTCAGCGACGACGCCTCTCTGCTGGGCGCGCCGGAACACTTCCGCATGAACGTGCGGGAAGTCCGGCTGTCCGCCGGTGCGGGCTTCGTGGTAGTCATTTGCGGTTCCATCATGACCATGCCCGGGCTGCCCCGCCACCCCGCCGCCATGGACATCGACTGCGACGCGGAAGGCCGCATCACCGGTCTGTTCTGATTCCCCTTTGTCCATATCCTGAATAAAAGCAAACAGCGTGCATGCCAAAACGGTATGCACGCTGTTTTTGTGTGTGGATTTCGGTTAAGGCGCCAGCAGTTCGGCGGCCTTTGCCAGCTGCTCATCGGTGGGCTCCAGATAGGCAAAACTAAGTTCCACCACCCGTCCCGGCCAGCACAGCAGATACTGGGGGATGGACCCGGTGGTGCTCCACTGAAGCTGGTAGGCGGTCTCTGCCCCGTAGGCAGTGGGATCGATGGGAAAGTAGGAATCTGTAAATACCGTGCCGTCCTCCTGGACTTCATCCCGGTGTTCGCTCAGCAGCTGGTTCACCACGATGTTCTGAACAAAATCGAAATCGGTATCGTAGATGGTGTACCACACCGTCGGCGCCCCGGCATACTGGGGGACGTTGGGGCTGTGATCGTACATACGCTGACGAAGCAGCGGGCTGGCGGAATCCGCGAAGGCCGTGCTGGAATAGACCGCATCCGCTTCCATCAGGTCGCTTACCGAAAGGGGGATGGGATCGTTGTAGATTTCATAGGTCCGGCCGTTGTTCTCGTAGCTGCCCGCCGCCACGTGTTCGGTCTGGCCCGGATGGGCGCTGATGGACACGGCAAGCAAAACCACAATGCCCACCACATACACCGCAAGCACCAAAAAACTGGTTGCCGCCTGGTTGATCCCGGCGGGATAGTCCTTTTCCCGCAGCCGCTTTCTCAGCAGAGTGCCGCCGCCAATGGCCGCAAAACAGATCACCAGCCAGGCAAGATACCACTGGGGCGGCAGGGTGGTTCCGAAAGCCGCCAGACACAGCAGCAGAATGGCCACAGCTACAAACACCCAGCTGACACGGGTGGGAATGTGAGGCGGCAGAAACAGGCCGCTCTCTTCGGCAGCGGGCTTGGCCCGGCGATGCCACACAAAGCAGGTGATGGTTTCCACCATACAGGCAGCCAGCAGCAGGAACCACACCGGCAGGGTGATCACGTCGAACCCGTCGGAGAGGAACCGGATGGCATTCTTCCGGAAATCCAGCCAGCACAGCAGCATCCAGAACAGGCAAAGTGCCGCCGTAAACAGCCGGGGCCGCATGGTCAGGCGGACCATGGCCCGGTACAGGCTTTCCACCTGCACTACCGGGTCGGTCTCCAGGGGCGGGGCACCGGCATCGGCGGTGTAAAACACCTGCAGATCATGCCGCCGGGCAGCCAGATGCCAGCCGCTCTGGGCGCACAGGGCTTCCTTGTCCTGTTGTCCGTCGGTGGGCAGGGAATCGTACTCGCTGGCCTTGGAAAAATAGGTGACGGAAAATTGCAGGGGCCGGGGTTCCGTTTCCGTAAACGTCCAGAACCAGCTGCCCATCTTGCTCAACAGCTAGCCCTGGGCCGCCTGCTTTTCCAACAGGGCTTTCATGGCTTGCTGTTCGTAGGGGGAAAGGGGAACAAAAAGGCGTTTCGTTCGGCTCATGGCTGTGCCTCCTTTCCGGCATAGCACTCATAATCCCGGACCTGCTGCTGCAGCCGTTGGTATTCCCTGGCCAGCATGGCGGTTCCTTTTTCGGTAATGCGGTAGCGGCGCCGCCCCCGCAGGGCACCGGTTGCTTCGATCCAGCCTTTTGCGGTGAACTGCTCCAAAAGGTCGTACAGGGTGCCGGACCCGATGCTCACCCGGCCGTCTGTCATCTGCCGTACCTTTTCCAGAATCTCCATGCCCCGGTATTCCTCCCGCAGGCAAAGCAGCAGATAAAACATCTGTTCGGTCAAGGTCTTGAACCGTTCACGAGGCATGGAGGACACCTTCTTTCTGATGCAATCTCGAATATCGAGTTTCTTTATCTTCAGTATAATCTCGATATTCGAGAAAGTCAACGGAGGATGGCATTTTTTACGTGTAAAAGTAAAAATGCCGCCCCGGCACAAGCCGAAGCGGCGCTTTTCTTTTGGCGTTTATCCTACCAGGGCGGGCTCTTTCTCAATTTGCGGCTGCTTTTTGCCAAGACCCGCCAGCTGCCACAGGGCCGCCGCTGCCAGCAACAGCAGCAGCGGGGTGAACTGGAAGGCGTACCGGGCTTTGGTCTCCCACAAACTCAGGAACAGCATCAACCCGAACACGCTCACTCGTGTCAGGGTCAGCGGCCCCGGGCAGGCCCGGCGGACCGCCCCCAGTGTGCCCGCCAGAACCAGAAGCATTACAAAATATAAGTACGCCTGGCAGTAATAGACCATGGGCATGTAGCCGGGCTGTCCTTCCAGGATAAAGCGGTGAGTCCAGTTTACCTTCAGCGGTGTGGCCAGGAATTCCTGGGCGTCGTACAGCCCGTTGCCCCAGGTGATGGCTGCTTTGCGGGTCATGAAGTCCGCCAGCCCCACAGGGGTGCGGGCGCCGTACTGGGCGGAGATGTGCTGCCGCAGCATCTGCCGCCGCTGGTCCATGGTGGTCAGGCTTTTGGCGGCCTGGCAGATATCATCGTTGTAGTTTCCGTCGCCGGTGCTGCCGTAGGCAAACCACAGTTCAATGGGCAGGCCCACCGCGTCTTCTACCGAAAAATCCAGAAAGGTCCGCTGCCAAAGGCGGTATCCGCCCAGCAGAATACCGAACACCACCAGCAGCACCGCTGTCCCGGCCAGTGCCCGGCGGACGCTCTTTTCCAGAAACAGCTGGATAATCGCCGCCACCAGCACCACAATAACGCTGCCTTTGACGGCATATCCAACAAAAGCCGATGCCGCCATGCCCGCCAGCCACAACAGCCGGACCACAGGGCGAGACTCGGCGCGGTAATAGGTCCAGCCCAGCAGAACCAGCAGGGGAAAGGGCAGGCAGAGGGTGTCGGAATAAAAGCAGGGGGACCACAGCACGAAGGGCAGGAACCCAACACACAACAGAAACGCCAGGGCCACGGCGCTATTGCGTTTCAGGATACGCCGGGCCAGCAGGCAGACCAGCACCACCGAAAGAAGGATGGCAAGCACGTTCAGCAGGATACCCGCATAGATGCCCGCTTCTGTGTCCGGGGTGATGCCGAAAAGCCCCGCCAGCTGATACCAGCCGACCAGCACCAGGGCCAGGCCCAGGTTGTTGTTGCAGATGATGTAGTAGGCGCCCCACACCTGGGGGATGCCGTCGTCCAGAAAATCCGGCAGGCTTTGCATGATGGTGGCCATGTCCATGATGGGCATTTCTGCCAGCCAGAAGCCCATCCTCCCCAGCACCAGCCCATATACCGCCAGGGCGGCGATCATCCAGCAGCGGAAGCGGGGCAGGGGAACGGTGTCCAGCAAAGGCAGAAGCAGCCGTGCCGCAAAAAAAGCGGCAAAGCCCAAAGCCAGCCCTGCCAGCAGGGCGGCGGGGCCGTTATGCGGCCAGCGCAGTACGCTGTTGACCAGCACCCAGCCCCATACAAGGGCAAACCCAACCGAGAAGGCCCGGGTCAGCTGTCTCTGCATATCCATTCTCCCTTTTGCGGGGCCAAGGGGAAGCCCTGCGGTGTATTCACATCTTTTTCACATTTTATCATATTTGTGCGGGGATGCCAATAAAAAACCGGGACCGCATCAGGAAAATGCGGTCCCGGTCATTTGGTTTTTTAAACTGTACGGTGGAAAATTACTGCTTTTCCAGAACTTCCTTGGTGTCGCGGGCGATCATCAGCTCTTCATTGGTCTCGATGACCAGGGTACGGACACGGGCGCCCCAAGCGGTGATCTCCACAACGTCCTTGTTCTGCTTGTGGGCGTTGTTGTTCTTGTCGGTATCAATGTGGATGCCCAGCCAGTCCATGTGATGGCAGATGCGGGCACGGGAAGGAGCGTCATGCTCGCCGATGCCGCCGGTGAAGACGATGGCGTCCACGCCGCCCATGGCCGCGATGTAGCTGCCGATGGTCTTCTTGATCTGGTAGTTCAGCATATCGCTGGCCAGCTGTGCGCGCTCGTTGCCTTCAGCGGCAGCCTTTTCCACGTCGCGCTTGTCGCTGGAAACACCGGAGATACCCAGCAGACCGGACTTGCGGTTCAGGATCTCATCCAGCTGATGGCCGGTGATGTTCAGGGTGTACTTCAGGTAGTTGACCACAGAGGGGTCCAGGTCGCCGCAGCGGGTGCCCATCATCAGGCCGGCCAGCGGGGTCATGCCCATGGAGGTATCCACCACGCGGCCCTGGTCCACGGCGGCAATGGAAGAACCATTGCCCAGGTGGCAGGTGATCAGCTTCAGGCGGGTGATGGGCTCTTCCAGGAATTCAGCAGCGCGATGGCTGACGTACTTGTGGCTGGTGCCGTGGAAGCCGTAGCGGCGCACGCCGTACTTTTCATAGTACTCGTAGGGGATGGCGTACATATAGGCACGCGGGGGCATGGTGCTGTGGAAGGAGGTGTCGAACACCGCCACGTTGGGAATGTCGCCGAAGACCTTCTTGGAGGCTTCGATGCCCAGGATGCCGGCGGGGTTGTGCAGAGGAGCCAGGGGGCTCAGATCGCGGATGGCTTCCACCACTTCGGGGGTGATCAGGCAGCTTTCCTTGAACTTTTCGCCGCCGTGCACAATGCGGTGGCCGATGGCGTCGATCTCGTCGGGAGAGTCAATGACCTTGCCTTCGCCAGTGGTCATCTTCTTCACCACTTCCAGGAAAGCCTCGGTGTGGGTGGGGAAGATAGCCGGGGTGGTGGCCTTGTGGCCGTTGGCCTCATGGGTGATCATGCTGCTTTCCATGCCGATGCGTTCGCACAGCCCCTTGCAAAGCACATGTTCGCCCTCCATATCGATCAGCTGATACTTCAGACTGGACGAACCACAGTTGATAACCAGGACTTTCATCGTCAATTCTCCTTCAATGATTTTGGGCACGCGTCCCTTGTGTACATTTACAAATTCATTATAGTATGAAAAATAGCGCTTTTCAAGGAAGAAATTGCTAAAACTGTGCATTTATTGCGCAGTTCGCAGTGTAATCGCCTAACTGGCTCCGGTTGAGCCTGACAAATTTTTGACATGTTGCACAAAGAAAATGAATGTTTTTGCCCCGTTGGACCTCCTTTTGAGTTTTAAAAATGACGAATTAACAAGAAAAAGCGGCAAAAAAGACATCTGTGTGGCGCAGTGCAAGACCTCTTTTAGCCTCCGCCCCCCCAAAAAGAGGGCGCGATATGGTATAATATTACCATATACGCCCCTGCGCAACGGCGGGGAACGCAGCCTTTACACTGATTTTGAGGTCATTTATGAACTTTGCCGGTATCATCACCGAATACGATCCCTTCCATAACGGCCACGCTGCTCAGCTGCGCATGCTGCGGGAACGGGGGGCAAAGACCATCGCCGTCTGTATGAGCAGCGGAGCCGTGCAGCGAGGCGGGGTCCCTCTTTTTCCCGAATCCGTCCGGGTGCGGGCCGCGCTACTGGGCGGGGCTGACCTGGTGGTGGCCCTGCCCGCCCCGTACGCCAACACCGGCGCCGAAGCATTTGCGGCGGCGGGGGTGGCGCTGCTCACCGCCCTGGGGTGTGATACCCTGGCCTTTGGCGCCGAAGACCCCGACGCCGGGCGGCTGATGCAGGCGGCCCGTTTGCTGGAAGTGCCTGACCTTTCGGCCCGGCTGCGGCGGTATCTGGGGCAGGGACTCACTTTTGCCGCTGCCCGTGCCCGCGCCGCCGAAGAACTGGAACCCGGGCTGAGTGAACTGCTGGCCCGGCCCAACAACATCCTGGGCATTGAATACTGCAAGGCTTTGCTGGCCCAGAACAGCCCCATGCAGCCCCTGGCTCTGCCCCGGCTGGGGGCGGACCACGGGTCGGAGGAAACCGGCCGCGCCGGTCAGACGCTGCTGGCCTCTGCCAGCCTTCTGCGTACGCTGGTTCGAAAAAAAGGGGTGGATGCTTTGGCGCCCTATGTGCCGGAAACTGCCCTGGAAGTGTACCGCCAGGCCGCCCGGCAGGGGATGACGGCCGATACCGGGCGGTTCAGCGTGGCGCTGCTGGCGCTGCTCCGGGCTGGCGACCCTGCCCGCTTTGCCCAGATCCGGGGTGTGAACGAAGGACTGGAAAACCGCCTTTCTGCGGCGGTGCGGGAAGCCACGGATGCCGAGGACCTGTATGCCCGGATGAAAACCAAGCGCTACCCGCATGCCCGGCTGCGCCGCCTGGCCCTGGATGCCGCCATGGGGGTGAAGGCGGACGCATTGCCGGTCCTGCCGCCTTACCTGCATGTGCTGGGGGCACGAAAGCAGGCGCTGCCCCTGCTGCGGAGTGCCGCACTGCCGGTGTCCACCTCTCTGGCCAAGCTGGAGCAGAACCTGCCTCATGCGCAGAATGTCATTGCGCTCCAGGGGGCATTCACAGATTTTTTGTCACTATGCCGGGAGAAAACCCAGCCCATGGGGCTTGCGTACACGGCAAAACCAGTGGTATTATAAATGGGACATGGATTTTCATTGCCTTTGTTGACACATTGTTGCAAAATTAACGGTGAAAAGAAAGAGGGAACAATATGGCCTTGCATGTTATGGACGAAGCCAACCATTGCCTGGGATGCAAAAATCCCCGCTGCCAACAGGGATGTCCCATTCACACCAACATCCCCGAAGTGATCCGCCTGCTCAAAGAGAATCAGCTCAACGAAGCAGGGCGCATGCTCTTTGAGAACAACCCTCTCACCACTGTGTGCAGCCTGATCTGCAACCATGAAAACCAGTGCGAAGGCCATTGTGTCCGGGGCATCAAGGGCGCGCCGGTGCATTTCTCTGTTATCGAAAATTATATCTCCTCCACCTATGCGTCCCAGATGACCAAAGGTCCCGCCAAGCCCAACGGCAAGCGGGTGGCCATCATCGGTTCCGGCCCGGCAGGCCTGACCATCGCGGTGATCCTGGCCCGGTACGGTTACGATGTGACCATCTTTGAAAGCCACGACAAGATCGGCGGCGTGCTGCGTTACGGCATCCCGGAATTCCGCCTGCCCAAGAGCGTGCTGGATGATTTCGAATACCGCCACCTGCGCCTGAAGGACATCAAGGTGCGCCCCAACACCGACGTGGGCAAGGCCCTGAAGATCGACGACCTGTTCCGGGACGGTTACAAGGCCATCTTCATCGGTACCGGCGTGTGGCGGCCCAACACCCTGGGTATCAAGGGCGAAAGCCTGGGTCACGTGCACTTTGCCATCAACTATCTGCAGAACCCCGACGTCTACCATCTGGGCAACCGGGTGGTGCTTATCGGCGCTGGCAATGCGGCCATGGACGTGGCCCGCACCGCCATCCGCCACGGCACCCGCCACCTGCAGTGCTTCTCCCTGACCAAAAAGATCGCCGCCAGCCACTATGAGGAAAGCTATGCCAAACTGGAAGGCGTGGACTTCTTCTATAATAAGAAGCCGGTGGAGATCACCGACCAGGGCGTGGTGTTCCGGGATGTGGAGGAGGCCGAGGACGGAACCCTCACCGATATCCCCGGCACCGAGATGCTGTACCCGGCGGACAGCGTGGTGGTGTCCATCAGCCAGGGCGCCTGCACCACCATCACCGAGACCACCGAAGGGCTGAAAGTCAACCCCCGGGGCCTGTTTGTTACCGACGAAGTGGGCCGCACCAGCCGCCCCGGCATCTTTGCTTCCGGTGACGCTGTCAAGGGTGCCCGCACGGTGGTGGAAGCGGTGGCTTATAGCAAGAAGGTGGCCGAAGCCATGCACGAGTACATGCAGACCCTGCCTGATGACGAACCGGATGAGTACGCCGGTGTGCCGGTCTACCAGAGCGACGACGGAAACTGATAAAAAAACAGACATTCAAAAGCGGTACGGCTTCGGCCGTGCCGCTTTTTTGCAGCAAAAAAGCACCCGTAAGCTGCAACTTCCGGGCGCAGAAGAAATAACGAGAAAAATATTCAACTGAAAAGGTTCGTTTTGTGGACAACTTTTTCGGCGGCAAAGCCGCAGGCGAATATCAGGATCATATACACCAGAGCCAGGACCTGCAGCCCCACCATGGCAGCACGGCCCACATAGTTGGGCTGGCTTTCAAACAGGATGGCAAACCGTCCCAGAAACCAGGTGGGGGTGGCGGCGCTGAACATCTGGGACGCCCCGGACAGTGCCAGGTTCCGGGCCTCGTCGGTGTAGCCGAAGAACTGCCACAGATACACGGCCAGGGACAAAATACCCAGGGAGTTGGCGGTCAGCACCGCGGGCAGGGCTTTCCATCCGGTGCGGGCATACTGCCAGCCCAGAAAGACCCAGAATGCGGTGGTCAGCAGGGGCAGCAGCATGAAAAGAGCGGAACCGATCAGGGGAATGGCCAGGGTGTAGTTGACCACAACTCCCACAAGTACAGGGACAAAAGCGGCCAAAACCAGAAGAACTTTTTTCATCACGGCAACCTCCGTTTCGGGGCGGAAGAAAACATCAGGACAGGTTGGGACGGTCCTGATCTCCGTCGGCCTTGAACATCACAAAGCCGTCGGGCTGGTTGACGAAGTAATAATATTCGGTGTTGTCCCGCAAAGGCGGGGTGAGATAGTTGGGGATGATGACGCCGTCGCCCTCCAGCCGTTCGGTCAGACCGGCCTGCCGCCACACATCCGGGTCGATACCGGCGTTGTAGCAGTCCAGATATTCGGCGCCGGTGCGGCACAGCAGTTCGTCCAGGGCGCCGCCGATACGGGGCAGGACCTCGTCCGGGCCGATGAAATCCACCAGCCGCAGCACAGGGGCGCAGCCGGTGTCTGCCGCCGACACCGTGCGGGTCACGGCGTAGGCCAGCAGGCGGCCGTTCTCCCGCACCGCCCAAACATCATAGCGGAAATGGGGAAAAGCGAAGTACCGCCGCCGCAGATACCACAGGTCCTTTTTCGGCGTGTGAGGCGTTTCAGGCAGGCCCAGGGCCTCCAGGACATCGGCATCCGCCACCGGTTCCAGCGCCAGGTCTTTGGCGGGGGCGGGCAGGGGAGCGGCATCCCCCGGCACGGCCAGGGTCCAGCCCCCGGGACCGGGGGTGCCCAGGCGGTAATAGTGGCGCAGGCGTTCGGCCTGCCAGCCCAGGAAGTGGTACAGCTTGCAGGTGGCGGGGCGGATGTTGTTGCAGGCCAGCACCGGGGCGTTCAGCAGACCGGGCAGAGCGTCCATCAGTTCCAGCCCAACGCCATTGTGGCCCTTGGCGGCAACCCAGATGGATACCCACACCCCGGCGGAAGGCTCCCGCCCGGCGGGGATGTATCCGGCGGCGCTGAGATACTGCCCTTCGCCGTCCTCGGCCACCGCAAAGCGGGGCGCGCTCCCTTCCGGCCCGGCAAAGTAGAAGTTGTAGAACTCCGGCCGGTTGATCAGGGGCAGGTGCATGTCGAAATGGGCGTTGATGAAATCCAGGATGGCGGCGTCCTCCCCGGGGCGGGCCAGCCGAAAACGCAGGTCAGGCAAGGGCGGAACCTCCCGTCACAGGCAGGGTCACGCCGGTGATGAACCGGGCTTCCTCCGAAAGCAGGAAGGCCATGGCGGGCACCACGTCGTCGGGGGTGGCGTTGCGGCCCATGGGGTTGTCGGCGGCAGAAGCCTGCACGATCAGGTCGGGGGTATCTTTCAGAAAGTTGGTTTCCATCATGCTGGGGGCCACGCAGTTCACGGTGATGCCAAACCGGGCATACTCCACCGCCAGGCTCTTGCACAGCCCGCCCAAAGCCTGCTTGGCCATCACATAGGCGGCGGTGTTCTTCGGCGGGGCACCCAGGGTGTAGCTGGTCTGGATGAAGAGGATGCGCCCGAACTTGGCCTTGCTCATGGCGGGCAGCACCGCTTTGCACAGCTTGACGGCGCTGTGGACCTGGATCTCCATGTCCTTGGCAAAGCGGGGTTCGTCAAAGGCCTTGAATTTGGTGTTCACCACCGGCAGAGCGGGCAGGTGGACAAAATGGGTGGGGGCGGGGCAGGTGGTGCCCAGCAGCTGGCAGAAGGTGTCAACCTTGTACGGGTCGGACAGATCCACATCAAAGGGGCGGATCATGCCGGGGTATTCCTGGCACAGAGGGGCCAGCTTGTCCACGTCGCCGCAGCCCTGGGCCAGCACCAGCGTGCCTTCGGGGGCGTCTTTCAGAAGACGGCGGATCAAAGCCCGGCCCACATCGCTGGTGGCGCCGGAAATCAGATAGGTATAAGCCATGGTAAACCTCCAGGTTGAAAATTAAGACGCGGGCTGCGCTGCCCGCGGAAAATCATTTTGCCAGCCCGGCCCGGATCACGCCGCGGGTCACCCGCTTGCCGTCCTGGTTGGTGATGACCGCCTTGATCTCCGCTTCGGCCACCGCTTCGCTCACGTTGGTCACGGTGCCGGTGATGGTCAGGGTATCCCCGATGAAGATGGGCTTGGCGAACTTGCACTCCACCCCGTGGAGCAGGCAGTGTTCGCCCGGCAGGTAAACCCCTGCCAGGGTGGAAAAGAAGCTGGCACCCAGCATGCCGTACACCACCCGGCCGGGATAGCCCCGGCCTTTGGCATAGTCGGCGTCTACGTGAATGGGGGAGCAGTCCCCGGTGATGGCCTCAAAGGCGGCCATCATCTCTTCGGTCACGGTCACGGTAAAACTTTCGGTCAGGCCGGGGGTCATGTCGGCCAACGTATACTGGTTCATAAGAACCCTCCTATGTATAAGAAAAGGCAGCCGCCGCTTTTCGGTAAGCAGCGGCCGCCCACGGTTTCGGTGGTCACGCGGTCATGCGTGCAACAAGATCCAGCAGGTCGCCCACGTTCTTCAGGTCACGGACATCGGCCAGCTTGAACTTGATGGAGAACTTCTTCTCGATGGCGGTGAGCAGGTTGATCTGCTCCAGACTGTCCCAATCCTCGATGTCATCGGCGCAGGTGCTGCGGGTGATCACCAGGGTGTCGTCGTCAAAATTATCGCGGAAAATCTCCTGCACGGCGTCCAGGATCGCTTGTTCGGTCATGGCGTTACGCTCCTTTTATACAATTAGGATTTGTAGGTATAATACCACAAAGCCCCGGGTTTCGCAAGCATACCGCCCTCTTCTTCACAACCCGTAATCCTCCAGTCTCCGCTGCAGTTCCGCCTCATCC
Organism: uncultured Gemmiger sp.; assembly: GCA_944388165.1. Taxonomy (GTDB): domain Bacteria; phylum Bacillota; class Clostridia; order Oscillospirales; family Ruminococcaceae; genus Gemmiger. The sequence continues at coordinate 11,410 of CALXHS010000077.1, read as the reverse complement.
TGCACGGGCACCCCCTGCTGCAAGGCCAGTACGTCCTGTTCGGGCAGCAGCCGGGTGCGCAGGTCGTATTCCGCCAGGGGGCCTTCGCCCTCGGCGGTGTACAGGGCCAGATACCCGGCGTTGTCCTTGAGCATATATTCCGGGCCTCCTTCGGTGCGGGCATCGTACTCTGCCCGGGCAAACCAGACGGTGGCCGCCACCACGCAAAGCAGAGCGATGCCCCCCAGCAGGGCAAGATACAGCCGCACCCATTTTGGCAGTTTTTGTTCCATTCGGATTCCCCCTTTTGACCTGTCCTGCACCGCTGTCAAAAATGACAAAATCGTAAAAACCATTGGGAAAAAACAACGGCGCCAAAACAAGTATTGCCCGACCGAACGCCCAAAAAACAATTTCTTGTGAATTTTACATTCCATGCCTGTACTTTTGGGCCGGGTTTGTGCTATAATTCAGTTTATGGTATTGTCCATGTTTGTGTGCCGCCTTCGGCGGTGCCTCAGCCATATACCCAAAATCCGCAAAGGAGGCGGTCCCCATAGACCCCAAAGAACAACGGCATCTGTCCACCCAAGGGGCGAAAGCTCCCGGCGGCTCACCCAACTCCGCCAAAGGCGGCAAGAAGAAAACCGGGAAAAAGCACCGCAGCATTCCCGGAATGATCCTGCGCTTTATCGGCTGCGTGTTCTGCGTGTGCATCATGCTGGGCAGCGTGGGCGCGGTGCTTTTGTCCATGTACGTGGTGCAGGTCACCGCCGACCCGGAAGGTAAGCTGGACCTGGAAAAGAAGAAGGACCAGCAGACCACGATCCTGTACGACCGTAACGGCGAAGAGTATGCGACCCTTTCCGGCGACTCAAACTCCATCTGGGTCAGCCTTTCGAAAATTCCGGAAAATCTGCAGCACGCCGTGGTCGCCATCGAGGATAAGGATTTCTACGATTCCATCGGTGTCAACTTCAAGCGTACCATCGCCGCCGCCCTCAACGAATTGACCGGCCAGCAGCTGCTGGGCGGCCAGCAGGGTGCGTCCACTCTGGAACAGCAGCTGGTCAAGAACCTGACTGACGACAACGAAGTGGACTATATGCGTAAGGTACGCGAGATTTTCCGTGCCATCGGCCTTTCCAACCGGTACAGCAAGGAGACCATCCTGGAAGCATACCTCAACACCGTACCCCTCACCGGTACCATTGAGGGTGTGGAAGCCGGTGCCAACACCTACTTCGGCAAGAGCGTCAGTGAGCTCTCTCTGTCCGAATGTGCCATGCTGGCCTCCATCTCCAAGAACCCCACCGGCTACAACCCCTTCACCAACCCGGAAAACCTGATCCAGCGCCGCAACCACGTTCTGTACGAGATGCTCAACCAGGGCTACATCACCCAGGAAGAGTATGATTCCGCCACCGCCGAGACCATCACTCTGGTGGAGAGCAAGTCCAAGACCGAGAACGTGGCCGTCAGCTCCAACAACTCCTACTTCACCGAAGCCGTCATCACCCAGCTGACCAAGGATCTGAAGGAAGCCTATAATCTGGAGACCGACGCCGAAGCCCAGGATATGATCTTCAACGGCGGCCTGCGTGTGTACACCACCGTGGACCCCGCTGTGCAGGATTCTGTGGAACAGCTGATGCTGAACAATACCTGGAACAACGGCGAACTGTTCTATGCCCTGTGGCATGAAGAGGAGATCGAGAGCAAGATCCCCGTGGGGGCCGAGATCACCTACGATGCCAACGGTCTGCCCATGAACCCCACCGACGAAACCGCCAGCTCCATTTTTGCGGAGGATGACGTTCCCGTCTACACCGACAAGACCAACCAGACCTTCAAGACCGGTACCTACAAGACCAAGGATGAGAACGGCAACGTTACCGGCGAGTACCTGACCTTCTATGAAGAAGTGCGTACCCAGGCGGCCATTGCTGTCACCAGCACCGAGGAAGGCCACAAGGGCGAAGTCGTCGCCGTGGGCGGCGGTCTGGGCGAAAAGACGGTGGACCGCGGCACCAACCGTGCCCTGGAACCCCACCAGACCGGTTCTACCATGAAGCCCATCGCCGCCTACTGCCTGGCGCTGGATGACCACCTCATCAACTACTCCACCGCCCTGGAGGACGCGCCTCTGTACACCAAGGAAGGCAAGGAGATGCTGGACAATGAAAAGTGCCTGGCTCTCGGCCTGTCTCTGAACCCCAACGACCCCGCTAACCAGGCCCGTGACGATATCTGGAAAGAATGGCCCACCAACTACGGCGGCGCCGGCGGTGACGGCTCTCCCATGCTGATCTGGGATGCCATCCGTCAGTCCTACAACACCATTGCCGTCAAGGTCGGCTCCATGGTGGGCGTGGACTATATGTATGATTTCGTCACCGAGACCCTGCAGTGCGAATGGATCAATGAAAACGACGCCGACCTGGCGCCCCTGGTCTTGGGTTCTCAGAACCGTGGTCTGACCATGGTGGAACTGGCCAACGCCTACTCCATGTTCACCGATGGCACCTATACCACTGCCCACTACTACACCCGTGTGGAAGACTATCAGGGCAACCCGGTGCTGGATATGGACAAGGTGACCACTACCACCCAGGCCATCGAGCCTGAGACTGCCGTTATCATGAACCGTCTGCTGTCCAATGTCTGGGTCAGCCCCGGTACCGCCAGCGGCATGAAGCCCGAAACTGAGGGCATCGACGCTGTGGGCAAGACCGGTACGACCTCTGACTTCAAGGACTACACCTTTGCCGGTCTGTCCCCCTATTACTCCATTGCTGTCTGGTGGGGCTATGACAAGCCTTACAGCATGTGGGGCGTGGATGGCTCCCTGGGTAACAACGGTAAGCCCACCCAGCGTGCCTTCAAGCAGCTGATGGAAGAAATCCAGGCAGATAAGCCTGCCAAGGAATTCTTCTGGGATGAGGATGTGCAGAAACTCCAGTTCAGCGAATCCACCGGCGCCATTGTTTCCAGCGGCGGGCGCACCGGTTATTACACCGAGGACAACCTGCCTGATTCCAGCTCTTCGCTGCTGAATGACGACGCCCTGGCCCAGGCCACCATTGATGCCCTGGCCAGCGCCGACCCGGCTGCCTGAGCCTGAAGCAAAACTTTTCCGGACCCCGGACGAGCCCGTGGCTTGCCCGGGGTTTTGCCGGACTTTGTGTGTTCACGGTGGGCATACAGATTCTGTGCGCGCGACAAAAACAATCCACAAATAATGGAGGCGGGTGTGCAGTTTGCCTAAAATCCCTGCCACGCTGGTGGGAACACTTGCATCCCGGGACGGCTTGTGCTATCATAATCCCTGTCACAAATACAACTGTATCCGAAGGAGGTACACCCATGGCGGAACGACGTTTTCTTCTGGTGGACGCCGAAGTCCTGCCGGACGTGTTTCTGAAAGTTCTGCAAGCCAAAGAGCTGCTGGCCTCGGGCGCTGTTACCAACATTTCTTCGGCGGCGCGCCGGGCGGGTATTTCCCGCAGCGCGTTCTATAAATACAAGGACTATGTCTTTGATGCCGAATCCGGCCGCGAGACCTTGACGGTCATTGCGACCCTGCTGGATAAGACCGGCGCCCTCCAGGGGCTTTTGTCCGGTATCTCGGCGGCGGGCGCGTCCATCGTCACCATCACCCAGTCCCGGCCGGAAAACGGTACCGCGCAGGTGGAAGTCACCGTGCGAACCGCCACCATGCAGATGTCGGTGGAAGACATGCTGCTCAAGCTGGCCCGCCAGCCCTTTGTGGTGGAAGTGCACCGGGGCACCTGATGCCCGGTACCCAAGTTATGTGAGAGAGGGAGTGCAGTTATGGCAAAAATCGCGATCATGGGGTTCGGCACCGTGGGCAGCGGCGTACTGGAAGTCTGCCGCCGCAACGCCGCGTCCATTGCGCGGCGGGTGGGTGAACCCGTGGAAGTCAAATATATCCTGGATGTGCGGGATTTTTCCGGTTCGCCGGACGCGGACCTGTTCGTCAAGGACCTGGATATCATCCTGAATGACCCGGAAGTCCGGGTGGTGGTGGAGACCATCGGCGGCACCAAGTTTGCTTACCCCTATGTGCGCCGCTGCCTGGAAAGCGGCCGCAGCGTCTGCACCTCCAACAAAGAGATGGTGGCTACCTACGGCGCCGAGCTGCTGGCTCTGGCCCGGGAACATGGCGCCGCCTTCCTGTTTGAAGCCAGTGTGGGCGGCGGCACTCCCATCATCACCCCCATGCACCAGTGCCTGGCGGCCAACCATATCAGCCGTATCGAAGGTATCGTCAACGGCACCACCAACTTCATGCTCACCAAGATGAAGCGGGAGAACATGGGCTTTGACGCTGCCCTCAAGATCGCCCAGCAGCTGGGCTACGCCGAGACCAAGGTCCCCGGCGATGACGTGGTCGGCCGGGATGCCTGCCGCAAGATCGCCATTCTGGCCTCTCTGGCCAGCGGCAAGGCAGTCTATCCCGAAAACATTCCCACCCGGGGTATCCGTCAGATCACCGTGGCCGACATCAAGGCGGCGGAAAAGCTGGAAAGCGCCATCAAGCTCATTGCCTGGTACCGGGAACTGCCGGACGGCGGTGTTTCCGCCGGTGTGGAGCCCATGCTGGTGCCCGACAACAACCAGCTGGCCAATGTGGACGACGTTTTCAACGCTGTTCTCATGAAGGGCGATATGCTGGGCGATGTGATCTTCTACGGCAAGGGCGCGGGCAAGCTGCCCACCGCCAGCGCCGTGGTGGCCGATATCATCGACGCGCTGAAAGACGGCGCCGCCATCCATGACAGCCTGTTCTGGCAGCCCGCCCCCAAGCGGGAGGGCATGCTCCCGGACGATACCGCATATGCGTGGTATATCCGGGCAAAGGGCATCCCGGCAGCGGTGCTGGCCTCGGTGGCCGGGGAAGGCTCCCCGGTGGACGAGGGCCCCGAAGGCGTCAGCTACCTGATGAAGGACGCCACCCCCGCCGTGGTGGAGGCTGTCAGCGAAAAGATCGCACTGCTGGGCGGCCGCGTGGACCTGGTCCTGAAACAGATGGATGAATAAGCAGGGGAGGGAAGAAACAATGGTTACCGTAACCGTACCTGCCACCAGCGCCAACGTGGGCGCCGGGTTCGACTCTCTGGGTCTGGCCCTCTCCATGCACAACGTCTTTACCTTTGAAGAGGCCGACCGCATCCACATCACCTCGGTGGATGATACCCACGTGCCGGGCGGTGCCAACAACCTGGTTTACCGCAGCGCCCGTGCCGTCTACGATCAGCTGGGTGTGCCCCTCAAGGGACTGCGCATCACCCAGCGCAACGATATCCCCATGGCCCGTGGCCTGGGGTCCAGCTCCGCCTGTATCGTGGCAGGCCTGCTGGGGGCCAATGCCCTGCTGGGCAAGCCGCTGACCCAACGCCAGATGCTCACCCTGGCCACCGCCATTGAAGGCCACCCCGACAACGTGGCTCCCGCCATGCTGGGCGGCTTCGTCACCAGCGTCTACGACGAGGGTCTGGTCTACACCGTCAAGAAAAACATCGATCCTGACCTGGCCTTCGCGGCCTTTGTGCCGGACTTCCGGCTGCTCACCTCCAAGGCCCGTGCAGCGCTGCCCCAGATGGTCTCCCACAAGGACGCCGTCTACAACCTGTCCCGGGCGGCCCTGGCCACCGCAGCTTTCTGTGACGGTGACTATGGCCTGCTGGGCGTGGCCACCAAGGATTCCCTGCATCAGCGCTACCGCCTGCCTCTTATTGAAGGCGGCGACGAGGTCTTTGAACTGGCCCAGGATATGGGCACCCAGGCCGTGTACATCTCCGGCGCCGGGCCCACCATCATTGCGGTCGTCCACAAGGATGACCAGGAGTTCTTCGAGCGCACCCGCGAGGCGCTGCCGCAGAACGAAAAGCTCCGTCATTTCACCGTGTATCGCCTGCTGGCCGACAATACCGGCGCGACCGTTGAGGCGTGACAGCATAGAAGGGGAGGAAAATCACCAATGGCATTGATCGTACAAAAATTTGGCGGTACTTCCGTCAAGGACCGCAACCGCATCTTCAATGTGGCGCGCATCGTGGCCAACACCCGCAACGCGGGCAATGATGTGGTGGTGGTCGTGTCCGCTCAGGGCGACACCACCGATGATCTCATCGCCAAGGCGGCCGAGATCACCAGTGACCCGTCCCACCGCGAGATGGATATGCTCCTGGCTGCCGGCGAGGAGATCTCCATCGCCCTGCTGGCCATGGCCCTGCAGGAGATCGGCGTTTCCGCCGTCAGCCTCACTGGCTGGCAGGCCGGCTTCGTCACCGACCGCTCCTACTCCAAGGCCCGCATCAAGCGCCTGGACACCGAGCGTGTGGAAAGCGAACTGGCCCGCAACCGCGTAGTGGTGGTGGCAGGCTTCCAGGGGTTGAACCGTTCCGACGACATCACCACCCTGGGCCGCGGCGGCAGCGATACTTCGGCTGTGGCACTGGCCGCCGCCCTGCACGCGGACCGCTGCCAGATCTACACCGACGTGGAAGGCGTGTTCACCGCCGACCCCCGCAAGATCCCCAAGGCTACCAAGCTGAAGGAGATCACCTTTGACGAAATGCTGGAACTGGCCTCTCTGGGGGCCCAGGTCCTGAACAACCGCAGCGTCGAACTCGCCAAAAAGTACGGCGTGGAGCTGGAGGTTCTCTCCAGCATCAATCCCATTCCGGGAACCATCGTGAAGGAGGAAACGAAAGTGTCAGGTCTGCTCATCACAGGCGTCGCCAAGGACGACAACGTTGCCGTGGTTTCGATCAAGGGAGTGCCCGATGTTCCGGGCATGTCCTTCAAGGTGTTCAGCCTGCTGGCCCAGCGCAATATCAATGTTGACATCATCCTGCAGAGCTCCGGCACCGAAGGAACCAAGGACCTGGTCTTTACTGTGCCTCTGACCGACGCCGAAAGCACGGTTTCTGTGCTGGAAGATCACAAGAGTCGTTTCGGCGACGGCGAGATCTCTGTGGATAAGACCTGCGCCAAGGTCAGCGTGGTGGGCGCCGGCATGCAGAGCCATCCCGGCGTGGCTTCCACCATGTTCGAAGCCCTGTCCGGCCAGAACATCAACATCCGCATGATCTCCACCAGCGAGATCAAGATCAGCGTCATCATCGACAAGAACGACGCCGACCGCGCCGTTTCCGCCATCCACGACGCTTTCATCCAGTAATTCCTTCGGTAGCATGAACTTTCAGCGGAACCGCTGCCCCTGTGCTGTTTCTGCCCGTTTCGGGCGGAACGCACGGTGCGGCGGTTCCGCTTTTTGCCGCCCGGCTTGCCTGACAGCCCCATGGGTGCTATAATCAGGTGAACCCGAACCAACCCCGAACAAGTGAAGGGAACGACATGGAACATCAAAAAACAAGTCCGTGGCTGATCGCCTTCCGGGTGATCTTTACCATTGCGCTTATTGCCTGCACTGCCTTCATCTTCCGCAATTCACTGCAGGCGGGGGAACTGTCCTCTGCCCGCAGCCAGGCTGTCATGCGGCTTATGAATGAATTGCTGGGCAAAGTCGGCCTGGGGCCTGTCTCCGAACACACCGTGCGCAAGCTGGCCCATTTCGCCGAATTTACCATGGAAGGTTTTCTCCTTATGCTCTGCCTGCGGGTGTATACCGCCCGTTTTGTGCGGCATGTCAGCTGGCCGCTGCTGGGCGGCATGTCCACCGCGCTGATGGACGAAACCATCCAACGCTTCATCCCCGGCCGCTCCTCCCAGGTCACCGACGTGTGGATCGACATGGCCGGTGTGGTGTGCGGGCTGTTTGTGGCCCTGATCCTGCTGCTCGTCGTGCGGGCGGCCACCGCCTTCCACCGTATCAAAAAGGAGAACCGCCGCCTGCGGGCGGAGCGGGAACGCCTGCTGCGAGAGCAGGAAGAAGACCGTATCAACGCGGCAATGCCGCATCAGGAAAAGCCCGACAGGAGGGAACTGCTTTGACCGAACAACAGGCCGTACAGGCTATTCACGCGCTGCCCCGTATGGGCGGTGCCACCCTGGAGCGTATGCACGCGCTGCTGGACGCTCTGGGCAACCCCGAACAGCAGCTGAAGTGCATCCATATCGCCGGTACCAACGGCAAGGGAACGCTGTCGGTGATGACGGCGTCCATCCTGACCCATGCGGGATACAAGACCGGTCTGACCATCAGCCCCTATGTGGTGGATTTCCGGGAACGCTTCCAGATCAACGGCAAAATGATCCCGCCCCAGACTCTGGCCGATTTGACCGAGGAAGTGCTGGATGCGGTGGACGGTCTGTGTGCTGCCGGTCAGCCCTCCCCGGTGGAATTCGAGGTGGTCACGGCCATTGCCATGCTCTGGTTCGCCCGGGAACACTGTGACTTTGTGGTGCTGGAGACCGGTCTGGGCGGCCGCTATGACGCCACCAATGCCATCCCGTCCCCGCTGGTGGCGGCCATCACCCGCATCGGGATGGACCACACCGACGTGCTGGGGGATACCCTGGCGGAGATCGCTGCCGAAAAGGCGGGCATCATCAAGGAAGGCTGCGCCGTGGTCTGCTACCCGGACCAGCCGCCCGAAGCCATGGGACCGCTGCTCACCGCAGCTGCCGAGGCCCATACTTCCATCCAGACCCCCGAAATGGACAACATCCTGCCCCTGAAATGCCGCCCGCTGCAGAACTATATCGACTACGGCGGGTATCGTGTCATGCTGGCTTTTCCCGGCAAACATCAGGCCAATCACGCCGCCATGGCCATTGAGATCGCCCTGATCCTGTGGCGTCAGTACGGTTATGAGATTTCCGACGAAGCCATCGAAGCCGGTTTGCAGGCCGCCCGTATGCCCGCCCGCATCGAGGTCATCCGCCGCCATCCGCTGCTTCTGCTGGACGGCTGCCACAACCCCGACGGCGCCGCCGCCCTGGCTTCCACCCTGGCTGACGCCGGGTATGAAGGCAACCTGGTGGGGGTCATGGGGGTGCTGAAGGATAAGGACCACACCCCCATGCTGGAAGCCCTGTCCGATACCTTCGACAAGGTCTTTACGGTCACACCGGATTGTCCCCGTGCCATGACGGCGGAAGAACTGGAAGAAGCTGCCCGCTATCATCTGGATGTGGAGGTGGGAGGCAGTGTCCGCCAGGCCATCCGTAAGGCGGTGGAGTATGCCGACTATCACAACCTGGCGGGCGTGGTGGTCTGCGGCAGTCTGTACCTGGCCGCCGAAGCACGCCCCATCCTGCTGGAAGAAGCGGAACGCTGATTTCTGAGCCTGATCCTATATAGATATGACAGCGGCGGCGGACAGATTCCCCGCCGCTGCTATATTTCAACAAAATATTTGCCCCGCGCCCCGTATACTGGTAGTACCAACCAGCCCACGGGGCGCTTTTGTTTTGCAATGATCGAGGTGGACAAACTTGGCAAAGATCTGTTTCGTTCCCGCCAGCGGCACTCTGGCGGCCTATCTTTCGGGGGAGATTGACCATCACGCGGCCCAGGGACTGCGGCGGGAGATTGACGCCCAGATCGACTCCCGCATGCCGGAACTGCTGACGCTGGATTTTTCGGGGGTGACCTTTATGGATTCCTCCGGTGTGGGGCTCATTCTTGGCCGGGGAAGGTATATGTCCTCCCTGGGCGGGCGCCTGACCGTGCAGAACCCGCCCGCGGCTGTCCGGCGCATGCTGGACCTGGCCCGGATCTCCTATGTATGAACGGAGGATTTGTATTCCATGAAGATGATCAATCAGGTCAAATTTACCTTTCTCAGCCGCAGCGTCAACGAAGGGTTTGCCCGGGCTGCCCTGTCGGCCTTTCTGGCGCAGGCAGATCCCACCGTGCCCCAGCTGGCGGATATCAAGACGGCAGTCTCCGAAGCGGTCACCAACTGTATCGTGCATGCCTACCCGGATGCGGTGGGGCTGGTTACCCTCACTGCGGCTTTGTATGAGAATGGTCTGGTGCGCATTACCGTCACCGACCGCGGCATCGGTATCCCGGATGTGGACAAGGCCATGGAGCCACTGTACACCACTGGGAACCCGGATGAGCGGGCAGGCTTGGGGTTTGCGGTGATGCAGAGCTTTATGGACAAGGTCAAGGTCAGCTCTACTCCCGGGCGCGGGACCCGGGTCACCATGGCCAAACGGCTGGAGGCAAAAGGCTGACTTCCTACATAACAACATAAGGAGGTCACCGCCATGTCTGCATCTGCTTCTGCCGCGCCCAGCCGCTCCAACACCACCGACCTTTTTGACAGGATACCCCGTTCCGAGTTTATCCAGTGCAATCTGGGCCTGGCCCGTACCTGCGCGGGTCGGTTCACCGGACGCGGGATCGAGTACGAGGATCTGTATGCAGCGGGCTGCCTGGGGCTGGTCAAGGCCTGTGATGGCTTTGACCCGGATCGGGGCGTCTGCTTTTCCACTTATGCGGTGCCGGTGATCCTGGGCGAGATCAAGAAGCTGTTCCGGGATGGGGGTACAGTCAAGGTCAGCCGTTCCATCAAGGAACTGGGCCTGAAAATCAACGCCGAGCGGGAACGGTGCCTCAAGCAAACCGGTGCCGAACCAAGCGTCACCCAATTGGCTGAAGCCCTTGGCGCCACGCCCGAACAGGTGGCTATGGCGATTCGTGCGTCCATGCCGGTGGTATCCCTGACACCTGCCGAGAATGAGGACGGAAACCGGGAATGGGATATCCCTGTTGAATCCCCGGAAGAAAAACTCTCGGAACATATCGGACTGCGGGAGGTAATGGACAGGCTTTCTCCTCAGGATAAGCTGCTCATTCGCCTGCGATTCTTTGGCGGCCGCACCCAGAGCGAAGTTGCCAAAGTGCTGCATACCACCCAGGTGCAGATATCCCGCCGTGAAAGAAAGATATTGAAATGGATGCGCCAGGAACTGACAGGGGAGGAAGAAAAAGAAAAAAAGAATGGCCGGCAGGGAACAAAAACAAAAGTATGATTTTTTGGGCGTTTTATCCAATCGGTTTTGCCGTGGATGGGTAAAACGCCAAATTTGCGTTGTAACGCCGCAAACTTCTTGACGAAATTCGGATCACATGCTAAACTTACAACATGCCGGTAAAGTATCGGCAAATCTTCTGCAAGTTTTTTGAAAAATCTTGAAAAAAGGTGTTGACAAATGCTTGCTCGGATGGTATTATATCTAAGCTGTCTCGCGAGAGACCGCAGGCGCTGAAAAGCTTCAAAAAAATCTCAAAAAAGTGCTTGACAAAAGCTGCTCGATGAGATAAAATAACTAAGCTGTCCCGCAAGGGCGGCGCCACGCAGGACCTTGAAAATTGAACAAACCTGAAACTTGTGGAACCTTACAGTGTTTGGAAAAACACTATAATCAATTCCAAAAAAACAAGTAATTCAACAGGACGCAAGCGATTGTGTCTGAGAAATTA
>CALXHS010000076.1 GCA_944388165.1 uncultured Gemmiger sp. | reverse complement strand
AGCAACCGAGAGGGCTTGTTGTCTGTGAAGAGCAGGCGGCAAGCCCTTTAGTTTTATCTTGATTCTGCGGTTATTGTAGTAATCCAGATAGTCCACCAGTTCCTGCTTGAAGTGTTCCAGGGAATCGGATTTTTGCAGGTACAGCAGTTCACTTTTGAGTAAGCCAAAGAAATTCTCCATGACGGCATTGTCCAGACAGTTTCCCTTACGGCTCATGCTCTGGCGAATCCCTTTCTTCCTGATCATAAGCAGACAAAAATGTGTGATTTGTGCAATTTCCAACGTTTTTTCAATCTTTGTTTATTGTTTATTTGCAATTTCATGCTATACTAAACACATGTTCAAGCAGTATAAATAAAAAAAAAAGGAGTCATTCCATGTCCAAGCAATCTTTTGTGCAATTCAGGGATGTGTGTAAATATTACCAGATGGGCGACACCCGCATCGCCGCGGCCGACCATGTGAATTTCGAGATCGAAAAAGGGGAATTCTGCATCATTCTGGGACCCTCCGGCGCGGGCAAGACCACCGTGCTGAACATGCTGGGGGGCATGGACACCTGTGATGAAGGCACCATCCTTCTGGATGGGGAAGAGGTCAGCGCCTTTGACCAGAAACGCCTGACCCAGTACCGCCGGTATGACGTGGGGTTCGTGTTCCAGTTCTATAACCTGGTGCAGAACCTGACCGCCCGGGAAAATGTGGAGCTGGCCTCCGAGATCTGCCGCGACCCCCTGGACGCCGACCTGGTTCTGGAAGAAGTGGGCCTTTTGCAGCGGCGCAACAACTTTCCGGCCCAGCTTTCGGGCGGCGAGCAGCAGCGGGTGTCCATCGCCCGTGCCCTGGCCAAGAATCCCAAGATCCTTCTGTGTGATGAACCCACCGGTGCACTGGACTACAAGACCGGTAAACAGGTGCTGGCCCTTCTGCAGGATACCTGCCGCCAGAAAGGCCGTACAGTCATCGTTATCACCCACAACAGCGCCCTGGCCGCCATGGCGGACCGGGTGATCCGCATCAACAGCGGCAGGGTGGTGGATATGCAGTGCAACCCGAACCCGACTCCGGTCGAAAGGATCGAGTGGTAAATGAACAAGACCTACCAAAAAAATATACGCCGCACGCTGGCCAGCACCCGCAGCCGGTTCCTGGCCATATTTTCCATTGTGGCGCTGGGGGTCGGCTTTTTGACCGGCCTGGTCACCAGCACGCCGGATATGCGGGATTCCATCGAAACCTATCTGGACGACGCCAACCTGTACGATCTGCGCATTCTGGGCACATTGGGCCTGACCGATGACGACGTGCAGGCTTTGTCCCAGCTGGAAGGCGTGGAGGATGTGCGCGGGGCCTGGTCGGCGGATATCCTGGTCAAGACCCCGGCCTCCGACCAGGCGGTGGCCCGTGTGCACAGCCTGCCCACCGATGAAGACGGAAATCCTGAAGGAGAAAACGTCATCAGTGCCCTGAAACTGGAAGAAGGCCGCTGGCCCGAAACCTCCGGGGAATGCGTGGTGGAAGCCGGTGCCGGTGACCTGACCCGCAGGCTGGATATCGGGGATACCATCGTGGTGCCGGCAGAGGACAACGAGGACCTGGAAGACACCCTGGCCACCACCGAATTCACGGTGGTGGGCATCGTGCACGATGCCACCTACTTTTCCTTTGAGCGGGAACCCGCCAGTGTGGGCAGCGGCTCTGTGGAAACCATCTTCTACATACTGCCCGAAGATTTTGCCTACGACAGTTACACCGAGATCTATCTCACCGTGAAAGATGCTCTGGGCATGGACAGCCTGAGCGATACCTACGACCAGACGGTGCAGGCGGTGGCCGATGCCGCCGAAAACATTGCCGGTGCGCGATGCGAAGCCCGCCTGGAGGAAGTGACCTCCGATGCCCGGAAGGAAATCGACGATGCCTGGGCGGAATACAACGATGCTGCCGCCGAAGCGGAACAGGAACTGGCCGATGCCGCCCAGGAACTGGCCGATGGCCGGGAAGCGCTGGCTGAAGGCGAGCAGGAACTGGCGGACGGCGAGCGGGACTATCAGGACGGCCTGGCAGAACTGGCCGACTATGAACAGCAGCTGGCTGACGGCGAAGCAGCGCTGAATTCCGGCAAGGCAGAATTGATCCAGGGCGAAGCCGAATGGCGGGAAAACTGGCAGAAAGTTGTGGACGGCGAAGCCGCCCTGAACGAAGGCAAAAAGCAGCTGGAAGAGGCACAGCGTCTGTATGAGGAAGGCAAGGCTGCCTACGATGCAGGCCTGGCCAAGATCGAAGCAGGGGAGAAGACCCTGGCCGAAAGCAAGACCCAGCTGGAAACCGCCCAGGCCCAGTATGAGCAGCTGTCTCAGCTGGCCGAAGGCAAACAGAAGTATGACACCGGCCTGACCGCGTTTACCGCCGGGGTCAATCTGGCGCTACAGAATGTTCCCGGTATGGAACTGGAAATCACCGAGACCCAGGCCGAGGAGATGCTGGCCGATCTGGCCGCATTGCCCGAGGAAGAGTTTCCGGAGAATGATACAGAGCTGATGACCTGGATCGTCAACTGGCTGGTGACCTCCTCCGGCGGGCAGCCTGGGGAAAATACTCCGGCGACCCTGGCGGTGCAGTCTGCCGCCAACAGTGCTGCTGAACCGGAACAGATCCAGGATACGGCAGAGACCCCGGCGGAAGAAAGCGAAGAAGAAACCGCCGAAGATACGGAAGAATCCTCCGAACCTGTTGAAGAGGAGATCGCCACTGCCGAAACCGCCCGCAGCGGCCGGAGCAGCCCCGACCCCACCCAGCCGAGCACTACCCAGCTTTGCGAAGGGGCCAAGGAACTCATCACCGGCAAAGCGCTGGTGGAATACGGCATACAGCAGATCATTGAAGCCTACGCGGCCATGGGCCAGACCCTGACCGAGGAAGAAGTGGAACAGATGCTCACCGAAGAGTATCTGGCCGGGGTCGAAGCCCAGCTGGAAGAAGGCTGGGCCCAGTATGAAGCGGGTGCCGCTGAACTGGCGGAGGGCCGCGCCCAGCTGGAAGCCAACGAACAGAGCCTCATCGACGGCAAGGCACAGCTGGATGCAGGCTGGGCGCAGTACGAAGCCCAGGGCACCGAACTGTACGACGGTATGAATCAGCTGCGTTCCGCCAAGACCACCATTGATGAAAGCTGGGACCTGCTGGTGGATAAACAGCGGGAACTGGAAGACGCCAAGAAAGAGATCGAAGACGCCAGGGTGACCCTGGCGGACGCCGCCGCCGAACTGGAAGATGCCCGGCAGACCATTGCCGAAAAGACCCAGGAACTGCGGGACGGCGAGATCGAATATGAGGATGCCAAGGCCGAGGCGGAAGCCGAATTGGCCGACGCGAAAGCCGAAATCGAAGACGCCGAAGCCAAACTCAATGATATTGAGGAAGGAGAATGGTACGTCTGGGACCGGGGCCGCAACGTGAGCTTCGCTTCCTTTGACTCCAACTCCACCAAGCTGGCCGCTCTGGCCAAGGTGTTCCCGGTGTTCTTCTTCCTGGTGGCGGCACTGGTGGTTTCCACCACCATGACCCGTATGGTGGAAGAAGAGCGCCTGCAGATCGGCACTATGAAGGCCCTGGGCTACACGCCCTTTGCCATCATGCAGAAATACCTGCTTTACGCCCTGGCGGCAGCACTGGCAGGTGCGGCTTTCGGTCTGGTTATCGGGTTCAATGTGTTCCCGCGGGTGATCTGGACCGCCTACCAGATGATGTATTACGCCCCCGCCTTCCTGACGCCCTGGCGCTGGAGCGTGGCGCTGATGTCGGGCGGGTCACTCATCGCCTGCGCCATGCTGGCCACCTGGTCCGCCTGCCGCACCACCTTGCATGAGTACCCCGCCGCTCTCATGCGGCCCCGGGCACCCAAGGCCGGTAAACGCATCCTGCTGGAACGGGTCACCTTCCTGTGGCGGCGCATGCCTTTCACTTACAAGGTCACCTGCCGCAACCTTCTGCGGTACAAAAAGCGCTTCTGGATGACTGTTATCGGCGTGGCGGGCTGTACGGCGCTGCTGGTCACCGGCTTCGGCATCTCCGACTCCCTCAACAGCATCGTCACCAAGCAGTTCGGGGAAATTTATCACTACGACCTGCTTACCGCCGTGACCGATGCCGATTATACCCGGGAAGGCCAGGTCCATGACTACCTGTACGGCGACGATGCCTTCACCGAATCCCTCACCGTTTTCACCAAGGAAGTGGAACACGAGCTGTCCGACGGCAGTACGGTGAATTACTACTTCATGATTCCGGAGGACGTGTCCTCCTTTGCAGACTTTGCCGACCTGCACAACCGCCAGACCGGAGAAGCCACCCCCCTGCAAGACACGGGCGTGGTCCTGACCGAAAAGCTGGCCAATATCCTGGATGTGCGAGCGGGGGATACCGTCACCCTGGTGGACGCCGACGGCAACCCGGCGGAATTCACCGTCACAGGTGTGTGTGAGCACTATGTATATAATTATGTATATATGAGTGCCCAGTGCTACGCCGACGGCTTTGGGGAAGAACCGGAATGGAACGCTGTTATGAGCCAGCTTTCTGACAATTCCCAGGCCGGGCGCGATGCCGTTTCGGCCAAGCTGCTGGCTATGGATGAGGTCGCCAGCCTGAACTTTACCGCCGACAGCATGGAGATGGTTCTGAACATGCTGGAATCCATCGACGCTGTGGTGGTGCTCATCATCGTTTGTGCGGCCTGCCTGGCGTTTGTGGTGCTGTACAACCTGACCAACATCAACATTGCTGAGCGTGTCAAGGAGATCGCCACCATCAAGGTGCTGGGCTTCTATGACAGGGAAGTGGATGCCTATGTCAACCGGGAAAGCGTGATCCTCACCCTGATCGGTGCGCTGTTCGGTCTGGCAGGGGGCATTGCCCTGCACAAGTTCGTCATCCTTACCGTAGAGGTGGATGCCGTCATGTTCGGCCGGGACATCCAGCTGCCCAGCTTCGGCTATGCCCTGGCGCTGACCTTCCTGTTCAGCCTGATGGTAAACCTGTTCATGGGGCGCAAACTCAAACAGATCTCCATGGTGGAGAGCATGAAGGCCCCTGAATGATCCTTGCCGAAAACAGAAAAAATTCCCCTCACCGCCGGGCACTGGCCGCCCGGCGGTTTTGTGTTGCCTGTCTGCCGGAAAAGGGAACAAAACCAAATGTGCGTGAAATGTGATTTTTGCCTGCAAATCATTGACAGCCGGGGGCGATTTGAGTATAATGTCAGACTGTACGCAATAAAACAGTTAGAACTCGAACAAATGGCGGCGCAGCATCAGGCGCCGCAAAGAGAGGTGATCCGCCACGCAGGAAAACAGGACCGCAGACCCCGATATGCGGCGCGTGGGCCGGGAACTGGCCCATACGTCCCACCAGATCAACCGTGCACTGGACACCTGTATCGGCGCAACGGTCAGCCCGGAACTGACCGGTATGCGGGGAATGGTGCTGCGCTATATTGTGCGCAACACCCGGAACGGACAGGCTGTCTACCAGCGGGATCTGGAACATTTCTTCCGTGTGCGCCGATCCAGCGTCACGGCCATGCTCAAAGGCGTGGAGCAGGCGGGGTTCATTACCCGCACCTCCGTTGCCAAGGATGCCCGGCTGAAAAGCCTGGCTGTCACCGAAAAGGGCATGGCCTGCTACGACCAGCTGGAACACTGCATCACCGCCTTCGAGGAGCGCCTGCAGCAGGATGTTTCGGAAACGGAGCTCCAGCAGCTCCAGACCATTCTGGAAAAGCTGTTGCAAAACGCCACCGCTGTGCAGAACGCACCCTATATTGAATAAGAAAGGAATAGGAGAAAGTACATACGCTATGTTAAAGACACTGTACAAAGAGATCGACGGCTTCAAGCTGGTGTCTGTGCTCACGCCGCTGTGCATGATCGGCGAAGTCGTTATGGAAATGATCGTGCCCCGTCTGATGGCTTCCATCATTGACGACGGCGTCACCGCCGGCAACATGGCCCATATCTACACCGTGGGCGGCTGGATGATCGTGGCCGCTATCTTCGGCCTGCTGTTCGGCGTTCTGGGCGCGGTGTTCGGTTCCCGGGCTGCCACCGGCTTTGCCCGCAACCTGCGCCGGTCCATGTACCGCAACATCCAGACCTTCAGCTTTGCAAACATCGACAAGTATTCCACCGCCGGTCTGGTCACCCGTATGACCACCGACGTTACCAACATCCAGAACGCTTATCAGATGACCCTGCGCATGTCGGTTCGTGCCCCGGCCAGCATGATCATTGCCATGATCATGTCCTTTGCCATCAACCGGGAACTGGCCAGCGTCTACCTGGTGGCGGTCATCCTGCTGGGTGCGGCTCTGGTGTTCATCATGTCCCGCGCCACCCGCTATTTCGGCGAAGCCTTCCGCAAGTACGACGACCTGAACGAAAGCGTGCAGGAAAACGTTTCGGCCATCCGGGTGGTCAAGGCGTATGTGCGTGAAAAGTACGAAGGCGAAAAGTTCCAGAAGGCCAGCGCCAATGTGCAGAAACTGCTGCTGCGCGCCGAAATGATCCTTTCCTGGAACGCACCTCTCATGCAGCTCACCGTGTACAGCTGCATCCTCATCATCTCCTGGCTGGGTGCCCGCATGATCGTTTCCAGCGGCGCCACCTCCCTGACCACCGGTGAGCTGATGAGCATGCTGACCTACTGCATGAACATCCTCATGAGCCTGATGATGCTCTCCATGGTGTTTGTCATGATCACCATGTCTGCCGCTTCCGCCCGCCGTGTGGCCGAAGTCCTGAACGAAAAGTCCGACCTGACCAACCCGGAAAACCCCGTCATGGAAGTGAAGAACGGCGCCGTTCAGTTTGAGCATGTGGGCTTCCGCTACAAGCGCGACGGCCGGGAAGTGCTGTCCGATATCGACCTGAACATCCGCTCCGGGGAAACGTTTGTCATCATCGTCGGCACCTGCAGTGCCAAGACCAGCGTGGTCCAGCTGCTGCCCCGCCTGTATGACGTCAGCGCCGGCACCGTGCGCGTGGGCGGCGTGGACGTGCGCAAGTACGACCTGGAGACCCTGCGCGACAGCGTGGCCATGGTGCTGCAGAAGAATGAACTGTTCTCCGGCACCATTGCGGAAAACCTGCGCTGGGGCAATGAGAACGCCACCGATGAGGAGATCGCCGAAGCCTGCCGTCAGGCCTGCGCCGACGAGTTCATCGAGCGTTTCCCCGATAAGTACGAGACCCATATCGAGCAGGGCGGCACCAACGTGTCCGGCGGCCAGAAGCAGCGTCTGTGCATTGCCCGCGCGCTGCTGAAGAAGCCCAAGATCCTGATTCTGGACGACTCCACCTCCGCCGTGGACACCGCCACCGATGCCAAGATCCGCAGCAGCTTTGCCGAAAAAATCCCCGGCACCACCGTGTTCATCATCGCCCAGCGCATCTCCAGCATCGAGCATGCCGACCATGTTCTGGTGCTGGACGGCGGCCGCATCCAGGGCTGGGGCACGCCGCAGGAACTGCTGGAAACCAACAAGATCTATCAGGAAGTGTATCGCAGCCAGACCAAGGGCGGCGGCGATTTTGACGAGAAGGGGGGCGACGAATAATGGCTCAGGAACGTGTGAAAGAAGTACGGGCGGGCCGCGGCCCTCATGGCCCCCGTCCCAAGGTCAAGAACCCCGGCAAGATCCTCAAGCGGATCATGGGCTATGTGCTCCAGGTGTACCGGGTGCCGTATATCATCGCGGTGGCCTGCATCGTCATCTCGGTCCTGGCCAACATCCAGGGCACCCTGTTCATGCAGACCCTGATCGACTCCTACATCCTGCCCCTTCTCACCGAGAAAAGCAACGACTTCTCCGGCCTGCTGGGGGCCATCCTGCGCACCGGCGCCTTCTATGCCATCGGTGTGGCCGCTACCTTCACCCAGACCCGTCTGATGGCCATTATCACCCAGGGCACTCTGAAAAAGCTGCGTGACGAGCTGTTCACCCACATGCAGACCCTGCCCATCAAGTACTTCGATACCCATGCCCATGGCGATATCATGTCGGTGTACACCAACGATATCGACACCCTGCGCCAGATGATCAGCCAGAGCATCCCCCAGATGCTCAACAGCGGCATCACCATCATCGGCGTGCTCATCTCCATGATCTTCCTCAGCGTGCCCCTGACCCTGGTCACCCTGGTCATGGTGGGCGTCATGCTGCTGGTCACCCGCTACCTGGCGGGCAACTCCGGCCGCTACTTTGTGGCCCAGCAGCGGGAACTGGGCAAGGTCAACGGCTTTATTGAAGAGATGATGAACGGCCAGAAGGTGGTCAAGGTCTTCTGCCACGAAGAAAAGGCCATCGAGGAATTCAACATCCTCAACGACGAACTGTTCGAAAGCGCCAACAAGGCCAACACCTACTCTCTGGTAGCCATGCCCTTCAACGGTCAGCTGGGCAACCTGAGCTATGTGCTCTGCGCCATCATCGGCGGCGCCCTGGCTCTGTCCGGCACCACCGGCCTGACCCTGGGCAAGCTGGCCAGCTTCCTGTCCTTCAACCGCAGCTTCAACATGCCCATCAACCAGGTGTCCATGCAGTTCAACTCCATCGTCATGGCCCTGGCCGGCGGCCAGCGTATCTTCGACCTGCTGGATGAACCCTCCGAAGTGGATGAAGGCAACATCACTCTGGTCAACGCCAAGCGCCTGCTCGACGATTCCGTCACCGAAGCCCAGACCCGCACCGGTCTGTGGGCCTGGAAGGTGCCCCAGAAGGACGGCACCAACCGTTATGTGGAACTCAAGGGCGACATCGTCTTCAAGGATGTGGACTTCGGCTATGTGCCCGAAAAGATCGTCCTGCACGACATCAACCTGTATGGCCGTCCGGGCCAGAAGATCGCCTTCGTCGGTTCCACCGGCGCCGGCAAGACCACCATCACCAACCTGATCAACCGCTTCTACGATATCCAGAAGGGCCAGATCCTGTATGACGGCCTGGACATCACCAGCATCAAGAAGGACGATCTGCGTGCCTCTCTGGGCATCGTGCTGCAGGATACTCACCTGTTCACCGGCACCGTCATGGACAACATCCGTTACGGCCGCCTGGACGCTTCCGATGAAGAATGCCGCGCCGCGGCCCGCCTGGCCAACGCCGAACTCTTCATCCGCCGTCTGCCCAACGGTTTCGATACCATGCTTACCGGCGACGGCACCAACCTGAGCCAGGGCCAGCGCCAGCTGCTGGCCATCGCCCGCGCCGCCGTGGCGGACCCCCCGGTGCTGATTTTGGACGAGGCCACCTCCTCCATCGATACCCGCACCGAGACCCTGGTGCAGCAGGGCATGGACGGCCTGATGTATGGCCGCACCACCTTTGTCATTGCCCACCGCCTGTCCACCGTGCGCAACTCCGACTGCATCATGGTGCTGGAACAGGGCCGCATCATCGAGCGCGGTACCCACGACGAACTCATCGAGCAGAAGGGCCGCTATTATCGGCTTTATACCGGTAATTTTGCGGAAAATTCCTGAGAAAATGCGGAATAATGCCGGGATGTTGCTGAACATCCCGGCATTTTTTGTACAACTTGCCGTTAGAACGCCAAAAACTTGACGGACTGGAAAACTTTGGCTATAATAATCACATAGGGACGGCGTTTGCCGTTCTTTCGCCGCCGCCAGAGGGATTGAAAGCGCACTGATTTTGCGCGGGCGACGGCCTGCCAAAGAGTTAATAAAACGTATAAAAACAAACCTTTCAGGAGGGGTATCACAATGGCAGTCAGCAAGAAGGTCGCTCAGACCGTGATCAAGGAAGACAAGTTCTACACCATCAGTGCCGCCAACGGCAAGGTTGTGGAAGTTGCCGACTACAACACCGAAGACGGCGCCCGCATCCAGCTGTGGGACAATGCCAACGCCGAATGGCAGCAGTGGAACTTCGTCCGTGCGGGCGAAGGCGTCTACCGCATCCAGAACCGCTTCACCGGCAAGATGCTGGACCTGTATCAGGGCGGCGTGGCCGACGGCACCGCTGTGCATCAGTGGGCAGGCGCTCCCGCCAGCAGCCAGCTGTGGGTCGTGGAAGCCGGCAATGACGGCCGCGTCAAGATCAAGTCCAACCTGGCCGGCAAGTGCCTGGACGTGGTGGGCATGAACACCGAAAACGGCGCCGGCCTGCAGATCTGGGCCGACGTGAACGGCGACAACCAGCACTGGGTCATCGCCGAAGTCACCCGCAAGCCCAAGGCTGTGAAGGCTGCCGCCAAGGCCAAGGCTGAAGCCGAAGCCAAGCCCGCGGAGGAAGTCAAGCCCGCCGCTGAGAAGAAGGCTCCCGCCAAGAAGGCCCCTGCCAAGAAGGCCCCTGCCAAGAAGGCTGCCGCCCCCAAGGCCGAAGCCAAGCCCGCCGCTGAGGTGAAAGCCGCTGCGGAGACCAAGCCCGCTGCCGAGAAGAAGGCCCCCGCTGCCAAGAAGGCCGCTGCTCCCAAGGCTGAGGTTAAGGCTGAGGCCAAGCCCGCCGCCAAGAAGCCCGCTGCCAAAAAGAGCACCAAGGCTGCGAAGTAATTTTCCATCATGAACCATTCAAGGCGCCCCGCCCTTTTGCAGGCCGGGGCGCCTTGTTCTGTCCCTGCCCGCCCTGTGCGCCGCCCTTGCGCAATACCGGGCTTTGGGGTACAATGTTAAAAAAACAAAACCGGCAAGGAGCAGCAAACATGACGCAGTATAAAGTTTTGGCCCTGGATCTGGACGGCACCCTGACCAACAGCGAAAAAGTCGTTACCCCCCGCACCGCAGCCGCCCTGCGGGAAGCAGCGGAACAGGGGGTGCGCATCGTGCTGGCCAGCGGCCGCCCCACCGCAGGCATCCGCCCGCTGGCCAAGGAACTGGGACTGGAACAGACCGGAGGCTATATCCTCAGCTATAACGGCGGCAAGATCATCGACTGTGCCACCGGCGCCGAACTGGTGCAGCATGCCTTCCCGGTAGATCTGATCCCCACCGTGTGCACCTTTGCCCGGTACTGGAATGTGGTGCCCCTGACCTATGACAGCGAAGGCATCGTCACCGAGGTGCCCGACCACCCCTACGTGCTGGAGGAAGCCCGCATCAACAAGCTGCCGGTGCGCCAGGTGCCCGACCTGCCCGCCGAGGTGACCTATCCCATCAACAAACTGCTGCTGGTGGGCGACCCGGTGGATATGCCCCACGTGGAAGAGCTGATGCAGCAGGAATTCGCGGGCAAGCTGTCCATCTACCGCTCGGCGCCCTTCTTTATTGAAACCATGCCCCTGGGGGTGGAGAAAGCAGCGTCCCTGAACACGCTGCTCCAGACCCTGGGCCTGACCCCTGCCGAGCTCATAGCCTGCGGCGACGGTTGGAACGATCTGCCCATGATCAAGTTCGCCGGGCTGGGGGTGGCCATGGGCAACGCCGTGCCGCCGGTCAAAGCCGCGGCCGGTTTCGTCAGCACCGACAACGACCACGACGGCGTGGGCGTGGCGGTGGAACGCTTTATTCTGGGCCGGGAG
This sequence comes from uncultured Gemmiger sp., assembly GCA_944388165.1. GTDB lineage: Bacteria > Bacillota > Clostridia > Oscillospirales > Ruminococcaceae > Gemmiger. The sequence goes on along the minus strand of CALXHS010000076.1, from coordinate 15,871 downwards.
GTATGACCGTGGGCAGAAATCTCATTGTATTTGACCTGGAATGGAACATTGGGTATCAGCCCAAGACCTTCCGTTACCATGATACTGAACTCACCCTGCGGGGGGAGATCATCCAGATCGGTGCGGTGCGCATCAGCGAGACCGCCGAAGTGCTGGATACCTTTGAAATCACCCTGCGTCCCCGCATCTTCCGCAAGCTGCAGAAGCACATCGCCAAGGTCACCGGCATGAGCCAGGGGGACCTGGACGCCGGCGTGCCCATTGCCGAAGGTCTGGCCCGTTTTGTGAAGTGGGCCGGGCCGGACGCGGAATTTGCCGAGTGGGGTCTGGACGACGTGCCGGTGCTCAAGCAGAACCTCTTCCTGTGCGGTCTGGACGAAAGCTGGCCCACCCGCTGGTACGACCTGCAGCGCATCTTCCTGCGGGCCTATCCCCGCAAGGAAGGGGAGGGGATGACCCTGGAAAGCGTGGTGGACCGCCTGGGCATCGAAAAGCAGGACCCCTTCCACAACGCCCTGGACGACGCGCTGTATACCGTGAAGGTCTGCCGCAAGCTGCCCCTGGCCGAAGGTCTGGCTGCCTATCCTGATGAGGAGGCTCTCCTCACCGAGGCGCTGCTCACCGACCCCGAAGCGGAATACCATGATGTGCGCACCTGGTTCGGCCTGATGGAGCACGACGCCTACAAGACCGACCCGGCCCTGTGTGAAGTGAACTGCCCGGTGTGCGGCGCGCCGCTGACCCTGGGAGATATCTGGCTCAAGCGGGGCAACACCGGCTATTATACCGAGGGCACCTGTGCAGAGCACGGGCCCTGGTTCGTGCGGTTCAAGCTGTCCCGGCGGGACGGCCTGCACTGGAACTTTGCCCGCTGCACCGAGACCGTGCGCCCCGACACTTACGCCCGCTGGAAACGGCAGGAAGCCGCCCAGCGGGAACGGATGCGCCGCAAGGCGGAGAAAGCCCTGGCAGAAGAACAGGCCGGGCAGTAACAAGAAACAAGAGGAAGGAACCCACCCATGGCAGACCAAACAATCTATACCGTCGTGGTGGCGGATGACGAGGACGAGCTGCGCCAGGCCGTATGCACCATGATCCCGTGGGAAGACCTGGGCTTCCGCCTGGTGGGCGACGCCAGCAACGGTCTGGACGCCCTGGAACTGGTGGAAAAGCTGGAGCCGGACCTGCTTCTCACCGATATCCGTATGCCTTTTATCTCGGGCATCGAGCTGGCCCGGCAGGTGCGGGAGATCCGCCCTGCCATGCACATCGCTTTCCTGAGCGGATACGATGATTTCGAATACGCCAAGCAGGCCATCCAGTACAATATCATCAGCTATATGCTCAAGCCCCTGACCATGGACGGTCTGGCGGCGGAACTGCGGGGCATCCATGAAAAGATCGACCGCCAGTTTGAGGCATTCCAGCAGCAACTCAACGCGGCGGCGGCCCTTACCGGGCGGGACGAGTTTCTGGTTCCCCTGGTGCTGGACGGCCACGCCGAGCTGCCGCCCCATGATACCGAGTTTCTCCTGCGGTCCGACGCCTGCCGCTGCGGGCTGCTGCGGGGGGCGGACGACCATCCCCTGTATGTGGTGATGACCGCCTCCCTGTACGATGAAAAAGGCAACAACTGCACCCTGCCCACCTTTGTGCGGGTCATCGAAGCCCTGGCAGGCAAGTACCTGCGCCATGCGGTGTTCTGCGCCCCCGGCAAGGTGGTGGCGGTGCTCATGGGCAACGCTTCGGACTTCGAGGAATATCTGCACATTCTGGCGGATGAGATCCTCCAGACGGCCACCCGTGTGCTGGGCCGCAAAGGCAGCGTGGGGGTCAGCCGCCGCACCGAGCGGCTGAGCGAACTGCACGCTGCCTACCGGGAGGCTGCCGAAGCCGCCAGCTTTGCCCCCGCCGAAGAGGGAAGCGTGCAGTACATCACCGACGTGCGCCGGGGTACCCCTGCGGCGGCGGCAGCGATGACTGCCTGCCTGGAAGAGGTCAAAACGGCCTTTCGCGCCGGGGACCGGGATGCGGTGTGTTCCGGCCTGACCCGCATGTGCAGCCAGCAGCCCGGCGAAAGCGGCGGCCCCTGGCTGGACGCGGTGGCGGTGCAGCTGATGGCGGAAGTTTACCGCCTGCTGGAAGCCGGTGCCGGGCCGGAAGCCATCACCGAACTGGACCGGCGGGGACTTCTGCCCGACCTGTCTTTCCGTTACCGCAGCACCGGCGAACTGCGTCAGGCTCTTCAGGATCTGTGCCTGGGGGCCATGGACCAGCTCAGCACCCAGCAGAAAAAGGGCGGCAGCCTGCTGTGTCAGAAGGCACTGGCCGCCATCGACGAACATTATATGGATGAGGATTTGTCCCTGGTGTCCCTCAGCGCCATGCTGGATGTGAGCCCCAACCATCTCAGTGCCTGCATCAAGAAGTATGCGGGGGAAACCTTCATCAATATCCTCATCGGCAAGCGGATGGATGCCGCCAAGGAACTGCTCATGACCACCCCGCTGAAGATCCAGCAGATCGCTGCCCGCTGCGGGTATACCGACCAGCACTATTTCAGCTACTGCTTCAAGAAATACTGCGGCACCTCTCCCAACGCGCTGCGCCGCCAGCAGGGAGCCCAGCGATGACCCCCGGCAAGCGGCAGGGCCGCCGTCTGCCCCGGCTTTGGGTCATTCTGGTGGGGATGGTGGCCGGAATCACGGCGGTGGTGCTGTGTGCGGTCAGCACCTTCTTCATCGCCCAGTACCGGGCCGGTATGGTCCAGAGCGCCCGCACCGCCAGCGCCCAGGCCTGCACCCAGGCCGCCGTCACGGTGGCCCGCTATGTGCGGGATATGAACGAGGTCATGGAACTGGTCCAGACCTCCATGTGGTACCGCAGCACCGAGCGGGACGAGTTTTTGCGGGACCTTCTTCGGGTGCGCCCGGACGTGGTGGCTGTGACCACCTACACCGAGGAAGGGGACCTGCTGGATTGCTGGGTGCTGGACCATAAGCCCCGGGACGAGATCCTGCAGAATCTTTCCTTTGATGCCCGGCGCGCCGCTGAGACCGACAGCTATGTCACTCCGCCCCATGTGGAAACCATCTTTGAGGGATACTATCCCTGGGTGGTCACCATGGCGTCCCGGCTAAACGGCAATGAAGAGGCAGACTGGATCTCTCTGGACATCAGCTTCTCCACCATCTCGGAATACATCTCCAACGTGGGCATCGGCGCCCACGGGTATTGCTTCCTCATGGATGAGGAGGGCAACATCGTCTACCATCCCCAGCAGCAGCTGATCTACTCCGGGTTGAAAAGTGAGGACACCGCCCGCCTGGCCCAGATGCCCGACGGTACCTGGGCGGAGGAAACGGTCATCTACTCCATCACCGGCATCGAGGACAGCACCTGGCGGGTGGTGGGCGTCAGCTATGTGGACGAGCTGGTGGATCTGAGCGTCAAGACCATGCTGCGCATCTGTCTGGCGGTGGCCTTCACTGTGCTGGCCGTGGTCCTGGGGGCCGGATGGGTGCTTTCCCGCATTCTGTCCCGCCCGCTGGCAGCCCTGACCGCAGCCATGGAGCGGTTTGAGCAGGACGCCGACCACTTTACCTACGAACCGGTGGCCGGTACCCGGGAGGTGGAGGAACTTTCCGATTCCTTCGGCCATATGGTTCAGCGTATCCAGCACCTGATGGCCACTGTGCGGGAGGAGGAGGTCAACCTGCGCAAGACCGAACTCAAGGCGCTGCAGGCGCAGATCAACCCCCATTTCCTTTATAATACCCTGGACTCCATCGCCTGGATGTGCGAGCAGAACCGCAATGCCGACGCGGTCTCCATGGTGCATGCCCTGGCCCGGCTGTTCCGCATCAGCATCAGCAAGGGGCACGAACTCATTCCCATCCGCAAAGAACTGGAGCACGCCGAAAGCTATCTGCAGATCCAGAAATACCGCTACAAAAATCAGCTCTCCTACCAGTTCACGGTGGACGAAAGCTGTCTGGACTGCCTGTGCAACAAGATCACCCTGCAGCCCATCCTGGAAAACGCCATCACCCATGGCCTGGACCTGATGGTGGAACCCGGGCACATCGATGTGGAGGTCTGCCGCGACGGTGAGGATATCCTCTTCCGCGTGCGGGATGACGGTGTGGGCATGGACGAGGAACAGGTGCGCCACATCCTGCATAGCGAACCCGGAGACCGTACCGGTATCGGGATCAAGAATGTCAACGACCGTCTTCGCATCTATTTCGGCGAAGGGTACGGCCTGCGTATCGAAAGCGAACTGGACGAAGGCACCTGCGTGGAGATCCGCATGCCGCAAGTACGGGAGGGTAAATATGAGACAAAATAAGACCCGCCCGGCCAAACGGCTGATCCTGGCAGCCTGGGCGGCGGCTCTGAGCCTGCTGCTCACAAGCTGCCTGCAGACTTCCACAGCAGGGGACCCCCATAAAGTGGCGCTGGTGGTCAAATCTGCCGAGACTCAGTTTTTCCTTTCCATGTTTGCGGGCGCCCAGGCTGCCGCCGCGGAATATAACATCGACCTGACCATCACTGCTCCCGAATCGGAGGAGGACTATGCAGCTCAGAACACCCTTGTGGAGCAGGCTGTGGCCGACGGCGCCGAGGTCATCCTCTTTTCCGCCACCGACTATGAGAACACCGCCGATGCCATTGACGCCGCGGCCCAGAAGGGGGTTGGCATCATTGCCATTGACTCGGACGTAAACTCCACGGCGGTGGCTTCCTACATCGGCACCGACAACTATGCCGCCGGTGCCATGGCTGCCCGGGCCGCGCTGGAACGGGTGGAAGGAGAACTGAATGTGGGCATCATCAACTACGGCCTGAACAGCGCCAACGGTCAGGAGCGTGAACGGGGCGCCCGGGAAACTCTGACGGACAGCGGCCGGGTCGGGGTGGTGCAGACGATCAATACCCGCGCTGAAGCAAAATCGGCTCAGGCCGACACGGAAGCCCTGCTGCAGGAACACCCGGAGATCAACGTGCTGCTGGCTTTCAACGAACCCACCAGCGTGGGTGCCGCGGCAGCGGTGCGCGGGCTGGAAATGTCGGATACGGTATTCCTAGTGGGATTTGACAGCAACGTGGATACGGTGGATGACCTGCAGACAGGGGAGGTGGACGCCCTGGTGGTACAGAACCCCTATGCCATGGGGTATCTGGGGGTGGAAAGCGCCTATAAACTGCTTACCGGACGAGCCCGGGAGCTGCAGTCCATCGTGGATACGTCCACCCGTATCGTGGACCGGGATAACCTGTTTGCCATGGACAGCCAGAAGGCACTGTTTGCGTTCGATTAATGGAATTTCGGCGGAAATTTGTTCCATATTTTCAAGAATTACCCGTCCAAAATGCACAAAAGCGTGCGACAAAAAGCGTACAAAACAGACAAATGGGATAAAAAAACACCCTGTATTTCGGTGAAATTTCACCTTGAAAACAGGGTGTTTTTCCTTTACCATAAGTATTGTCAGGCGGGACTGAGAGAGGAACAGCCCCGCAAAATCAAACCAAAGCAAGAAGGAGAAACATTATGAAAAAAGCTCTTGCACTCACCCTGGCAGCCGCCATGGCTCTGAGCCTGGCCGCCTGCGGCGGTTCTGACACCGGTTCCAGCTCTACCGCTTCCACCGGCACTTCCGAAGCCGCTACCACCGAAAACACTGAGGCCACCGCTTCCGGCGACGTTGCCAACAAGGACAAGCCCCTCGTCTGGTTCAACCGTCAGCCCTCCAACAGCTCCACCGGCGAGCTGGATATGAATGCTCTGACCTTCAACGATAACACCTATTACGTCGGCTTCGACGCCAACCAGGGTGCTGAACTGCAGGGCCAGATGGTTCTGGATTACATCCAGAAGAACATTGATACCATCGACCGCAACGGCGACGGCATCATCGGTTACGTTCTGGCCATCGGCGATATCGGCCACAACGACTCCATCGCCCGTACCCGCGGCGTCCGCTCTGCCCTGGGCACCGGCGTTGAAGTGGACGGCGCCATCGACAGCGCTCCTGTCGGCACCAACACCGACGGCACCGCTACCTCCGTTAAGGATGGTTCTCTGGAAGTCAACGGCAAGACCTACATCGTCCGTGAGCTGGCTTCTCAGGAAATGAAGAACTCTGCCGGCGCCACTTGGGACGCTGCCACCGCCGGTAACGCCATCGGCACCTGGTCCGCTTCCTTCGGCGACTCCATCGACGTGGTCGTTTCCAACAACGACGGCATGGGCATGTCCATGTTCAACGCCTGGTCCAAGGCTGAATGCGTTCCCACCTTCGGTTATGACGCCAACACCGACGCCGTTGCCGCTATCGCGGAAGGCTACGGCGGCACCATCAGCCAGCACGCCGACGTTCAGGCTTACCTGACCCTGCGTGTTCTGCGCAACGCTCTGGACGGCGTGGACATCGACACCGGTATCGGCACCCCCGATGACGCCGGCAACGTCCTGACCGACGACGTTTACAAGTATGTTGAGTCCGAGCGCTCCTACTACGCTCTGAACGTGGCCGTCACCGCTGAGAACTATCAGGACTTCACCGACTCCACCAAGGTCTATGAGCCCGTTTCCAACCAGCTGGATGCCACCGCTCATCCCACCAAGAAGGTTTGGCTGGACATCTACAACTCCGCCGATAACTTCCTGGGCTCCACCTACCAGCCCCTGCTGCAGAAGTACGACGATCTGCTGAACCTGGAAGTTGAGTACATCGCCGGCGACGGCCAGACCGAAGCCAACATCACCAACCGTCTGAGCAACCCCAGCCAGTATGATGCTTTCGCCATCAACATGGTCAAGACGGACAACGGTGCTTCCTACACTGCTCTGCTGAGCCAGTGATTTCCCACCGCGGTGCGGTGATCCGATTCATTAACAGGTAAACCCACTTGCTATTAGGGAGCGGATATGCACAGCAGCTTCTCCCTAATAGCGTTTTTTGATGAAAAACACGGCAGCGTCAGTTCATGGCTGAAACTGTTAATTTGCAGATACGGGAGTAAATAGAATGGCAGAAGCGAAAGACGATATCGTCTTGTCAATTCGTGGTATGAGCAAGTCCTTCGGCCGCAACCGGGTTCTTGACCATATTAACCTCGACGTCAAGCGCGGAACTGTCATGGGGCTTATGGGCGAAAACGGCGCCGGTAAGTCCACGATGATGAAGTGCCTGTTCGGCACCTACCAGAAGGACGAAGGCAAGATCTTCCTCAACGGCAAGGAGATCAGCTTTTCCGGGCCCAAAGATGCCCTGGAAAATGGCATTGCCATGGTCCACCAGGAACTGAACCAGTGCCTGGAACGCAACGTCATCGATAACCTGTTCCTTGGCCGCTATCCGGTCAATTCCGCCGGCGTTGTTGACGAGACTCGAATGAAGAAAAAGGCCTCCGAGCTGTTCCGCAAACTCGGTATGACCGTGAACCTGACCCAGCCCATGCGGAACATGTCCGTTTCCCAGCGTCAGATGTGCGAGATTGCGAAAGCCATCTCCTACAACTCGCAGGTCATCGTTCTGGACGAGCCCACCTCCTCCCTGACCGTGCAGGAGGTCGACAAGCTCTTCGAGATGATGCGGATGCTGAAAGAGCAGGGCATTTCTCTGATTTACATTTCCCATAAGATGGACGAGATCTTCGAGATCTGCGATCAGATCTCGGTGCTGCGTGACGGCAACCTGGTCATGACCAAGGATGCCAAGGACACCAACATGAACGAACTGATCTCCGCCATGGTCGGCCGTTCTCTGGAAAGCCGCTTCCCGCCGGTGGACAACACCCCCGGGGACACCATCCTGTCGGTCCAGCACCTGTCCACCAAGTATGCGCCTCACCTGCAGGACATCTCTTTTGATGTGCGGGAAGGCGAGATCTTCGGCCTGTACGGTCTGGTGGGCGCCGGCCGTACCGAACTGCTGGAAACCATCTTCGGCGTGCGTACCCGCGCTGCCGGACGTGTCTACTTCAAGGACCGCCTGATGAACTTCAACAACGCCAAGGATGCCATCGAGCATGGCTTCGCCCTGATTACAGAGGAGCGCAAGGCCAACGGCCTGTTCCTCAAATGTGACCTGACCTTCAACACCACCATTGCGAACCTGGATCAGTACAAGGCCGGTGTGGCGCTGTCCAACCCCAAGATGGTCAAGGCCACCAAGAAGGAGATCAAGATCATGCACACCAAGTGCATGGGCCCGGACGACATGATCACCAGCCTTTCCGGCGGCAACCAGCAGAAGGTCATCTTCGGCAAATGGCTGGAACGTGAACCGCAGGTCTTTATGATGGACGAACCGACACGCGGTATCGACGTCGGCGCCAAGTACGAGATCTACGAACTGATCATCAACATGGCAAAGCAGGGAAAGACGATCATCGTTGTTTCCTCCGAAATGCCTGAGATCCTGGGCATCACAAACCGGATCGGCGTCATGTCCAACGGACGGCTTTCCGGCATCGTCAATACCAAAGAGACCAACCAGGAAGAGCTGCTGAGACTCAGTGCGAAATACCTGTAAGTGGGGGAAATGATTTATGGAAACTGAAAAAACAAAAATCCTGACGGCTGAACAGGAAGCAGCGCTTCTGCAGCCGATCAACGATCATGTCGGCGCGATTCAGGACAAGATCAACGCCCTGCGTGAAGACGGCACCGACAAGGTGATCGAGATCCAGAACAACATCGATAACCTCAAGCGCGACCGCATCTATACCCAGCAGGAGAAGGATGCCAAGATTGCACAGCTGAAGGCCGAACTGGAAAAGGCCAAGGCGGTGGAAGCCAAGAACAAGGACGCCATCGCCAAGCTGATCAGCGAAGCCGAAAGCTACCTGAAAGAGCACTACAACACCGAGTATTATCAGGCTGTTGTGGAAAGCTGCAAGGTGGAAAAGGTCGCCGCTCAGGAAAAGTACAAGGCCGCCGTGGCACAGTTGCAGCAAGAGCATCAGGCCACCCTGGCCAAGCTCAGCGACTCCCATGAGATCAAGGACGAAAAGTATGTTCACAAGAACCGTCTTTTCGACGCCAAGATGCAGCTGGACAAGGACCTGCAGGCTGTCAAGGACCGTCAGCATGCCGCCTTTGACCACAAGTATCACCTGATCGACATGCTGCGCATGTCCAAGTTCACGGTGCCCGAGGTTATGGCCCAGAGATGGGAAAACTACAAGTACACCTTCAACCGCCGTGACTTCCTGCTGCGCAACGGTCTGTACCTGGCAATCATCGTCATCTTCATCGCGCTGTGCATCATCACTCCCATCGTCAAGAATGTGCAGCTGCTCACCGTCAACAACATCCTGAACATCCTGCAGCAGGCTTCTCCCCGTATGTTCCTGGCTCTGGGCGTTGCGGGCCTGATCCTTCTGGCCGGCACCGACCTGTCCATCGGCCGTATGGTGTGCATGGGCATGACCGCTGCCACCATTGTGATGCATCAGGGCCCCAACACCGGTTCTGTGTTCGGCCATGTGTTTGACTTCTCCGGCCTGCCGGTCATCGGGCGCGTGTTGCTGGCTCTGGTGGTCTGCATCGTGCTGTGCACCATCTTCACCACCATCGCCGGTTTCTTCACCGCCAAGTTCAAGATGCACCCCTTCATCTCCACCATGGCCAACATGCTGGTCATCTTCGGTCTGGTCACTTACTCCACCAAGGGCGTGTCCTTCGGTGCCATTGAGTCCAACATCCCCGGCATGATCATTCCCAAGATCAACGGTTTCCCCACCATCATCCTGTGGGCTGTGGCTGCCGTGGTCATCGTCTGGTTCATCTGGAACAAGACCACCTTCGGCAAGAACCTGTACGCCGTGGGCGGCAACCCCGAAGCGGCTTCCGTTTCCGGTATTTCCGTCTTCCTGGTCACTGTGGGCGCTTTTGTCATGGCCGGTGTCCTGTACGGCTTCGGTTCTTGGCTTGAATGCATCCGCATGGTGGGTTCCGGCTCCGCTGCTTACGGCCAGGGCTGGGAAATGGACGCCATCGCGGCCTGCGTCGTGGGCGGTATCTCCTTCACCGGCGGTATCGGCAAGATCTCCGGCGTTGTGGTCGGCGTCTTCATCTTCACCGCTCTGACCTACTCCCTGACCACTCTGGGCATTGACACCAACCTGCAGTTCGTCTTCTCCGGCATCATCATCCTGGTCGCCGTTATGCTCGACTGCCTGAAGTACGTCCAGAAGAAGTAATCCGAATTTTCATCAACCTTTTCAAGACCCGCCGCAGAGGGGTTCGGACCCGCTGCGGCGGGTCCTTTGCTTCAACAGGCAAAAACAAAAACAGCCGCCGTCGGGGACCATCCCGGCAGCGGCTGTTTTTATGATTTTTATTTGCGGCGTTTGATTTTCTTGCGCACGCTGTATCCAAAAGTTCCCAGGCGGCGGCCCAGGGCCATGTACTCCCCGTGAGAGTAGACGATGAGTTTTGCCTTGTCCAGGCAGAGTTTGCCTTTTTCGTCCAGCAGGCTTTCGGCCACATCCACCGCCACCACTTCCGCCAGAAACAGATCATGGCTGCCCAGCGGGATACGCTGGGTGACCTTGCATTCCAGGTTCAGGGGGCTTTCTTCCAGCAGGACGGTACCCACCTTGGCGGCGGGGGCTGCGTGGAGGTTCATGGCAGCGAACTTGTTCACGTCCCGGCCACTCTTCACACCGCACCAGTCCACGGCGCGGGTCAGGGACTCGGTGGGCAGGTTCACCACGAACTCGCCGCTGTCCTTGATAAGGTCATAGCTGTACCGTTCCGGCCGCACGCTGATGGACAGCATGGACGGCTGGGTGCAGATGGTGCCGCACCAGCCCACCGTGATCAGGTTGGGCTTATCCAGCGGCCCGCAGCTGACCAGCACCGGCGGTTCCGGATTGAGCAGGGTAGAACCCTTCCATACCTGACGGCTCATGCGTTGTCCTCCTCTTCCCAGGTGCGTTCACTGATGATGTAGCGGGGACGGCCCTTGGTCTCCATGTAGATCTTGCCGATATACTCCCCGATAATGCCCAGGCAGATCAGCTGCACACCGGATACAAAGCAGATGATGCAGGTGGTGGAAGCCCAGCCGGATACGGTGGCTCCGATGAGAGCTTCGATGATGGCCCAGATCACCCCGATAAAGGAAATCAGAGCCACCAGCACGCCAAACCCGGTGATGAACCGGATGGGCTTTACCGAAAGACTGGTGATGCCGTCAAAAGCCAGGCTCAGCATTTTGGACAGGGGATAGTGGCTTTCACCCGCAATGCGTTCATGCCGCTCATAGGGCACCGCCGTGCTCTTGAAGCCCACCAGCGGCACCATGCCCCGCAAAAACAGGTTGACCTCTTTGAAGTTGGCAAACTCCTTCAGCACCCGGGCGCTCATCAGGCGGTAGTCGGCGTGGTTGAACACCACTTCCGCCCCCATGGCGTTGAGCAGCTTATAGAAACACTCAGCGGTGAACCGCTTGAAAAAGGTGTCGGTCTGGCGGCTGGAACGCACACCATATACCACTTCGCAGCCGTCCAGGTAGGCGTCCACCATGGCGTCCATGGCGTTGATGTCATCCTGTCCGTCGCAGTCGATGGAAATAGTGATGTCGCAGCAGTCCTTGGCTTCCATCAGCCCGGCCAGCACGGCGTTCTGGTGTCCGCGGTTGCGGCTCTGGCAGATGCCCAGATAATGGGGGTCCTGCTCCGCCAACTCCCGGATGATCTTCCAAGTGTTGTCCTTGGAACCGTCGTTCACAAACAGAACCCGGCTGTCGGGGCTGATCTTGCCGGCTGCCGTCAGATCAGTGATCTTTTTCAGAAACAGCGGGGCGGTGATGGGCAGAACCTCCTGCTCGTTGTAGCAGGGGATGACGATATACAAAACAGGGGTCTGGCGATGGTTCATGGTATTACCTCATTCCTGGCACTGGTGGCGCAGGCGTTCTTTATCCAGAATTTTGAAACTTCCACGGAAGGTCTCAATCAGTCCGTCCCGCTGCATACGGCCCAGCTCCCGGCTCAGGGCGCTGCGGTCGCAGTTCAGGTATTCGGCCAGACCGGCCCGGGTCAGGGGCACCGCAAAGGTGTCCTGCCCGGCTTCCTCCGCCTGTTCCAGCAGCCACAGGCTGATGCGCACCCGCAGGCTCTTGCAGATGAGCAGCTCCACCCGGCGGTCCAGGGCAAAATATTTGTTGGAGATGGTCAGCACCAGGTTCTGCAAAAGCTGCAAGTGGCTTTCGTGCAGGTGGGCGCAGGGGTGGATGATCTTTTCGTAGGGCAGATAGATGGCCAGGCTGTCGGTCTGGGCCATGACGCTCACCGGGCTTTTGGTGCTGGACCCGGAGAGCACATCCCCGAACAGTCCGCCCACACCCATTTCGGTGATGGCTACACTGCTGCCGTCGGGGGTGTTTTTCAGCGCGGTGATCTGCCCTTCCAGCAGAATGCCCACTTCCTTGGTCTCGTAGCCTGCCAGCATCAGAAATTCCCCTTTCTGATACCGGCGCACCCGGGGCGCAAAGCAGTCCAGCATTTTATCCAGTTCATCATCACGCATGCCGCGCAGCAGGGAAGTGCCGCGCAGTACGGGATAATACGGCCGCAGATTCATCGCAAAGATCCTTTCGTGGAGAGTTGGCGGCAAGCCGCAAATGTTGCCGGGGCAAAACTGTTGCACCGGCAATCGACATTCTTGCTTTATTATAGTATAGTAATGCGGCAAAAGCAAATGGAAATCTGACCGCCTGCGGCGGCCCTGGGAGGTAAATGACTTTGAAATTCAAACGTATTCTGGCTGTTTTCACCGCAATGGCATTGGCGGTATCTGTGGCGGGCTGCGGCGCGTCCTCTTCGTCCGAAGCGCAGGCTGCCCCGGTCCCTGCTGCCACCGAGGAATCTGCGCCTGCCGAAACCCCGGAAACTGCCGACAGCGCCGCTCTGCGGGTGGCCGGTCTGAAGGGCCCCACCACCATGGGCCTGGTGAACCTGATCGATGAGGTGGACAAGGGCGAAAGCGACCTGGACATCGACTTTACTATGTACGGCGCGGCGGATGAGATCGTGCCTCTGCTGGTGAAGGGCGAACTGGACGCCGCAGCCATTCCGGCCAACCTGGCGGCCACTCTGTACCAGAAGACTGACAGCGCCGTGCAGGTGGCGGCCATCAATACCCTGGGCGTGCTGTACATTGTGGAAAACTCCGACACCGAGTACCAGAGCATTGCCGACCTGAAAGGCAAGACCATCCTGACCACCGGCAAGGGCACCACCCCGGAATATGTGCTGCGCTATGTGCTCAGCGAAAACGGCCTGGATCCGGACACCGATGTGACCATTGAATACTTCAGCGAATCCACCGAAGTGGTGGCCCAGATGACTGCCCGGGGCGAAGGCACCATCGCCATGCTGCCCCAGCCCTTCGTGACCAGCGCCCTGGCCCAGGTGGAAGGCCTGAGCGTCAAGTTTGACATGACCGAAGAGTGGGAGAAGGTGGCCGGTTCCCAGCTGGTCACCGGCGTCCTGGTGGCCCGTACCGATGCCATCGAAGCTGACCCTGAAGCCTTTGATGCCTTCCTGACTGCCTACCAGGCCAGCACCGAGGCAGCCAACTCCGACCTGGAAGGCACCGCCGCCCTGTGCGAAAGCTATGGCATCGTGGCCAAGGCTGCCCTGGCCCAGAAGGCTCTGCCCGAATGCAACATCGTCTTTGTCACCGGCAGCGAGATGCGTACCGCTCTGGAAACCTACTTCCAGGTCCTGTACGATGCCGATCCCACCAGTGTGGGCGGCGCCCTGCCTGACGACGGCTTCTATTATGGCGCCTGATCTGCGGCATACATCCCGTTGGCACACTGCGGCAGCGGTGGTGTTCTGGGTGGTAGTGTGGCAGCTGGCAGCTATGGCGTTAGGCCATGGCGGGCTGTTCCTTTCCACTCCGGTGCAGACGCTGCAGGCGTTGGCCGTGCAGTTTCCCACCGCTCAGTTCTGGCACCGCATCGCTTTCAGCGCCTTGCGCATCCTGGCCGGCTTTGTGCTGGCGTTGGTGGGCGGTCTGGTGCTGGGGGCGGCGGGGGCCCGCTGGCATACAGTGCGGGTGCTGCTGGGGCCGCCCATGCAGCTCATCCGCGCCATGCCGGTGGCCAGTTTTGTGATCCTGGCTTTGCTGTGGGTGAGCAGCGCCAACCTCTCGGTGGTGGTCAGCTTCACCCATGTGCTGCCGGTGATCTATGCCGGGGTCATGGGCGGCATTGCGGACACCGACCCCCAGCTGCTGGAAATGGCCCGGGTCTACCGCCTGCCTCTGTCCAAGCGGCTGCGGTATATCTGGCTGCCCGGCGTCTTTCCCTCCTTGAGTGAAAGCTGTATCGCCGCCATGGGCATGTGCTGGAAGAGCGGCGTTTCCGCCGAGGTCATCGGCCTGCCTGACCACAGCGTGGGGGATGCCCTCTACCGCGCCAAGATCACCCTGTCCACCCCCGATGTTTTCGCCTGGACGCTGGTGATCGTGCTGCTGTCTGCTCTGCTTTCGGCGGTGGCGGCCCGGGGCCTGCGCTGGCTGAAAACAAGGCTTTGCGGGGAGGTGAAAGCGCCGTGAGCATTGTTGTGGAACACCTGGAAAAGCGCTTCGGCAGCCGCACGGTGCTGCGGGATTTTTCCTTGCAGGTGAACGGACCTCTGGTAATTATGGGGCCTTCCGGCTGCGGCAAGACCACCTTGCTGCGCATCCTGATGGGGCTGGAATCCCCGGATGAAGGCACCGTCACCGGCGTGGAGCGGGTGGGGGCTGTCTTTCAGGAAAACCGCCTCTGCCCTCAGCTGACGGCGGCGGGGAACATTGTTCTCACCGGCGGGGACCCCCAAAACGCGGAAGCGGAACTGCGGGCCCTGGGCTTTGGGGACAAAGACCTGGCCCTGCCCAGCGTCCGGCTTTCCGGCGGGCAGAAACGCCGCGCTGCCCTGCTGCGGGCGCTGCTTTGCCCCCAGGCGGGAACGCTGCTGCTGGATGAGCCTTTCACCGGCATGGATGCGGAACTGGTGGCCCAGGCTGCCGGGACCATCCGCCGCCTGGCTGGGGAAAGGGACACCGTCCTTGTCACCCATGATGAAAACGCGGCCGCCCTGCTGGGATGGCCGGTGGTGCAGATGCATCCCTATCAAGACAGCTGAAACCAAAAAACAGGACCTGCTGTGCGGGTCCTGTTTTTGTTTGCCTATGGGAAAACGAAATTGACAGCTGATATACTGTGTGATAATATATACTTAGTAAAACTAAATAATATGAAAGTGGAATACAAGGAAAGGAGGGGGCTTATGCCCGATATCCCCGATACCGCCCGTTTTGAGCGGCAGCTGAAGAAGGGCGTGCTGGAAATGCTGGTGCTGCGTCTGCTGGCAGAGCATCCGTCCCACGGGTACGAATTGATCCAGCGGCTGCGTCGGGGCAGCGGCGGCGCCCTGGACCTGAAAGAAGGCACCCTTTATCCCATCCTGTACCGGCTGGAGGATGACGGCTGCATCACCTCCGCCTGGCAAAATACCGCGCCGGACAAACAGCGTCCGGTGCCCCGCAAGGTCTACACCGTCACCCCGCTGGGACAGCAGGTGCTGACCCGGCAGATGGACACCTGGAATGCTTTTGCCGCCTGCGTGGAAAAGTTCTGTAAGGAGGAAACCCCATGAACGAGGTTAAGCGATATGTGAACACGGTGGAACGGAATCTGCGCCTGGACCGTGCCACCCGGCTGCGGGTGATGAACGATCTGGCCAGTGACCTGCAAAGCCGCCTGGATGCGGGGGAGACCCTGGCGGATATCCAGGCGGATCTGGGGGATGCCCGCACCCTGGCCGAAACGCTGAACCAGGAATTTGCCGACCA
>CALXHS010000075.1 GCA_944388165.1 uncultured Gemmiger sp. | reverse complement strand
CCACCGGCAGCAGGATGGCGCAGGCCACGCCGTGGGGGGTATCATACAGGGCGGACAGGCCGTGAGCCATGCTGTGGACGATGCCCAGCCCCACGTTGGAGAAGCCCATACCGGCGATGTACTGGCCGAGGGCCATGCCTTCCCGGCCTTCGGGGGTGTTCTGCACGGCGCCGCGCAGGTTCTCGGAGATCAGGCGGATGGCTTCCAGATGGAACATGTCGGAGATGGTGCAGGCGCCCTTGGTGATGTAGCCTTCAATGGCATGGGTCAGGGCGTCCATACCGGTGGCGGCGGTCAGGCCCTTGGGCATGGAGGCCATCATGTCGGGATCGACGATGGCCACTTCGGGGATGTCGTTGGTGTCCACGCAGACGAACTTGCGGCGCTTCTCCACATCGGTGATCACGTAGTTGATGGTGACTTCGGCAGCGGTGCCGGCGGTGGTGGGCACGGCGATGGTAAACACCGCATGCTTCTTGGTGGGGGCCACCCCCTCCAGGCTGCGCACGTCGGAGAATTCGGGGTTATTGATGATGATGCCGATGGCCTTGGCGGTATCCATGGAGGAACCGCCGCCGATGGTAACGATGCAGTCGGCTTCCGCCTTCTTGAAGGCTTCCACGCCGTCCTGGACGTTCTGGATGGTGGGGTTGGGCTTGATCTCGCTGTACACGGCGTAAGCAAAGTTGGCTGCATCCAGCAGGTCGGTGACCTTCTTGGTGACGCCGAACTTGATCAGGTCGGGGTCGGAGCAGACAAAGGCCTTCTTGTAGCCGCGGGAGGTCAGTTCGGGAACGATGTTCTCGATGGTGCCGTGGCCGTGGTAAGAGATGGTGTTCAGAACGATGCGGGAAACCATAGGGGATCTCTCCTTTGTTATGTATTTTTCGGCAGCAGGCTTATGGCTCGCTGCTTTTCATACAGAATTTTTCCGGCAGTACGGCATCGAAATGCGCGGCCGGACGGTGTGGTCCGCCAAAGACCACGGGACGGTGGAACGCCTGGTTTTATCTGCCTTTTATTATATCATGTTCCCGCCGCGGTTGCCGAGTAATTTCTGTTCCTCTCACAAAATTTTTTCAGACGCCCGGGTCACTGTCCGGCCCCGGTGCAGTCCGGTTTCACCGCCGGGAAATTCCACAATCCGGGGCCTTTTGTGTGGAAAGCCGGGCAAAATCCTTCTATTTCTTTACACATGTTCAATATTGTATATGGTTTTTGGCTTCTTCCCGTACTAAGATGGTAAAACAGCCCACTGCCTGCGGGCTGTTTTTGACTTGAAAACGGGAGGATTTTTCTGCCATGGAAGAAAAGAAGCCGAAAACCGGCGGGCTGGAAAAAATCGCCACCTTCATTGTGGACAGG
Source organism: uncultured Gemmiger sp. (assembly GCA_944388165.1). Lineage (GTDB taxonomy): Bacteria > Bacillota > Clostridia > Oscillospirales > Ruminococcaceae > Gemmiger. The sequence continues at coordinate 40,055 of CALXHS010000075.1, read as the reverse complement.
CGCAACCTGTTCTTTCTGCTGTATGCCCTGGCGCTGATCTTCAGCGTGGTGGCCTCCGGCTGGGTGAAGGTGGAAAACGATATCACCACCTATCTGCCCGCCGACACCGAGACCCGGCAGGGGCTGACCGTGATGAACGACAACTTCACCACCTTCGGCACCGCCCGGGTGATGGTATCCAACGTGACCTACGACACAGCCGCCGGCCTTGCCGATGCCATTGAAGATGTGGAGGGTGTGTACAGCGTGGAATTCGACGATACCGCCGACCACTACAAGCAGGCTTCGGCCCTGTACACCGTCACCTTTGACGGCACCGCCACCGACGACATCAGCCTGCAGGCCCTGGACGGCATCCGGGAGACCCTGGCCGGGTATGACGCCTGCATCGACACCGAGGTGGGGCAGGATATGTCCGCCGACCTGGCCAGCGAGATGGGGGTCATTCTGGTCATTGCTGCCGTCATCATCGTGGTGGTGCTGACCCTGACCTCCCGCGCTTATGCCGAGGTGCCGGTGCTTCTCATGACCTTCGGCGCCGCAGCCCTGCTGAACATGGGCACCAACTTCCTGTGCGGGACCATCTCCTTCATCTCCAACTCGGTGACGGTGATTTTGCAGCTGGCCCTGGCCATAGACTACGCCATCATCCTGTGCCACCGCTTTTCCGATGAGCACGAGACCAAGGACACCCGGGAAGCCTGCATTGCCGCTTTGTCCAAGGCCATCCCGGAGATCAGTTCCTCTTCCCTGACCACCATCTCCGGCCTGGCGGCCCTGGCTTTCATGCATTTCGGCATCGGGCGGGACATGGCCACTGTGCTCATCAAGGCCATCCTGTTCAGTCTGCTCTCGGTGTTCACCCTCATGCCCGGGCTGCTCATGGTGTTCAGCAACAAGATCGACGCTACCCGCCACCGCAAGCTCATCCCCCAGATCACCTTCCTGGGCAAGTTTGACGTGGCCACCCGGTTCATCGTTCCGCCGGTGTTTGTGGTGGTGGCCATCATTGCCGCCGTGCTGGCCAACCGCTGTCCCTACTGCTACAGCTTTACCGACCTGGTCACCGCCAAACAGAGCGTGAGCCAGATCGCCCACCAGAAGATCAAGAACACCTTCGGCAACAACAATATGGTGGCGGTGATCGTGCCCAAGGGCAACTACGACGCCGAACGGCAGATCCTGCAGCAGCTGGAAGCCCGCCCCGAGGTGGATTCCGCCCAGGGGCTGGCCAACACCGAAGCCCAGGACGGCTACATGCTGGCCGACGCCGTGACACCGCGCCAGCTTTCGGAGATTGCGGGCATCGACTACGAGGCGGCGGAAGCCCTGTATGTGGCCTACGCCGTGGACCAGAACCAGTATGGCAGCGTGCTCAGCGGCATCGGGGATTACAAAGTTCCTCTGTTTGACATGTTCATGTTCCTGCAGCGGGAAATGAAGGACGGCAACATCACCCTGGAAGGAGAGATGCAGGATACCCTGGATGATCTCTTCGACCAGCTGAACTGGGCCCAGGTCCAGCTGCAGAGCGACAAGTACAGCCGCATGGTGGTCTATCTGAACCTGCCGGAAGAAAGCGAAGAGACCATGGATTTCCTGACCACTATGCACGATATCATCGGCCGGTATTACGGCGGCGACTATTATGTGGTGGGCAACTCCACCAACGTGAAGGACCTGTCCGGCTCCTTTGTGCAGGACAATATGCTCATCAGCATCCTCTCGGCTTTGTTCGTGGTGCTCATCCTGCTGTTCACCTTCCAGTCGGTGGGCCTGCCCATCCTGCTGATCCTGGTGATCCAGGGCAGTATCTGGATCAACTTCTCGGTGCCAACGCTGCAGAACGAACCGCTGTACTTCCTGGGCTACCTCATCGTCAACGCCATCCAGATGGGCGCCAACATCGACTATGCCATCGTCATTTCCAGCCACTACACCGACCTGAAAAAGGAAATGCCCATCCAGAAAGCCATGATCACCGCACTGAACCAGGCGTTCCCCACCATCTTCACCTCCGGCACCATCCTGGCGGTGGCGGGAGCCCTCATCGGCGTGATGACCACCAACCCGGTCATTGCCGCCATCGGCAGCTGTCTGGGCAGGGGCACCGTGATCTCTATTCTGCTGGTTCTGGCAGTGCTGCCCCAGATCCTGCTGGTGGGTGATTTCATTGTGGAGCGCACCAGCTTTGCCATGAAAGCCCCCATCGACCTGTCCCGCATCAACCGCTCCGCCAGCGGCAGCATGCGGGTGAGCGGCCGGGTGCGCGGGTATGTGAACGGCGTGATCGACGCCGAGATCAAGGGCACCCTGAACGGCACCCTGAAAGCCGCGGTGACTTCCGGCACCACCATCGAGCCCGCCGAACCGGACTATTACCTGCCCCAGGAGACCTCCGACGCGGCAGTCTGGGCACAGAACTACACCGAAGGGGAGGAAGTATAATGACCAAGACAGTCAAACGGGGACTGTGTTCCCTGCTGTGCGCCGCCCTTTTGTTCGCCAGCCTGCCCGCGACGGTCTTTGCGGAGGACGGGGACAACGCCATCCATCTCACCGACGCCGACGACCTGCTCCAACTGGCGGAAAATTGCCGTCTGGACAGCTGGAGCCGGGACAAGATCGTATATCTGGACGCGGACATCGACCTGACCGGCACCGGATTTTCCGGCATTCCCAGCTTCGGCGGCCTGTGGGAGGGCGGCGGCCACGCCATCAGCGGCCTGACCCTGACCGCCGACGGCAGCGTGCAGGGGCTGTTCCGCTACATCCAGGCCGAAGGCGCCGTGCGGCAGACCACCGTCACCGGCACGGTGCAGCCGGGCGGGTCCCGGGCGGAAGTGGGCGGCATTGCCGGGGAAAACGCCGGCACCATCGACACTTGCCGTTTTGAGGGCACCGTGACCGGCACCAACCAGGTGGGCGGCATTGCGGGCACCAACACCGCCGACGGCGTTATTTCCGGGTGCACGGTCAGCGGCAGCGTGTACGGCGACCATTTTATCGGCGGCGTGACCGGCCGCAACGACGGGGTGGTGACCGGGTGCACCAATCTGGCCGACATCAACACCACCGTGAGCCAGAACGAAGTGGAACTGGAAGACCTGACGGTGGAAGACCTGCTCAAGACCGAGCGCGCCGCCGACATCACCGACGTGGGCGGTGTGGCCGGCAGTTCTTCCGGGGTCATCCGGGCCTGCGTGAACCGGGGCAATGTGGGGTATGACCACATCGGCTACAATGTAGGCGGCATTGCAGGCAGCCAGACGGGCTACATCGAAGGCTGCGTGAACTACGGCACCATCCATGCCCGCAAGGAGGGCGGCGGCATTGTGGGGCAGATGGAGCCTTCCAGCATTTTGCAGTACAGCGCCGATACCCTGCAGCAATTGCAGGGGGAACTGGACACCCTGCAGGGACTGATGAACAAGGCCAACCGGGATACGGCGGCTTCCTCCAGCGAGCTGACCGGAAAGCTGAACGAGCTGCAGAACCAGGTAAACACCGCCCGCACGGCGGTGAACGGCCTGCTGGACAAGCTGGAAAACGGCATCAGCATCGGCACCCAGCAAGTGACCCTCACCGACCTGACCCATCTGGACGGCAACAGCAATACGGATTTGAGCCCCTCCCCCACACCGGCTCCCAGCGAGGAGCCCACTCCCACGCCGGACCCGGCAGTGACCTCCACCCCGGAGCCGCAGCCCGGCGAAACGCCCAACGTCACCGAAACACCTGTTCCCACCGCGGATACATCCACCGACACAACCGAAGCCCCGGCCGATACTGCCCCCACCGATGAACCGGCGGACCGCGGCGAAGCGGCCCACGGTGCCCCGGAACCTTCGGGAAAATTGCAGCATGAGGGCAGCCTGACGGTGGACGGGCAGCTGACCCTGACCGTTCCCAGCCTGGAAGTGACCAACCGGGACGAGATCACCGCCGCCCGCAACAGCCTGAACGGCAGTCTTGCCTCCCTGGTGGACGGGGTGGGCAGCCTGAACACCGACACCGGCAGCCATACCCAGGCCCTGATCCAGGACATCCAGGCCATCACCGACCAGCTGAACGTCATCGGCAACACCCTGCTGGGGGCCGCCGAACCCCGGGACAATTCCGACCTGTTTCAGGATGTATCGGACAGCGACACCGACAGCGATACCGAGGGCAAGGTATTCAACTGCCGCAACGAAGGCAGCGTGAACGCCGACATCAACGCCGGAGGCATTGCCGGGGCCATGGCCCGGGAAAACGACCTGGACCCCGAGGACGACACCAAAATTTCCGGCAGCAGTTCCCTGAATGTGACCTACAAGAGCCGCATCGTGATCCGTGACTGTGAAAACACCGGCACCGTACAGGCCAAAAAGGAATGTGCGGGGGGCATTGTGGGCAGCATGGACATGGGCACCGTGATGAGCAGCCGCAATCTTGCGGACCTGGTTGGAACAGAGGCCGACTATGTGGGCGGCATTGCGGGGCGCAGCCGTTCGGCCATCCGGGACTGTGCTGCCAAAGGCCGTCTGGAAGGCGGCGATTATGTGGGCGGCATTGCGGGCAGTGGTTATACCGTGACCGGCTGCCGCGCCCTGGTGCTGGCGGAAGGCACCGAATGGGTGGGCGCCATTGCCGGGAACCTGGAAAACGCCGCCCTGACCGCCGCCCTGGCAGACGAGGAAGCCGAACAGACAGGCAACTACTTTGTGAGCGACACCCTGGGCGGCATTGACGGGGTAAGCTATGCCGGGCAGGCAGAACCTCTCTCCTTTGAAGATTTCGCCGCCCTGACCGGGCAGGAGGGCCTGCCCGAAGCCTTCCGCACCATTGTGCTGACCTTCAAGGCAGACGGTGCCGTGGTCGCTTCCGAAACGGTGGACTACGGCGGCAGCTTTGATGCTGCCCGTGCCCCCGCCGTGCCCGCCAAGGACGGCTGCACCGCCGCCTGGGCGGATTTCCAAACCGAAAACATCCGCTTTGACCAGGTCGTTGAAGCGGTGTACACGCCCCTGTCCACCGTGGTGGCGGGCAGCGAACTGCGGGAGGACGGCCGTCCCATCCTGTTGGCGGAGGGCAGCTTCGGCAGCGGCGACCTGACCATGAACGCCAGTGACGCCGCCCCCCTGGCAACAGGGAAACACACCGAAAGCTGGCAGTTTACCCTGCCGGAAAGCGCCGGGGAATCCTGGCAGATGCATTACCTGCCCGCCGGGAAAAACACCGCCGTGTACCTGCGCACCGCCGACGGCAGCTGGCGCCGGGCCGACACCACCGAGGACGGCAGCTATCTGGTGTTCACCGTCCAGCCGGGAGAGGACACTCTGGCCGCCGTGGAACAGCCGGAACTTCCGGTCCCGCTGCTGGCGGGCGGCATCGCTGCCGCGCTGCTACTGCTGGCTGTGGCCGCGCTGGTCCGCCGCAAACACAAAAATCACGCCAAGGCATGACAAAACGGGAGAGCGAAATATCGCTCTCCCGTTTTTTTGCATATCACTGCAGCCCGGCGTACACATCCAGGGCCGCCACGTTGCCCACCAGGATGATGGCAGGGGCTTCCACCCCCGCGGTCCGGGCGGCCCGGGCAATACGGCACAGCGGCGCCCGCACGGCGGCGGGATGGGCGGCATTGCCGCCGCTGACCACGACGGCAGGGGTATCCCCCGCCATACCGCCCGCCTGCAGGTCAGCGGCAATCTTCTCCAGCCGCTGCAGCCCCATGAGAAAGACCAGGGTGCCTTCCAGCGCCGCGTACTTGCGGTAATCGGGCTGTTCTTCGGCCCTGGTGTGGGCGGTGATGATGTGCACCTCCCGGCTCAGGCCCCGGTGGGTGACGGGGATGCCTGCCTCCCCCGGGATGGCAATGGCCGAGGAGATACCGGGCACCACCTCAAAGTCGATGCCCGCCTGCCGCAGGGCCAAGGCTTCTTCCCCGCCCCGGCCAAAGACGAAGGGATCACCGCCTTTCAGCCGCACCACCCGGTGGCCCGCCTGGGCCAGTTCAATGAGTTTTGCGTTGATCTCCTCCTGGGGGGCGGCGTGGTGGCCGCTGCGCTTGCCCATATAGAAGGTTTCGGCACCGGCGGGCAGTTCATCCAGCAGGCTGGCGTCGATGAGGTCATCGTACACCAGGGCGGTGCACTGCCGCAGCAGCCGCAGCCCCCGCACCGTGATGAGGTCGGCGCTGCCGCAGCCTGCCCCCACCAGCGCCACATGGCCGGCGGGGCTTTCGGCGGCGGGTCTGGCGGGCACCGCCAGTTCCCGCTCAAAGGCGGCGCGGAACCGGGCGGCCCGGTCGCGTCCCTCGGGGATTTGGGCTTTCAGGGCCGGGCGCAGGGCTTCCAGACGGTCCAGGGCGGTACCGAAATGGGGCGGCAGAATGCTTTCGATGCGCTCTTTCAGCCACACCGCCGCCGTGGGGCTGGCTCCGCCGGTGGAGATACCCACCGACAGCCGTCCCCGCCGCACCAGCGCCGGGAAAAGGAAGCCGCAGGCTTCGGGGGCGTCCACCACATTCACCGGGATGCGCTTTTCCCGGCAGAGGGCGGCGATGTTCCGGTTGAGGGCGGGTTCGTCGGTGGCGGCAATGACCAGGGCAGGTGTACCTTGCAGGTCCTTTTCCTCAAAAGGACGGCGGCAGAGGGTCAGCCCCGGCAGCGCCGCCAGTTCCGGGATGATATCCGGGGCCACCACCTTGATGTGGGGACCATAGGGCAGCAGTTTTTCAGCCTTGCGCAAAGCCACGGTGCCGCCCCCCACAATGAGGGCTTCGGTGCCTTTCAGCTGCACAAACATGGGGAACCAGGGCATTTATCCTTCCTCCTTCTGGGGCAGTTCACAGAAATACCGCCAGCCGTCGGCGGTCTTGGTGCGGCTTTGCCGGATGTGGAACACCGGTTCCAGCACGCCGCTGGTGTAAATTTCTTCGGGGGTGCCGCTGTGCACCAGCAGGCCGTCTTCCAGCACCGCCAGGCGGTGGGCGCCGCCCATGGCCAGGGGCAGGTCGTGGAGCACCAGCACCACCGCCCGCCCCCCTTGTGCCAGGCGGCGGGCCATCTCCATGACCCCCAGCTGATGGGCGATATCCAGGAAGGTGGTGGGCTCATCCATGAGCACGGCGGGAGTCTGCTGGGCAATGGCCATGGCCAGATAGACCTTCTGCCGCTGGCCGCCGCTGAGTTCGTTCATGGGGCGGTCGGCCAGGTCGGCGGCGTCTGCTTCCTCCAGGGCCTGTTGCACGATGGCCCTGTCCTCCGGCCGGTAATGCCGGGGATAGGACAGGTGGGGGAACCGCCCGTGCAGCACCATCCGCCGGGCGGTGATGTTGGGGGTGGTGCGGGTCTGGGACAAAAAAGCCGCCTGCTGGGCCACCTGCCGGGGGGAAAGCTGTGTGAGCGGCACACCGTCATACAGCACCTGGCCCCCGGTGCAGGGCAGCAGCCCCAACGCGGTGCGCAGCAGAGTGCTTTTGCCGCTGCCGTTGGGCCCGATGAGGGCCAGCACCTCCCCGGGGCGGAATTCCAGGTCGATGCCCCGCAGCACCGGGCGTTTGTGGTACCCGGCCTGTACCTGTTGCAGTTCAATCATGGGTGCGGCCTCCTCTCTGGCGGACCAGCAGCCACAGGAAGAAAGGCCCACCCACCACGCTGAGCACCGTGCCCACCGGCAGTTCAAAGGGCGCGGCCACCGTGCGGGCCACCAGGTCGCACAGGGTCATAAGGGCCGCACCGCCCAGGGCAGAACAGACGACAAGGGGGCGGCTCTCCTCCCCCACCACCGCCCGCACGGCGTGGGGAACCAGCAGGCCCACAAAGCCCACCAGACCGCAGAAGCTCACCGCCGCGCCGGATAAAGCCGCCGCCAGGGTGAGGAAGAGCAGCCGGGTGGGGCGCACCGAAAGGCCCAGGCTCTGGGCGGTCTCAGGACCCAGGGCCAGCACGTCCAGCAGGCCGGTAAGGCCGAACACCGCCAAAAGGCTGATGCCGATGAGCACCGCCGCCGGGGCCAGCCGGGCCATGGTGACCCCCGCCAATCCGCCCATGCGGAAATCGGTGTAGCCGATGAGGGCGTCGGGATAGATGGTGGTCACCGCGTCGATGAGGGCGCTGAAGATGCTGGAGATGGCCACACCCGCCAGCACCAGGGTAATGCGGGAAGCACCGGTAGTTTCGGCAAAGAGCAGCACCAGCAGCACCCCCACCATGGCCCCCGCAAAGGCAGCCAGGGGCCGCATGGCGGTCATAGGAGCCAGGGCGCAGCTGATGGTGACGGCCAGCCCCGCGCCGGCGTTGACGCCGATGATATGGGGCGCCGCCAGGGGGTTGGCCAGCACCGTCTGGATGATGACGCCGGACACCGCCAGCGCCGCCCCCGCCAGCAGGCTGCCGCAGGTGCGGGGCAGGCGGGAATACAGCACCACCCGGGCGGAAACGTCGGCGGGGTCATTGGTGAGCAGCGCCCGCAGCACCTGGGCGGGGCTTACTTCCACCGCCCCCACGCAGAGGCTGAGTACCGCCAGGACCAGGGTCACCAGGGCCAGGAACAGCCCTGTCGCCGCCGGGTGCTCACGCAGCCGGGTACAGAATGTCCGCCAGTTGTTCATAGGCTTGCCCCCACCGTGCATTGGGTTTCAGGTTGTACAGCGTCTGGTCCATCACATAGCAGCGGCCTTCCTGCACCGCCCGCAGGGCGCCCCAGGCGGGGTCGCTGCGCAGGGTCTGGTCGGCCACCGCCTCGGCCACCGAGGGGTCGGCGGTCTGGTAAACCAGGAAGATATAATCCGGGTCCTCCTGCATGATGACTTCCATGCTCAGGTCTTCCAGCAAAGAACCTTCCCGGTCGGCGATATTGACACAGTCCAGGGCGGCCAGCATCTCGCCCAGAACGTTATCCTTGCTGTTTTTGACCTTGCAGCCGGAACTGGATACCCGGATATACAGAACCGAAGGCTGGCTGCCGTCCGCCCGGGCGATAGCTTCATCCACCTGGGCCTGCACATCGGCGCCGTTGGTCTGGCAGGCGCCGGTATCCCCGGTGATCTGGGTGCAGCGGTCCAGCATGCTCAGGTAATCCTCAAAGGTGCTCACCTCAAAGTAGGCGGCGGGGATGCCCATTTCCTCAAAGGTGGGCATGAGGTCCAGATCCAGCTGGGTGTTGCAGCTGGCCACGATAAAGTCCGGTTCGGCGGCAATGAGGGTCTCCAGGCTGATCTCCTTGGTGGCCCCCAGGTCCACCACCCCATCCAGGGGCAGATGGTCAAAGTAGGTCCAGGCATCGTGGGCGGTGGCCACCAGGCTGTCCTCCCCGCCCGCCAGGCACCATACATCGGCAAAGCTGCCGATGAGCACCGCCACCCGCTGGGGGTTATCCACCGTGACGCTGCGGCCCAGATCATCCACGATGGTCACAGCACCGGAGGTCTCGGCGGTGGCGGGCCGGGCGGTGGTCTGTGCCGATTCGGCAGATTCGGCGGTATCGGCAGGCGCGGCCGCCGTGCACCCGGCCAGCAGGCCCAGTGCCAGAATGGTTGCAAGCAGTTTTTTCATCTGTGTTCCTTTCCCTTTTGCACACAAATTTCCCCTCGGGACCGAAAAAAGCCGGGCCGCCCGGCGTTGAGGGTACACCACGCCCCTGCCGCTGTAAAACAGACAAGCAGAGGATCGTTTTAAGGCCCTTTTCCGTCTTGCGGTCCGGCAGATCCTGTATGCTTTTTTCGGTTGTATATGCCCGGCAGTGCCGGGCCGTTCTCAGCAGCTGGCGCCGCCGATCACGGTCTTTTTCAGCGCTTCGGACTTGTCCAGAGACTCGGTCAGAAGTTTGTTCTGGACATAGTCAAAGCCCAGACGGTCGATGGTATCGGCGAAGCGTTCGCCGGTGATGCCTTCGGTGCGGAAGAGCAGGATGGCCTTTTCCACCATATCCAGCACTTCCTCCTCGGAGGTAAAGATCTTGTCGATGGGATGGCCGTGGGCGATCTTTTTGCCCCAGCGGCCGCCGATATAGATCTTGTAGCCGTCCGCAAACTCTTCGGTCACGCCGAAGGGGCACTTGCCCTTGCAGCGGCCGCAGTGGTTGCAGGCGTTGGGATCAATGTGCAGAGTGCCGTTTTCCAGCTTGGCCACGTGGATGGGGCAGTTGGCCTCCACCAGGCACTTCTTGCAGGCCCGGCACTTGGCGGAATCGATCATGGGAACACGCTGGCCCACGATGCCCAGGTCGTTCAGATCGGGCTTGACGCAGTTGTTGGGACAGCCGCCCACGGCGATCTTGAACTTGTGGGGCAGGGTGACATCGTGGTAACCGATGTAGAAGCGTTCATGCAGCTTCTCGCTCAGGCCGAAGGAATCCAGCAGGCCGTACTGGCAGGTGGTGCCTTTGCAGGAGACCACGGGCCGCACCAGCGAGCCGGTGCCGCCGGTCTTGAGCCCGGCCTGGGCCAGGAATTCCATCAGGTCTTCCAGGTTGGCGTAAGGCACACCCTGGATCTCCAGGGTCAGGCGGGTGGTCATGGTCACTTCGCCGGAACCGAACTTTTCGGCAGCTTCGGCAATGGTGCGCTGTTCCGCCGCGGTGATCTTGCCGTTGCGGGTGATGACGCGGACGTTGAACACGTCGGGGTAACGCTTGTCCTGCAGACAGCCCAGGCCCTTCACCCGCTTGATCTCCTGGGGCGTGAGGGCACCAGCGGCCACCGCCACCTTGACCTTGTTGAAGGTGACGCCGCCTTCCAGCACCCGGGTGTTGGTGTAGCCGAAGGACTTCAGGCGGTTCTGCAGGAAGTAGCCCCGCTTGCCCTTGGCGCAGACCAGCAGCAGCTTGGCGTCCTTGTCCAGACCCTCAATGGGTCCGGTGACCTGGGCCAGGTTCACCCAGCGGGCGCCGGGGATGGCGGGAGCGGGCTGCACGTCGATGACCTGATAGTCCGCGGCTTCGCCGGCCGCGTACTGGGCGGGGGTGAAGGTCTCGAAGGCGCCGGAGAGTTTGTTTTCCAGAATGTAGCAGGCCTGGACGAAGGGATGGATGGCCGTGGAGAAGGGCGGCGCGTAGGCAAAGTCCAGGGTGTTGAAGGTTTCCAGAGTCGCGCCCATGGAAATGCCGGTAACGGCGATGTCCACCATCTTGTCCACTGCGCCGCCGCCCAGCACCTGGATGCCCAGCAGCTTGTGGGTGGCTTTGTCGGCAATCAGCTTGGTGATGAAGCTGTCCGCCCCGGGGAAGTAGTGGGCCTTGTCGTCGGTGACGCAGACCACGGTGACGGGGTCATAACCCGCATCCCTGGCCTGGGCTTCGGTCAGGCCGGTGCGGCCGGCGTTGAGGCCCTCCATCAGGCGGACCACGCCGGTGCCCAGGCAGCCGCCGTACAGGCTCTCATGCCCGGCCAGGTTGCGGGCCAGGCAGCGGCCGGTGATGTTGGCGGTGGAACCCATGGCAGACCACTGGGGCTTGCCGGTAAGGGCGTTGAACACCATGGCGCAGTCGCCCACGGCGTAGACATCGGGCAGGTTGGTCTGCTGCTTGTTGTCCACCTTGATGGTTCCCTTGAACATATCCAGGCCGCTGTCGGCCAGGAAAGCGGTGGCCGGGCGGATGCCGATGGCCAGCACCACCACGTCGGCGGGAAGGGTCCCGGCGTCGGTGGTGACGCCTTCGGCCTTGCCGTTGCCGGTGATGCCCTGCAGGGCGGTGCCGGTGAGCACCCGCACACCCGCCAGCTGCAGCTTGGTCTTGACATAGCCCGCCAATTCGGGGTCAAAGATGTTGGGCATGAGCTGGGAAGCCATGTCCGCCACAGTGACGTTCAGACCCTTGGCCACCAGGTTTTCGGCGGCTTCCAGGCCGATGAAACCGCCGCCCACCACCACGGCGCGGCGGCAGCCCTTCTTGTCCACCCAGTCACGCAGGGCGATGGCGTCGTCCGGGGTGCGCAGGGTGAACACGCCGGGCAGGTCCTTGCCGGGCACCGGGGGCACAAAGGGTTCGGCGCCCACAGCCAGGATCAGCTTGTCGTAGGTTTCGGTCTCCTCAGCACCGGTGTCCACCGCACGCAGGGTGACGGTCTTGGCGGCGGCGTCCACGGCCACAGCCTCCCGGCCGGTGAACACCTGCACCTGGGTGAGACCCGCGTATTTCTGCGGGGTGTTGACGATGAGTTCTTCCCGGGTGGCGATGCCGCCGCCCACGTAGTAGGGCAGGCCGCAGCCCGCGTAGGAGATGTCCTGCCCCTTGGTGTAGATGACCACCTGGGCGTCCGGCTGTTCCCGCTTGAGTTTGGCGGCAGCCTTGGTACCGGCGGCCACGCCGCCGATGACGACAACTTTCATACGAACCTCCTGCCGGGGACACACCGCAGCGCTCTCCGGCTCTTCTGTTTCCGAATCAATCCCGGCCCCTGAAAACCGGGCCGGCGGCTTATTACTATCATACCGCAAACGGGGGCAAAACACAAACCCATTGTATCTCCTGCCCCGGTTTTTTTGCAAAATTCCTCTGAAAACGATACATTCCCGATACATCGGCCCGGTATGCTGTATCCCATCCAAAGAACGCAACCGTTTTCTCCGGCACAGAAAGGAAAGGGACCCTGCCATGTTAAGCAACACCGCCAAGCGTCATCTGGCCAGTCTGGCCTTCCTGGTTTTTTCCGCCGTTCTGCTGGTGGCCGTGCTGCGCCCCCCCACTGCCCGCCGCGTGGCCGCGGTGGACCTGACCCGCCCCGCCGCCGGGCAGGCCGGGTGGTATGAAAAGCCCCCCGCCGGCAGCGGGAACTGGATCTACCGCGCCGCCTGAACCAAACAAAACGGCACCCGCTGCGGTGCCGCCGCCATCTTGTACAAAAATCACCGCGTCTGCCCCTTTGGGCCGGACGCATTTTCTATCACAACCTTAACACAAGTTGAACATGCTGTCCAGCCGAAGAATGGTCAAAAATGCAACCCGTTTTTTGCGGGGCATGCCTCACAGGCGCCGCATGAATCCCTTGTTTCAGTCCGGCCGGTGGGGTATACTGGAACCAGAACAATCTCGGGAGGGACCATCCATGCGCATTGTGACCCTGATCGAAAACACCCCCGGCGCCGAAGGCTGCGCCCACGAACACGGCCTGAGCCTGTATTTGCAGACACCCCGCCACACTCTGGTGCTGGACACCGGCTCCACCTCCGCTTTTGCGGACAACGCCGCGGCGGTGGGCATCGACCTGTCCGAGGTGGACACGGTGGTGCTCAGCCACGGGCATTACGACCATGCGGGCGGGCTGCTGCGCATGGCCGAGCTGGCCCCGCAAGCCAACATCTGGATGCAGCGCAGCGCCGGAGGGGATTTTTACCACGGGGACAAGTACATCGGCATGGACAAGGCTGTTCTTGCCCTGCCCCGGATGCATTTTCTGGACGGAGACGCCCGGCTGGATGAGGAGCTGTATCTTTTCAGCGGCATCACCGGGCGGCGGTACTGGCCCCAGAGCAATCTAGACCTGCGGGTGATGCGGAACGGCGTGCCGGTGCAGGACGATTTTGCCCATGAACAGTGCCTGGTGGTGGAAGCGGAGGGGCGGCGGGTGCTGCTGTCCGGCTGCGCCCACAACGGTATCCTGAACATTCTGGACCGGTACAGGGAGATTTTCGGCGGCGATCCGGATATGGTCGTCAGCGGGTTCCACATGAAAAAAGGTACCGACTACACCCCCGAAGAGTGGCAGGTCATTGAGAACACCGCCCGCGCCCTGACACAGCACCGCTGCCGGTTTTACTCCGGCCACTGCACCGGCCGCCCGGCCTTTGAGCGGATGCAGCAGATCATGGGAGACCAGCTGCGTGCCCTGCACAGCGGGGTGGAGCTGGAATTGTAAGTTCCCCTTTCCCGCCGTTTTGCCCTGCTTACCGGCGGGGCTTTTATTTTTCCTTCTTTGCCAAAAAGAGCCCCCGCCTTTCGTCTTTGTAATCGGCCGCCTGTTTCCGGCGGAAGATATCCCGAAAGGAGCGTTCCCCTATTGCTGTGCAAAACACGAAACGCCTTTGAACTGAAGCTGTTCATGGCCCTGCTGATGGTGCTGGACCATCTGGACCAAATCCCCGGTCTGCTGAGTCCCGAAACCGCCTCCCTCTTCCATGCTCTCAGCCGATGTGTGGGAGTCTGGTTCGCATACATGGCAGTGGAAGGCTTTGTTCATACCCGCAGCCGTCCCCATTACACCCTCCGCCTGCTGGGCTGGGGCGCGGCCATGGCCCTGGGCAACCGGCTCTACAACATTCTGGGCGCGCCCTATGGTCTTTCCATGACCAACAACATTTTCCTCACCTTGGGCGTGGGCGTGGCCATGCTGGATCTGCTGGCAGGCACCGACCCGAAACGCCCGCCCCGGGGAAAAGCAAACAAACTGCTGCGCACGGCGGGGGCTGTGGTGCTGCTGGGTCTGGGCATCCTGTTCACCGAGGGCGGCATTCTGATTTTGCCTTTCATGATGCTGGCCTACCGGTTCCGGGGACAAACTTTCTCCTTCCTCCTGTCCTGCTTGGGGATGTCCGCCCTGCTTTTTGCTTTGACCTTCCATGCCTACCCCACTCTGTGGGAAACCCTGGTGATGCTGGGCTTCAACTCCGATTTTCTCTTTCTTACCGTTCTGCCCTTCATCGCCCTGTACAACGGGCAGCGCAGTCCCGCCGGACCTTTTGCCAAATACTTTTTCTATGTGTTCTACCCTGCCCACCTCTGGATCATCGGCCTGATCGCCCTGCGGTGTGCCTGAGAAAATTGCGTCTGCCCATTGAACAGACATCCGACTTTCCATCGTGCCATTCATCGTAAAAAAATTCCCCGCCCTTTCGGACCTTGCGGCCCGGAAGAGCGGGGGTTGTTTTATTGATTACAGGGGCATCACTGGGCGGTGAGCAGGCTCACGGCACGGGAGGTACCCAGCCGGTCGGCGCCCAGGTCCAGGAATTTCTCCATGTCCTCGATGGTGGAGATGCCGCCCGCCGCCTTGATCTTGCAGCGGCCCGCCACATGCTTGGCGAACAGCTCAATATCATGGAAGGTGGCGCCGGCGGTGGAGAAACCGGTGGAAGTCTTGATGTAGTCGGCACCGGCTTCGGGCACGATGTCGCACATCTTGATCTTTTCTTCGTCGGTGAGCAGGCAGGTCTCGATGATGACCTTGAGGCAGTTGTCCCCCACGGCCTGCTTCACAGCGGCGATGTCTTCCCGCACGGCGTCGTACTCGCCGTTTTTCAGGCGGCCGATGTTGATGACCATGTCCACTTCGGTGGCGCCGTTCTCGATGGCGGTGCGGGCTTCAAAGCACTTGCTGGCGGTGTCCATGGCTCCCAGAGGGAAGCCCACCACGCAGCATACGGGCACCCGGCCGGCCATGTATTCGGCGGCCTGCTTCACATAGCAGGTGTTGATGCACACCGAGGCAGTGTGATACTGCATGGCTTCGTCACACAGTTTCTGGATCTGGGGCCAGGTGGCTTCGGGCTTGAGCAGGGTGTGGTCTACCACTGCAAACAGCTGTTCCTTGCTGTAACGGCTCATCTGTATTCGGCTCCTTTCCCACAATGTTTGCACAGGTGCGCCTGATGCAGGCCGATGGTGGAGAAGATGATGGACGTGATACCGCACACGGTGGCAATGATGCCCAGGATCAGACCGGTGAGACGCAGCCCACCGCCGCGTACCTTGTTTTTCATAGGAAAGCCTCCTTTGACACGCCTGTCACGGCGCTTTTTTGGTAAAGATCAGGATCTTGGAAAAGACGTAGTTGGAAACGATCACCACGACCTGCGAGAACAGCTTGACGATGTTGGCCCACAGTTCGGGAGAAACGAAGGTGATGGCAGAGCCCAGCACGCTCACGCCGCCCCACATGATGAGCTGATCCACCACGGCGGTGAAGATGCGGCAGCCCACAAACTTGGTGAATTCCTGCCAGGCGGCGGCGCCGCGGCTTTTGCTGCGGAAGACAAAGCTGCGGTTGGTCCAGTAGGCAAAGAGGATGCAGATGGCGTTGTTGAGCACGTTGCCCACGCCCGCGGCAAAGTCCAGCCCGAAAGCCGCCTGGAAGATGTTGAGAATCAGGAAGTTGAGCAGCGTGGCCAGCCCGCCGAAAAACAGGTAGGACAGCTGTTCATAGTATTTGACGATGAGGTCTTTGATTTTCTGCATGGCACACCCATAAAACCAAAAGAGGCCCGCCTGTGACCAGGCAGGCCTCCCATTGGGAACAATTCAGAGATTATTCAGCGTCGGTATCGTCGCCGGCCACTTCGTCCTCGCAGGCCTTCATGGACAGGCTGATACGCTTGCGGTCGAAGTCGACGTTGATCAGCTTCACGCGGACTTCGTCGCCCACCTTCAGCACGTCGCTGACCTTGTTCACGCGCTCTTTGGAGATCTCGCTGATGTGGACCAGACCGTCAACACCGGGCAGGATGCGGACAAAGGCGCCGAACTTGGTGATGGAGACCACCGGAGCGGTGAACTCGCTGCCGATGGGATACTCGTTCTTCAGCTTCTCCCAGGGGTTGTCCTCTTCCTTCTTGTAGCCCAGGGAAACCTTCTGGTTCTCGGGGTCATAGCTCTTGACGTAGACGTCGATGGTGTCGCCCACGCTGACAACCTCAGAGGGATGCTTCAGGTTGGACCAGCTCAGCTCGCTGATGTGGCACAGGCCGTCCACGCCGCCGATGTCAACAAAGGCGCCGTAGGAGGTCAGGCTCTTGACAACGCCGGTGTAGTGCTTGTCCACTTCCACGTTCTGCCAGAACTCTTCACGCTTGGCCTTGTTCTCTTCGGCGGTCACCTTGTTGATGCTGCCGACGATCTTGCGGCCGGCGCATTCGGTGATGACCAGACGTACATGCTGACCCACCAGCTTGGTGTAGTCTTCGTCACGGCGCATGGTGGCCTGAGAGCGGGGCACGAAGACGCGCACGCCCTTGACATTGACGACGACGCCGCCCTTGTTGGCTTCCATAACGTCGCCTTCCATGACGGTGCCGTTCTCGGCAGCTTCGGAAACGTCCTTCATGCCCTTCTGGGCTTCGAAACGGACGCGGGAAAGGGTGTCGACACCTTCCTGGTCGTTGGTCTTGACAACCACCAGATCCAGCTCGTCGTCCACCTTAACAAGGTCTTCCATCTTGGCGTTGGGATCATGCGTCATCTCGTTGAGCTTGACGATGCCGGTGTGCTTGGAGCCGTCGATGCCCACGACGCACTCCGTGGGGCTGACGCTGATGACCTTGGCTTTAACGATCTTACCTGCGAACAGAGGTTTCGCCTCAGAGGCCTCGAGCATTTCGGCAAAACTCATGTCGTCACGGATTTCTTCACTCATACAGTTAAGTACCTCCTCAATTATAGACGAAGGCGTGGAAGCCCCGGCTGTTACGCCCACCACCCTGGCACCTTTGAGCCATGCACGGTCAAGTTCATCAGCTGTCTCGACGGTGACGGCATCGGTATGCCGGGCGGCGACCTGCAACAGTTTCTGGGTGTTGGAGGAATGATGACCACCAATGACGATCATATGATCGCATTTTTGGCTGAGGTCCTCCGCCTCCTGTTGCCTCGCCCACGTTGCATTACATATTGTATCAAATATTTTGGCATTTGTACACCACTTTTTTAGAGAAGCCTTGCAACTTTCCCAACTTTGAACCCGAAAAGTGGTTTGCGCCACCACATAAATGGATTTTTGATGCGTAAGAATTTCATGTATCTTTTCCAACTCGTCCAGATTCGCAAAAACCCGCACTTCTCCGCTTGTATGGCCGACAATCCCCTGTACTTCAGGGTGTGACGCATCCCCCGCCACCAGCAAAAGCGCACCATTCCTGCCCGCTTCTTCGGCTATTTTATGGATTTTTGACACAAATGGGCAGGTGGCGTCATGAAACGCCAGGCCGCGTGTGCTGATTTTATCATAGACCGTCCGGGGCACCCCATGGCTGCGGATGACGACCTCGTACCCGTCGGGCACAGCGTCGATGTCGGGGCAGGTCAGCGCCCCCCGGCTTTCCAGGTCCTGCACCACCTGGGGGTTGTGGATCAGCGGGCCCAGAGTAGCCACATGGCAGCCCTTGTCCAGCAGTTCGTAGGTCAGCTTGACGGCACGGTCCACGCCGAAGCAGAAGCCGGCGGTCTTGGCCAGAATGATCTCCATGGCAGTTCTCCTGTATTCAGGTTTCGGGTTTGGGGTCGGCCTGGGGCGCAGGGTCGGCGGCAGGCAGTTCCGCCGGCTCAAAGCTGTTTTCCCGGTACAGTTCTTCCAGCGCGTCGGTCAGGCGGGTGCGCAGGGCCCGCAGTTCCTTGATCTGGTGGCGCGGGTCGGTGATGCGCAGTTCCTCCGCCGGGATGGGCTGCCCGAAACAGATGCGCATGCGGCAGAACAGGTGCATCCGGTGGTCGGGGGTATCGTAGATGATGCGGCAGGGCACCATGTCCGCCCCGGCCTGTCCGGCAATGACGAAGGCGCCGCTTTTCAGCTTGCCCAGTTTGCCGTCCTTGCTGCGGGTGCCTTCAGGGAAGATGAGCACACCGGTGCCCTTTTTACATTCTTCGGTCACCCGGTTGACGGTTTCCAGGTCGCCGTGGCCCCGGTCGATGGGCACCGCGCCCATGCAGCGCAGGAACCAGGCCACAAAGGGATTGCGGAAGAGCTCCTGCTTGGCCAGGATGCGGAAACGGCGGAAACGGAAGATCACCACCAGGATGAACACCGGGTCCAGTTCCGAAAGGTGGTTGGGCGCCACCACGATAGGGCGTCCGCGGGGAATGAGGTCACGGCCCACCACCCGCACGCGCCAGACAATGTGCATCAACACCCATACGATGGGCAGCAGGATCCAGTACAAAAGCATAAGTTCACCATTTCCTATATTTTTTACATCCCTATGCGCAGGGGGCGGTTCAGATGTGTTCCAGGATCGTCTTTTTCAGCAGGGCAAAGCTCTCTTCAATGCCGGTGTTGCTGGTGTCCACCAGGATGGCATCCTCGGCCTGGCGCAGAGGGGCCACGGCGCGGTGGGTGTCCTGGTAATCCCGCTGTTCGATGTCGGCCAGGACGGTCTCATAATCGGTCTGCTTGCCCTTTTCCAGCAGTTCGGCCAGACGGCGGCGGGCACGGGCGTCGGCGCTGGCGGTCAGGTAGATCTTGACGGTGGCATTGGGCAGCACCACGGTGCCGATATCCCGGCCGTCCATGAGCACATCCCGGCTGGCAGCCAGATCCCGCTGGGTGTCCAGCAGGAAAGCCCGCACCGCCGGGTAGGCAGACACTTCAGAGGCAGCCATGCCGATGTCCTCGGCGCGGACGGCCTCGGTCACGTCCTCACCGTTGAGCAGGATGTGCTGGGCGCCGCCCTGCAGGCGGATGTCCAGCTTGATCTGCGGCAGCAGCGCCGCCACGGCGTCGGCGTTTTTGGTGTCGGCCTCCGCCCGGCGGGCATACAGGCCGATGGCGCGGTACATGGCGCCGGTGTCCACATAGGTGTAGCCCAGGTCGGCCGCCAGGCGGCGGGCCATGCTGGATTTACCGGCCCCGGAAGGACCGTCGATGGCAACAGAAATCATGAGAACAACGCTCCTTTTTATTGGTCGGCCTCGGCTGCCGCCGCTGCCGCAGCCCGGGCAGTGGCCCAGGCGATCTGCAGATTATAGCCCCCTGTGCGGGCGTCCACGTCCAGGATCTCCCCGGCAAAGTACAGCCCGGGGCAGAGTTTGCTGGCCATGGTCCTGGGGTCCACTTCCCGCACATCCACACCGCCGGCGGTGATGACCGCGTGTTCCAGCTCCCCCAGGGCGGTGCCGGGCACGGCCCAGTACTTGCACAGCCGCACCAGGTCCATCTTCTGCTCCCGGGTGATCTGAGCCGCCCGGGTGGCGGGGTCCACGCCCCACTTTTCCACCGCCACCGGGCGCATGGAATGGGGCAGCAGCTTTTCCAGGGCGCCCTGGGCGCTGCGGCCGCCCAGGGCGGCAAAATCCCGGGTCAGGCGGTCATAGAGGGTCTTTTCGTCCAGAGCCGGTTTGAGGTCGAACTCGCACACGTACTTGTGGGCGCGGATATCGTCGATGTAGGTGGAAGCGGAGAGCACCAGCGGCCCCGAAAGGCCGAAGTGGGTGAACAGAGCCTCCCCCTGTTCGGTGAACAGCGGCTTGCCGTCCCGCAGCAAGGTCAGGGTGACGTTGCGCAGGGACAGGCCCATGAGCTTGCGGCAGGCCGGGTCCGGGGAGACCAGGCTGCACAGGCTGGGCTGGGGCTTGACGATGGTGTGCCCCGCCTGTTCGGCCAGGCGGTAGCCGCTGCCGTCACTGCCGGTGACCGGGTAGCTGACGCCGCCGGTGGCCAGCAGTACATTCCGGGCGCGGTAGGCCCTGCCCCCGGCGATGACGCCCTTGCAGACGCCGTCTTCCAGGAGCAGTTCTTCGGCATCGGCCTTCACAAAGCGGGCGGCCTCGGCGTACTGCCGCAGAGCGGCCAGCACATCCGCCGCCCGGTCACTTTCGGGAAAGACCCGGCGCCCCCGCTCGGTCTTGAGGGGCACGCCCAGGGACTCAAAGAGGTCCATGGCCGCCGAGGGAGGGAAGGCGTGCAGGCAGGAGAACAAAAACCGGGGATTACGGCGCACGTAGTTCATAAACTCCCGGGGATCACAGTCGTTGGTGACGTTGCAGCGGCCCTTTCCGGTGATGAGCAGTTTCTGGCCGGGGCCTTTGGGGTTGTGTTCCAGCACGGTGACCGAAGCCCCCAGGGCACAGGCGGTGCCGGCGGCCATCAGACCCGCCGCGCCGCCGCCCACAATGAGCAGATCATCCAGCGGCATGGGCATTCCTCCTTTGCTGGGCGGCCAGCACCAGGCTGACCACGGTGAACAGCACCAGCAGCGGATGCACCGTTGCCAGGTACATGGTGGATGTGCCGATGCCGAAGCTGGACACTTCCACAAAGGCGATCATGCCGCAGCGCAGCGCCGCCATGAGCAGCAGCATCAGCTGCAGCACCCAGGGCACCAGGGCGGTGAAGCATTTCCGGGCGGCACGCACCCGGCCGGGCAGGTCCCGCAGCCAGAAAACCACCGCCAGAATGAAGCATACCGGCAGCACAAAAGCCCATACCAGGCGCAGCGCCTGCAGGAAGCCGAACACCAGTTTCTGGGTGGGGCTGTAATAGGGGGTATCCTTGCCCGCTTCGGCGGCGCCGTTCAGCGAACAGTGCAGGTAGCCGGACCAGAGGGCAAAGTCTTCCTCGGTGCCGATGGAGCGCAGAGATTCATAGGGTTCGCAGTCCTGGAAGGTGAGCACCCAGCCCAGGCTGCGCAGGCTTTCTTGCAGGGTGGGCAGCACATACTCGGCCCGGATGGGCTGGGTGGTGCCGCTGCGCCGCCCGCTGCGGGTGGGCAGCGTACCGTCCTCACAGGCGGCGTTGACCTTGTCCGCCACCGTCTGCCAATACGCTTCAGCGCCTGCGGCGGTATCGTAAACGCCTTCGTATTGTGCGGCCCTCCGGATCGCCCAATAGAAACTGCCGGCGCGGTAGTCGTCCAGTTCAGGGTCACGGAAATCGTTGGCCATCTGGGGATCCTCCTCCAGCCAGTAGGAAAGAGGTTCCAGTTCGGGAATCGCCTCATACAGCAGTTCCCGGGCGTCGGCGGGCACGCTGAGCATGGGTTCGTCAGATTCAGTGGCCACCCGGCTCATGGCGCCCATGGCGTCGGCAAAAGCCCCGCCGGAGAAATCGGAGAGGGTGAACACCCCGTAGTATGCCTGATTCAGGGCGCAGAAAATCCCCACGCCCCCCGCCAGCATGGCGTAAGGCAGGACCTGCACCAGCGCCCGCAGCCAGCGACGGCGGCGCACCGCCACCCCCAGCATGCCCAGGGTGGCCAGCACGGCGAAGGGCAAAAGGAACAGCCCGGCGTCCTCCCGGCTGAGATACCCGGCAGTGAGCCCCGCGCCCCCCGCCAGCAGCCAGGGCCAAAGGGGAGTCTTGTCGGTGCGCAGCACCCGCAGCGCCGCCCCCGCAAACCCGGCAAGGGCCAGCAGGCACAGCGCCGGGAAGATGTTGTCCCGGTAGACGCGCAGAGTGTAGGACGCCCAGGAGGTGGGGAGGTACGCCAGGGCCGCAAACAGGCCCAGGGTCACGGCTCTTCCCTGCCCCGCGGGCAGTTTCTCCCACAGCGGGGAGAAGGCAAAGGCCGCGAACAAGGCGGCGGCGCACCACAGCCCCACCCCGCCCAGCAGGTACGGGATGTGCAGGGCGTTGAGCAAGGCCAGCCACACCGGGAAGAACATGGACTTGGACAGGGTGAGGTAATCATACTCACCCAGCCACTGCCCGGCGGAGATGGACTGCGCCGCCCGGAACATGAGTTCATCGTCCAGGGGCGCGCCCCCTACCCAGGTATAGGCCTGCTGAAAGCCGGTGAGCACCAGGCGCACCAGCACCAGCACAGCCGCCCACACCCAGAAGGCACGGCGGGAGAGGTCGATCGGTTTTTTCAGACGGGAAAACGGCATGAGGGGTCCTTTCCGGCACCAGCGGCGCGGCGATTCACTTCTGGATCTTTTCGATGCTTTCGATGAGGTATTTCTGCTGTTTGAAGGTCAGGTCCACCAGCAAGGACAGGTACTTGATGATGATGGTCAGCACCGCAAACACCCCGGCAAAGCCCAGGGTGAGCACGAACATGGTGGTGGTCCAGCCTTCGATGGGATGGCCGGTGCAGAAGACGAGGAAGGTATAGGCCAGTTCCGCCAGAGCCAAGACCATCATGGCCAGGGCAATGCCCGCGCTGAGACGGAACCCGGCGTCGGTGTACAGGGCCAGGCTGTCGGCGGCCAGGGCAAAGCGGCCGGCGGGCTTGTCGGTGAGACGGCCGTCAAATTCCAGGTCGGTCATCTTCAGGCCGGAAGCCGCATAGGCGGCCTTGCGGTAGGGCAGATGGGCGCTGGACGCGTGCACCCGGTTGATGGCCCGCCGGGTGACCAGGCGGAAGGCGTCGGTGCGCAGGCGGTAGGCGCTGTGAGAGTTGGCGTTGAACACCTTGTAAAACAGCCCGCTGCCGCCCCGGGTCTGCTTGGGGCAGACCGAGACGATGTCGCTGCCCTGCTGGGCGGTGCGGTAGGCTGCAAAGATCAGCGAAGCATCATAGGGCATCTCGGTGGAGTCGAACTCATAGACATAGTCCCCGATGGCGGCGTCCAGACCGGCGTTCATGGCGGGTTCCAGCCCCTGGTGCAGGCTCATGTGCAGGATGGTCAGGGGTTTGGGCAGATCGGCGGCCCATTCCCGCAGGGCCTTGACCACCGCCGGGTCGGCGGCGTCATCCACCGCCACCAGTTCATACTGGGCAAAATGGGCTTCCAGCTCGGCGGTCAGGGTCTGGAAAAAGCGGACGGTGCGGTCGGCATCCCCCCGCAGGTACACCACCGCCGAGACAAAGTTCTTTTCTTTATTGAGCTTTTCGCTCAGGGTTTCCTGATTCATAGATCCAGTACCTCATCCAAATCGTATACGGTGTTGATCTTGCCCGAAAGCACGCTGATCATGGCGGGGGCCTTGTGCATCACCCGCACCACCGTGGGGCGGGAATCATCGATCTCGCTGGCTTTGAGGATGGGCTTCATGCTGAACAGGCTGGTCTTGTAGGTGAAGCCGTACTCCTCTTTCAGGTATTTGCGGGCCAGCTGGCTCATGTACGGCCAGGCGGATTCCGGTTTGGCCGGACATTCGTTGCAGTTGTACAGGTTGCCGGGGGCGCAATGGCCTTCGCTGCGCTGCTGGCAGGGGAAGGTGGCCACCGGATCATAGCTGGTCTCGTGGGGGGTGAAGGTCACGCTGGTCAGGCTGTGCAGGCCGGTCTGGCCAAAGGGCATCAGGCTGAAAAAGGGGCCGTCCATGACGGTGATGCCCACATTTTTCAGAGGTTCTGCCACCTCACACAGGATGATCTCGCACTTTTCGTACTTGATCTGGAAGGGCGGCAGCCCCAGCATGGCGTGGATGTCGTTGACCCCCGCATAGGTGGCGTTGAGCAGGAAGGGCGCTTCGGCACGCACGTCCCCTGCCGTCACCTGCCACACGTCCCCGTTTTCCCGGATGGAATCCAGCTTGTGGTTATACAGCACGGTGACGTTGGGCAGCTTGGCCAGCTGTTCCAGGAACCACTTTTTCAGCACCTGGGCGTCGTAGGTGTATTCGGTGGTGAGGAACGCGCCATCGCACAGTCCCGGGTTGAAATACCGGGTGGGGGGCACATCGTCGCACCGGATACCCGCCGCCGCGCAGAACCGCCGGAATGCGGGGGCGTCGGTCCAGGAGAAATGGGCGCTGGTGGCATAGACCTGGTCGAACCTGGTGTGCAGGCAGAAGGCGTAATCCTCGCAGAAGCGCTGGAAATAGTGGGCGCTCTTGATGGCGGTGGAGTAGCTGCGGGGATAGTGATACCCCATGTGCACCCGGGCCTGGTTGATGTAGGTAGCCCGCATGAAGGGCGCGGGGTCACGCTCCAGCACCAGCACCCGCTGGCCGGCGGCGCCGCATTTCTGAGCCGCATACAAGCCATAAAGCCCGGCGCCAATGATGATCTTATCGTAATTCATGGCGGATTCCTTCTTAAACAATATACAAATTGTATATTATGGAAATTTTACTTCGGGTCGTATTTCCCCGTAGCGGCGGCAAACAGCACCTTGAGCAGGTTACTGTTGCCCTTGAAGCCGCTGATCTTGGTGGGGGTGCGGCCGCTGGCGGGGTAGGCACGGGTGACCGGGACCTCGCAGGCCTTAAGACCCAGGCGGGAAGCCCGGATGCTCAGATAGGCCAGCAGCTCATAGCCCATAAAGATGGGGCGCAGGGGCTGCACATCAGGGTGGGTCAGGTATTCCCGGCTGTACGCCCGGTAGGCATTGGTGGTATCGGTGAACCACTGGCCCGCCGCGGCGCTGATGATGGGCGCATGGACCAGCCGCACCGCCAGATACCGGGCAGGCGGGGTGTTGACGGCCTTGCCGCCCTTGATGAACCGGCTGCCCTGCACCAGGTCATAGCCTTCCTTCAGCTTTTCGATAAAGCGGGGCACGTCCTCGATGGAGTCCTTGTTGTTGCCGTCGATGGTGAGAAAGCCCTTGTACCCCCGGGCCAGAGCAAAGTGCAGGCCCATGCGCAGCTGGGCCCCCTGACGCCCGGCGCTGGTCTTGACCAGCAGGGTGTTCACGCCGTAGAGTTTCAGGGTCTCCGGCTTCATGCTGCCGTCGGTGGAACCGCCGTCACACAGGATGATATCGGCCATCTTGTCCACCCCGGCTTTCTGGGCGCGGCCCAGCTCGGTGAGGATGCGGGAACCTTCATTGATGACCGGGATCAGCAGGCAGTAGTCGCTGCTGCGGGGGGCAAATTCGGTCATGGTATAGGCAACGTCAAAGGGCTGACGGCTCATGCAAACACCTCCGCAATATAGTCAATGGTGCGCAGCACCGTGCCGGTATCGCCGGGGTTGCGCATCTCGATGGAAACAAATCCGTGGTAGCCCACGGCCTTGAGCATCATGGCCAGTTCCTTGTGTTCCGGGCGGGGCTGGATGGGTTCCAGGCCGGGCTCACTGATATGCACGTGGCTGACCCAGTTCAGGTCGGGGATGAAGTCCCGCAGCCGCTCGCCGTTTTCGATGATGGCGGACAGGTCCAGGTTCACCGCCAGGCCGGGGTTGTCCAGGCGCTTGACCAGAGCAAAGGCGTCGGCAGTATGGTTCAGAAAGTTGGTGTACCGGGTGGTGTTGGCCTCGATGGCCAGGCGTACCCCGTACCGGGCTGCCAGACGGCCCGCCTTGTCAAAGAAGGCATCCGCCGCGGCAGGGTCGGTGCCTTCGGGCAGCATGCGGTTTTTGGGGCAGCCGAACACCAGGCTGGGGCAGTTGAGAGCGTGGGCAAAGGCGTAGGCTTCCTCGGTGTAGACCAGCAGGTCCCGGGCCTGGGCCTCGTCAAAGATGCTGCCGGTCTGCCCGTACCAGATGCTCTGCATGCTGGGCACGCTGAATCCCCAGCGGTTGTGCAGGTAGCCGCCGAAGAGGGCGGCGGAGCTCAGGTTATCATAAGGCTGCTCGGGGAAGATGCGGGTGGGGGCCAGTTCCAGGCCGGTAAAGCCCGCATTCTTCATGGCGGTATAGATCAGTTCGTCGTCGGCCTTGTTCCAGGCAATGTTGCTGACGGCCAGTTGGATGGAAGGCATGGCAAGCCCCTTTCAGTTCCAGTTTTTCATAAAGGCGCAGATATCGGCCAGTTCCTCCGCCTCGGTGCAGAGGTAGCCGTCCTGCCCGCCCAGCAGTTGGGCGTGGCGGCTGCGCAGGTCGTAGTCGAAGGGAGGTTTGTTCAGCTCATTGTGCCAGCTGCCACCGGTGACGGCGGTATACACCGCGGCGGCGGTGACCGGCGGGGTGGTCAGGTTGACCAGGGTCAGCCCGGCATCCAGGGCTTTCCGGATATCCTGCCACAGGCGGCCCAGGTTGTAGAACTGGTAGCGGCTGCGGGAATCGGTGAAAGCCAGGGCGTTGAAGTCGTTGGCGGCGAAAAATTCCCGCAGCGCGGCGGCGTCCGCCTCCGGCACCAGCTTATAGAAGCCGTTGTCCGCCAAAGCATAGCTGGCTTTGACCAGGTCGCTGACAGCGGCCAGTTCCTCATATTTTTCCGGGCGGAGCATGGCCGGGGTGATGGTGTGCAGGTCAAAGAGGAAGTTTTTCCGCAGACCCAGGCCGTACAGGGCGGGCAAGCGGACGATGAGGGCGTCGGGGAAATCTTGGCGCACCCAGTGTTCCAGCTGCAGGCGGTTGCGGCCGTAGGCGGGCAGGTCGGCAGGGGTGGGGGCGTCGGCTTCGTCCTTGCCCCGGCTGTCGGCATACACCGCAATGGAGGAGATGAGCACCAGCTTTCTGGGCGCGATCCTGCGCAGGTTTTCCCGGGCAGCGGCCATCACGGCCAGGTCGGCCTCGGGGTCGGCGTTGGCCAGGAACATGGCGGCAGGCACCCCGGCGTAAACGCACAGGTCGGGCGCGGTGCTGAACTGAGCGGCGATATCGGTGGAATGGCAGGCAGCGGCGAAGCTGTGAGCGGCCATCAGATTCCCCCCCACGAAGCCGGTGGAACCCACCAGAAGATCCTTGGACATGGTCATCCCCCTTGCGGACAACAGAATTGCACATTTGTACAAGGTACATTATAGTGGTTCTTGGCGCAAAAAGCAATGCCCCGCCAGAGTCAGATTGAGCGGCGCAGCGCTTTTTCCCGCCCCGAAAACACAAAAAAGCAGCCCGCCCGGCCACAATGACCGGCGGACTGCCGAAACTGCAGAAAAATATGAGGTTGCCTGCCCGCTCACAGGCGGCGGGGGGTACGGGGACGGCGGCCCTTTTTCACCGACTCTTCCAGCTGGGCCACGATCTCGGTCATGCTCTGCTGGAATTCCTCGTCCGAAGAGTTGTGGAAGATGAGCAGAGAATCAGGCTGGTTGTCCAGCTTGAGATTCGTGGGAGGCTCAAAATTAACGCCCAGGATGTACTCGTCCCAGTGGTTCAGCTTCCAGATATCCCGGTCGCTGGCACGGTCGATCATTCGCTGGTGGCAGACTTCGGGGTTGGTATCCACCCAGATGACCACCAGTTCCGCTTCCTTCTTGGCCAGTTCCTTGCGCAGGGTGGCGATGTATTCGTTGTCCCGGATCTCCTGGGTGAAGGGGGCGTTGATCAGCACGATATCGTCGTAGAGCAGGGCTTCCATGGCAAGGTCCAGGGTGACCTGGTATTCCAGGTCACGGATGTACTTCTCAAAGAAGATGCTGCTGCGGTCGTAGGGCTGATGGGCCACCGCAAAGATCTGCTTGGACAGCGGGATCAGGGTGTCTTTGTCCAGATACACCACATGTTTGAGCGCAGCCGCCAGCTGGCGGGAGATAAAGGTCTTGCCGCAAGCCGGGGGGCTTGTGACCAGGATCAGTTTTTTCAAACGGAGACACCCTTTCTGTTCATTGTCACGCAGGCAGTTAATTTTTTAACCGCTCGCCTGATTATACAACAAATACGCCCGTTTGTGAATGGATAGAACGCCGAAAATAGCCTTTTTCTGGATTTTTGTTGCGTAAAATCACAGTAAAGTGCATGCATTCCATCACCCGTTTGTGAATTGTGCAAAAGAGCGCAGAATTTCCAGCCCCACCGGGCCGGATTTTTCTGGGTGGAACTGCACCCCCAGCACCGACCCGCACCGGGCGGCTGCACAGATGCGCCGCCCGCCGTAGACGGTATCCGCCAGACGGTATTCCTCCGCCCCTGGTTTTGCTTCATAGCTATGGATAAAATAGCATTCCTGGCCCGGGCGTACCCCCGCCAGGGCGGTGCCCGCAAAGCCGGTTTCCTGGTCCAGATGTTCGGCGGGAATGAGCTTCTGCCAGCTGATGTGGGGCACCCGCTGGGGGCTGCCGTCCGCGTCGGTGTCCGGGATGCGCACCACCCGCCCGGGGATGAGCCCCAGGCCCTTGTGCACGCCGAACTCCTCCGACTCGTCAAAGAGCATCTGCATACCCAGGCAGATGCCCAGCAGAGGGGTCCCCTCCCCTGCCTTGCGGCGGATGGGGTCGATGAGTCCCAGGCGTTCCAGCCCGGCCATGCCGTCCCGGAACGCCCCCACCCCCGGCAGCACCAGGGCTTGGGAAGCCAGCACGTCCTGCGGGCGGCTGGTCAGCAGCACTTCGGCGCCGCAGTGTTCCAGGGCGTGGCAGACGCTGAGCAGGTTGGACAGGCCGTAATCAATCACAGTGACCTTCATGCACGCACCTCCACCCCGCCTTCGCGGATCTCCTCTTTCAGCTCCTGCACCGTCTCCTTGCCGTAATGCAGCACCGCGGCGCAGGCCACGGCGTCCGCCCCAGCCCTGGCGGCGTCCACGATGTCATCCCCGCAGCCTACACCGCCGCCGCAGATCACCGGCACGGTGACAGCCTGGGTAACGGCGTGGATGAGGTCCAGGTCCATGCCGTCCTGCAGCCCCTCACAGTCCACGCTGGTAAGCAGAATCTCCCCTGCCCCCAGCTGCTGGCCCCGCCGGGCCCACTCCACCACGTCGTAACCGGAATGAGCACGGCCGTTGTCGTAGTAGGCTTCCCACCCGCTGGGCATGGAATGGCTGCGCTTGGCCTGGATGGACAGCACCATGCACTGGCTGCCGAAGGCTTCGGCGATTTCGGTGATGAGTTCGGGGCGCTTGATGGCCGCGGTGTTCACCGCCGCTTTGTCGGCCCCCATGGACAGGATGGCCCGCACGTCCTCCACGCTGCGCAGCCCGCCACCCACGCACACCGGAATATACACCTCATCCACCGTGCGGCGGACAATATTGGAAAGGTTGTTGCGGTTGTACAGGCTGGCCACGATGTCGATGTACAGAAGCTCGTCGATGCCTTCCTCGTAATACCGGCGGGCGAAAGCGTTGGGGTCGCCCAGCTTGCGCAGGCCTTCCAGCTGGATGCCCTTGACCAGGTTTTCGTCCTTCACATCCAGCCGGGCGATGAGCCGTATCTTTTTATGCGGTCGTTCCATCTGTCGTTCCCTGCCTTACTGTTCGTGGTGGGTGCCTTTGGGGTCGCCCCACAGCACCTCGCTGTCTCCTTCATAGGGGGTGTGGCGCAGCTTCCACAGGCCGTCCTCATACTTCCAGATATGGGGCGAACGGAAGCGGTCGGCCAGGTGCATGAAGTACTCCCGGTCCATGCGGGGCTGCTCAAACAACTGGCTGGCCCGGGGGAAGTGCTTCTTGTCGATGGAGAGATACTTGAAAATTTCCTTCTCGAAGCGGTCGGGGTATTCGCCGTCAAATTTCTTGCACAGGGCCTTAGCCTCATCCAGGGTGATCTCGCCGTTGCGGATCTCCTGGGCAGCGTCGTAGGTGGTGCGGCCGATGCCGTACTTGATGTAGGTGGTGTAGTAGAAGAAATCGTCGATCTTGTCGTCGATGGAATTGTACTTGGAGTAGGTGCCCTGGGTGCGTTCCGGAGCTGGGCGGAAGCCGCCGTGCTCCACGCTGTAATAGTAGGCGCCCTGGGGATGCCACTTTTCGTAGTAGCCCAGATACCGCACCTGGACGTGGTTTTTCTCCAGGTTGGAGGTTTCGGAAGGCAGGTAGATGGCCAGGTCGGCCTTGTCGATGCCGTAATCCTCCTCCAGCTGGCGCAGGCTCACACCGCCCAGATAAATGTGGTCGTAGTCGTTGACCGCAAAGAAATGCTCGTCACGCAGGGCGGAGTTGTTGTCGGCGATGGGGTTGCCGAACTCAGCCTCGTTCTCGCCGTAGAACACCAGGGGGATACCGAACTTGGCCGCCATCTTGGGGGCCAGCTGCTTCTGCCCCAGGATGAAGGGCTGGAAGGGATGGAAGAGGTTCTCGGTGGCAAGGCGGGTGAGCAGCCGGTGGGTCATGCCGTTGGGGGTGCAAAGGTAGTTGTCAAAACCCGCATGGATCCAGGCCTGCATGTTCTCCCAGCCCCAGGAGGTGTAAATGTGGGGCGCCCAGGTCACGGTGAGGGGGTGCATGCCGTACTTGTACTTGAGCAGATGGGCGGCATAAAAGCTGTCCTTGCCGCCGGAACCGGGCACCAGGCAGTCGTAGGAGCCGTCGGTCTTGCGGTACTGGTCGCACAGTTCCCGCAGTTCCTTCTCCCGCAGATCCCAGTCGATATGGCCGTTGGCCTTGTTGTGGCAGGCATGGCAGGCATCGCAGACGCCGTCCTCCTGGATGACCATGGTCTTTTTGATGGAATGGATGGTGTGCTCGAACTCATAGCAGGAGTTGGGCTTCTGGTTGCTCATGACACATTCCTTGCAGAACTGCACCTTCCGGGGCAGGCCGTAATAGGTCTCCAGCTGATCTTCGGGAATGTCGGGGGCGTATTTGGAATAGTCGATATCAACGTAACGGGGCAGTTTTTCCATGAGGGATTCCTTCCTTTCTGCCAATTAAAAAAGCGCCGCGCACACAGGGTTCTCCTGTATGCGCGGCGCCGTTGCCTTGCTCAGATACTGGGGATTATAGCACAAAGGCACGGGATTTGCAAGAGGGATCAGTTTTCCCCTTCCTCCTACAGATCAGTTTTCCCCTTCCTCCGCCGCTGCCAAAAAGCGCGTTCTTTTGCCCGGTTCCATCCGCAGGAGCGCCTGCATCAGCCGTTCGATGTCGGTATCCACCCGGCCGACCAGATAATCCAGGCTGACACCATAAAAATCTGCCAGGGTCAGCAGGTGGTGGGCGGGCATCTCCTGGATACCGGCTTCATATTTGGCGTATTGCTGCTGGGTCGTTCCCAAAAGCGCACCAATCTCCCGCTGGGTCTTATCCGAATCTTCCCGCAGGTCTTTCAGACGGCGATAGCGATACATAGCGTTCCCTCCAGAGTAGCCGTTCTCTAAAAGGCACTATAATTCACACCTGATCGAATGTATTGACTTTACACCTTATCAGGTGTAATATAGCACTGAAAATCAGTTGCAGGAGGTTTTTATGTATTGCGTAAAATGCGGCAAGGAATATGAAGGGCAGTTCTGCCCTCACTGCGGTCAGGCAGCACCTGCCAAACGGTATTGCCCCGGCTGCGGCGCCGAGATCACAGACCCCAACATCACGGAATGTCCCGGCTGCGGCGGATTTGTTCCCTAGACGGAAACGCCGCCCCCTGCAGCCGGGCAGCCTTCCATCATCATCCAGAACACCAACACAAACACCAATACCAACACGGTGCCGGTAATGGTGGCCAAAACACCTAAAAACAAATGGGTTGCTTTTCTGTTGTGTTTGTTCCTGGGATATTTCGGCGCTCACAAATTTTATGAAGGGCGTATCGGTATGGGAATTTTGTACCTGTTCACCTTCGGTTTGTTCGGCATCGGCTGGTTGATTGACCTCATTATCCTGCTCACCAAACCCAATCCCTATTACGTATAACAGTATTTACCATACAAAAACCCGCGGTTCTCCACAAGGAAAACCGCGGGTTTTGTTTGTGTGACAAAAGAAAGGGCTTACACCTCGTAATCCAGGCACACCCGGTTGGCGGTGAAGGGGCGGACCTTGCCGTCGGCCACGGCCACGTGGGCGGGGTGGACCGCATAGCCCTTGAGGGCGGCTTCATCGGTGAAGGTGGAATCCAGCATCACGTCGGCGTTGGAGGAAGGCAGGCCCTCGGTCTGCACATGGATGTCCACCAATCCCGGGATCTGCCCGGCCAGACCTTCCAGCCCGGCCTTGATGCCCGCCTTCACATCCGCCTTTTCGGCGGCGGAGAGTTCAGGTTTCAGCTGCCACAGGATGATATGCTTGGCCATGGAAAACCGCTCCTTTATCCTCAGGCGTTTTCTTCCCAGATGGGATGCTTCAGCACCCATTCGCCGTACTCGTTCTTTTCGAACAGGTCACGGTTGTAGAACTTGTCCATAATGGCCCAGAACTCGCTCTCGGTGTAGCCGCAGAACTGACAGAAATCCCGCACGCACAGCGGGTCCAGCTTGCCGTCCCGCTCCTTGATGACCTGGATGGCCTCTTCCCGGGTCATCATGCCGTAGCGGATGTAGCGGGCGGTGTAGTCGGTGGCGGCGGCATGGCCGAACTTGGGATACTTCAGCCAGGAATGCACCAGGTAGGCGCGGGAGTCGATCTGATCGAAGTTCTCCGCATGGTGGGTGCGGTCCCACTCATGGGTCAGGTCATGGAAGCCGTGAGCCTTGGCGATCTGATAGTTCTTGTAGCTGTTCCAGGGCACAAAGTAGCTCAGGTAGAAGGGGTCCAGCTTGGCGCGCTCCTCGGCAGAGGGGGCCAGGGTCAGGCTCAGGTCCTTCTCGGTGACGCCGTCGCCCAGCAGTTCTTCCATGGGCATGCCCACGGCCACGCCGTTTTCGATCTGGTCCATGGCGGAGTAGGTCTCCTTGTCGGCGTTGCCGCCGTACTCAAAGCTGACGTTCTCGCCGTAGCAGAGCATGGGGGTGTTGAACTTGGCCGCCATGTGCAGGGGGAAGGTGTAGATCAGGCGGTCCACGTACCAGGTGGGCTTGCCGTACTTTTCAAAGAACTTGCGCATGAGGGTCTTCTGCACCTTGATGTTGGGCTTGCAGCTGATGATGGTGCAGCCGAATTCTTCGCTGATGTTCTTCAGGTTATGGATGCCCGCCTGGGTCATGGGGAAGTTATCCTCCACGCTGAACAGGATGGGGTTCATGTGCATGACTTCCTTGAGCATCCAGACCTGGAAGTGGCTGTCCTTGCCGCCGGAGACCGCCACCGCGCAGTCATAGCCGCCGGGGCCGTTCATGCCGCGGTACTTATCGCAGAACTTTTCAAATTCCTTGAAGCGGGCGTCCCAGTCCACATCCTTGCGGTGTTCAAAATGACGGCAGGCGCTGCAGACGCCTTCGGCGTCAAAGGTGATGCCGGGACGGGTGTCCGGCATGGTGCACTTCTTGCAATAACGCATGGTGTTCTCCTTTATCATCGGCCGCGGCAGGGCGGCGCGGAATTACAGGGTTTGTATGTCCTTATCATACCCCATTTATGCCCCGGGTGCAAGTACGCGCAACAAAAACGCCCGGAGGCTTGGGGCCTCCGGGCAGGGATGCTATGGGAAAAATCAGCCGACGATGATGCTCTTGCCGGTCATTTCAGCCGGGACTTCCAGGCCGATGAAGGGCAGCATGGTGGGGGCGATGTCCGCCAGGCAGCCGCCTTCCCGCAGCTTCACGTCGCCCGCGCCGATGACGGCGAAGGGCACCACATTGGTGGTGTGGGCGGTGAAGGGGGTGCCGTCCGGATTTTCCATCTTTTCGGCGTTGCCGTGGTCGGCGGTCAGGAACATGACGCCGCCCATCTTCAGCACAGCGTCCATGACCTTCTTGACGCCGGCGTCCACGGCCTCCACAGCCTTGACAGCCGCTTCGAACACGCCGGTGTGGCCGACCATGTCGCAGTTGGCAAAGTTCAGGATGATGACATCATACTTGCCGCTCTCGATGCGCTGGCGGCACTCTTCGGCCACCTCGGGGGCGCTCATCTCGGGCTTCAGGTCGTAGGTGGCCACCTTCGGGCTGGGAATGACCTTGCGGTCCTCGCCCTCGTAGGGGGCTTCCACGCCGCCGTTGAAGAAGAAGGTCACGTGGGCGTACTTCTCGGTCTCGGCGATGCGCAGCTGGGTCTTGCCGTTGGCGGCCAGGTATTCGCCCAGCACGTTCTTCAGCTCCACCGGGGGATAAGCCACTTCGCAGTTGGGCATGGTGGCGTCGTACTCAGCCATGCAGACGTAGTTCACGGGGAAGCGGCCGTTGCGGCGCTCGAAGCCCTTGAAGTCGTCGTCCACGAAGATGCGGGTCATCTGACGGGCACGGTCGGGGCGGAAGTTCATGAAGATGACGGTGTCGCCCTCTTCCACGCGGCCGCCCTCGCAGGTGATGACGGGGACCACAAACTCGTCGGTGACATCCTCAGCGTAGGAAGCGTCGATGGCTTCCTGGGCGTTGGCGGCATGGCGGCCTTCGCCGTAGACGAAAGCGGCATAGGCCTTCTCCTCACGGTCCCAGTTCTTGTCACGGTCCATGGCGTAGTAACGGCCGGTAACAGTGGCGATCTCGCCGATGCCCAGCTCGTCCAGCTTGGCCTGCAGGTCGGCCAGGAAGCCCTCGCCGGAATGGGGGTCGGTGTCGCGGCCGTCCATGATGCAGTGCAGGTACACCTTGGTGGCGCCCATATGCTTGGCCATTTCCAGCACGCCGAACCAGTGGTCGGCATGGCTGTGAACGCCGCCGGTGCCCACCAGGCCCATCAGGTGGATGGCCTTGCCAGCATCGATGGCCTTCTTCATATTGTTGACCAGCACGGGGTTCTTGAGCATTTCGCCGTCGCGGATGCTCTTGGTGATGAGGGTCAGCTGCTGGTAGACGATGCGGCCGGCGCCCATGTTGGTGTGGCCCACTTCGCTGTTGCCCATCTGGCCGTCAGGCAGGCCGACGGCCATGCCGGAAGCGTCGATGGTGGTCATGGGGCACTCGGCAAAAATCTTGTCGAGGGTGGGGGTGTTGGCGGCGGTGACGGCGTTGCCGAAGGTGTTGTCCGGCGTCCAGCCGAAGCCGTCCATAATGCAGAGAAGAACAGGTTTCTTGGACATGGAATCAATGCTCCTTATTCAGATTGGGGATAAACGTCCGCCGGGCTCAGCCCTTGGTGGCAGCGTCCACGATGATGGCGAACTGGTCGGCCTTCAGGGAGGCGCCGCCGATGAGGCCGCCGTCCACGTCGGGCTTGGAGAGCAGTTCCGCCGCGTTGCCGGCGTTCATGCTGCCGCCGTACTGCACGGTCAGGGCCTTGGCGGCGTCCTCGCCGTACAGCTCGCCCACCACCTTGCGGATGGCGGCGCAGACTTCCTGGGCCTGGTCGGCGGTGGCGGTGCGGCCGGTGCCGATAGCCCAGATGGGCTCGTAGGCGATGATGACGTTCTTCAGTTCGTCGGCGGTGACGCCGTTCAGGGCGATCTTGGTCTGCATGCGGACCAGCTCTTCGGTAACGCCCTGCTCACGCTGAGCCAGGCTTTCGCCCACGCAGATGATGGGCTTCAGGCCGCCGGCCAGGGCAGCCTTGGTGCGCTTGTTGACGGTCTCGTCGGTCTCGGCGAAGTACTGACGGCGCTCGCTGTGGCCGATGACCACGTATTCCACGCCCAGATCGGTGAGCATGTCGGCGCTGAGTTCGCCGGTGAAGGCGCCGGACTTTTCAAAGTGAACGTTCTGGGCGCCCACATGGACGTTGGTGCCGGCGCACTTGGCCACGGCCACGCACAGGTCGGTGGCGGGCACGCAGACGACGACTTCGCAGCCGGCGTCGGCGACCATGGGGATCAGGTGATCCAGCAGATGGCCCGCATCGGTGGGGGTCATGTTCATTTTCCAGTTGCCGGCGATAACGGCTTTACGATTCTGCTTATCCATGAGAAAAACCTCCTGTTTTTGGTTCCGTCAAAAATGCGCGGCGGCAGAGCCGCCGCGCAAAGCGGGTTATTTACGCATTCTGAATGACAGCGATGCCGGGCAGCTCCTTGCCTTCCAGGTATTCCAGGGAGGCGCCGCCGCCGGTGGAGATGTGGGTCATCTTGTCGCCCAGGCCCATCTGCTGCACAGCAGCCGCGCTGTCGCCGCCGCCGATGACGGTGGTAGCGTCGCTTTCGGCCATGGCCTTGGCAACAGCCAGGGTGCCGGCGGCCAGGGTCGGGTTCTCAAACACGCCCATAGGTCCGTTCCACACGACGGTCTTGGAAGCCTTGACGGCGTCGGCGAACAGCTTCATGGTAGCGGGACCGATGTCGCAGCCTTCCATGTCGGCCGGGATCTCGGTGACGGAGCAGATCTTGGTGTCGACGGGAGCGTCGATGGGGTCAGGGAAAGCAGCCACGCAGGCGGTGTCCACGGGCAGCAGCAGCTTGACGCCCTTGGCTTCGGCCTTGGCCATCATTTCCTTGCAGTAGTCCAGCTTGGAATCGTCGCACAGGCTGGTGCCGATCTCGTAGCCCTGAGCCTTCAGGAAGGTGTAGGCCATGCCGCCGCCGATGATCAGGGTGTCGACCTTCTCCAGCAGGTTGGAGATGACGTTCAGCTTGTCCGCGACCTTGGCGCCGCCCAGAATGGCGGTGAAGGGACGGACGGGATCGTTGACAGCGTTGCCCAGGTACTTGATTTCCTTTTCCATCAGGTAGCCCACAGCGGTATCCTTGATATAATCGGTAACGCCGGCGGTGGAGCAGTGAGCGCGGTGGCAGGAACCGAAAGCGTCATCCACATAAGCCTCGGCCAGAGAAGCCAGTTCCTGGCTGAAGGTGTCGATGTTCTTGGTCTCTTCCTTGCGGAAACGGGTGTTCTGCAGCAGAACCACGTCGCCGTTGCCCATGGTGGCAACAGCAGCCTTGGCCTTGGGGCCGACCACGTTGTCGTCGTCGGCGAAGGTGACGGGCTGGCCCAGCTTTTCAGACAGGCGCACGGCCACCGGCTCCAGGCTGAACTTGGCCTCGGGGCCGTTCTTCGGCTTGCCCAGGTGGCTGCACAGGATGACCTTGGCGCCGTCGTTGACCAGCTTCTGGATGGTCGGCAGCGCCGCGTTGATGCGGTTGTCGTTGGTGATGACGCCGTCCTTCATCGGAACGTTGAAGTCGCAGCGAACAAGAACGCGCTTGCCGGCGTAGTTTTCATCGTCGATGGTCTTTTTGCCCAAACCCATGGTAAAAATCTCCTCTCGATCCGCGTTGGCGGAATTTCTGCATTTTGCGGTTTACCTGGCGGCGGGGCGCAGTATCCCCTATCGCTATGTTCCTATTATACGCATAATCGGGGCGCAACGCAAGGGGAAGTTGACACTTTTTTAACGGTTTTGGCGCAGCGGCGATTTTTTGCGCCCACGCGGCGGGATTTTTCCTGCAAAGGTGCTTTTCTGCCGGGGCAAAACGCGCTATAATGCAACCAAAAGGACCGCCCCGGCGGCCTGCCCCATCAAAACAAGGAGGAGAGCCTGTTTATGGAACACTGGCTGAAAAAAAGCATTTTTTACGAGATCTATCCCCAGAGTTTTCTGGACACCAACGGCGACGGCATCGGCGACCTGCCCGGCATTGTGGAAAAGCTGGACTACATCCGCACCCTGGGCTGCAACGCCCTGTGGCTGAACCCCTGCTTCCTGTCCCCCTTCGGGGACGCAGGTTATGACGTGGAGGATTACTGCCAGGTAGCCCCCCGCTACGGCACCAACGACGACCTGATCCGTCTGTTTGAGGAAGCCCACCGCCGGGGCATGCATGTGATCTTGGACCTGGTGCCGGGGCATACCTCCGTCCGTCATCCCTGGTTCACTGAATCCTGCAAGGTGGAGAAGAACGAGTATTCCGGGCGGTACATCTGGAGCGATTCCATCTGGCACGACGTGACCGGATACGGCAACATCACCGGTTCCTTGCGGGGGCTGTATGACCGGGACGGCTGCGTGGCGGTGAACTTCTTCTCCAACCAGCCCGCTTTGAACTACGGTTTCGCCAACCCCACCGAACCCTGGCAGAGCGCGGTGGATTCCCCCGAAGCGATGGCCACCCGGCAGGCCATGATGGACGTGATGGATTTCTGGCTGAGCCGGGGCTGTGACGGCTTCCGCATCGACATGGCGGGGTCGCTGGTGAAGAACGACACCGACAGCAAGGAGACCATCAAACTGTGGCAGCAGGTGCGCCGGTTCATGGACGAAAAGTACCCCGACGCGGTGATGCTGTCCGAGTGGGGCGAGCCGGACAAATCCCTCATGGGCGGCTTCCACATGGACTTCCTGCTGCATTTCGGCAATTCCCATTACAACGACCTCTTCCGCTGCGATCATCCCTTCTTCAGCCGGGAAGGCAAGGGCAACGCCCGGGCCTTTGTGGACACCTATGAAAAGAACTACCGCCTGACCAGCGGCAAGGGGCTGATGTGCATTCCTTCCGGCAACCACGATATGGAACGCCTGCGCCACTGGCTGGACCCGGAGGAGATCAAGATCGTCTTTGCCTTCCTGCTGTCCATGCCCGGTGCGCCCTTCGTCTACTACGGCGACGAGATCGGCATGCGGTATCTGCACCTGGATTCGGTGGAAGGCGGCTACAACCGCACCGGTTCCCGCAGCCCCATGCAGTGGGATGAAAGCAGGAACTACGGCTTCTCCACCGCCGAAGCGGACAAGCTGTACACTGCCCAGGACAGTGCCCCCGGCGCCCCCACCGTGGCGGAGAGCATGGCCCGGGAGGATTCCCTGTGGCACACGGTACAGACGCTGTGCGCCCTGCGTCAGGATCACCCCGCCCTGCAGGCGGACGGCGGCATCGAATTCATCTACTGCGAAGCCGACGCCTACCCCCTGGTGTATCTGCGCACCGGCGGCGGGGAGAAGATCCTGGCAGCGCTGAACCCTTCCGGCAAGGAAGTCAGCTGCCCCTGTGCCCTCTCCCCTTCCGGAGCGGCGGTGTTTGCCCTGGGCGGCGAAGCCAGGCTGGAAAAGAGCACCCTGACCATGCCCGCCGCCAGCGCCGTGCTGCTGCCGGTGGAATGAGTTTGCTTCACTTTCCCATAACGTAAAAACCGCCCCGGAAGGTTTCGGCCTTCCGGGGCGGTTTTATGTATCATTCAGGGTATTGCGGGATCAGTACAGCTTGGCGCCGGCGGGGATGTGGTCATCCACCATCAGGCAGTGCAGCTTTTCCACGCCTTCCTCGTGATGGACGGCGGAGATGATCATGCCGCAGGAATCAATGCCCATCATCTTGCGCGGGGGCAGGTTGGTGATGGCAATGAGAGTCTTGCCCACCAGTTCCTCCGGCTCATAGGTGTCGTGGATGCCGCTGAGGATGACGCGGTCGGTGCCGGTGCCGTCATCCAGCACGAACTTGAGCAGCTTCTTGCTCTTGGGCACGGCGGTGCATTCCTTGACCTTCACGGCGCGGTAGTCCGACTTGGCGAAGGTCTCGAAGTCCACGAAATCGGTGAACAGCGGTTCGATCTCCACCTTGGAGAAGTCGATGGGGCCCATCTCGGCACGGGGGGTGCCGGTGGAAGCCGCCGGTTCAGCGGCCGGGGCGGCAGGCTGTTCTTCCTTGGCGGCGGGCTTCCTGCCGTCCTCGATCGGCTTCATGGTGGGGAACAGCAGAACGTCGCGGATGGAGGCGGAGTCGGTGAGGAGCATCACCAGACGGTCCACGCCGAAGCCCAGGCCGCCCGTGGGGGGCAGGCCGTATTCCAGGGCGGTGATGTAGTCGTAGTCCACCTGGGCCTTGCTGCCGGGCTCCAGCTTCTTGCGCTCTTCCACCTGGCGCTCGAAACGGCTCTTCTGGTCGTTGGGGTCGTTCAGCTCGCTGAAGGCATTGCCGAACTCGGTGCAGTTGATGAAGTATTCAAACCGCTCGGTGAAGGCGGGGTCGCTGGGCTTCCGCTTGGCCAGGGGGCTTATTTCCACCGGGTAATCGTAGATGAAGGTGGGCTGAATCAGCT
>CALXHS010000074.1 GCA_944388165.1 uncultured Gemmiger sp. | reverse complement strand
AATCAGTTGTTGGTGAAAACCGGTTTGGGTTTCGGCTTTTCCTTGCTCAGGAAGCAGCCCATGCCTTCCACCTGGTCGTGGGTCTCGAAGCAGTCGCCGAAGAGCTTTTCTTCCACTTCCACAGCCTTGTCCATGGGCAGAGAGATGCCTTCGTTGATAGCCTTCTTGCAGTTGCGCACGGCGATGGGGGCGTTCTTGGCGATCTTGTTGGCCAGCTTCAGGGCGTTGTCCATCAGCTCAGCCTGGGGATACACCGCGTTGACCAGACCGATGCGCAGGGCTTCCTCGGCGTTGATGTTCAGAGCCGAGTAGACCAGCTGCTTGGCCATGCCCACGCCCACAATGCGGGCCAGACGCTGGGTGCCGCCGAAACCGGGGGTGATGCCCAGGCCCACTTCGGGCTGGCCGAACAGAGCGTTGTCGGAGCAGATGCGGATGTCGCAGCTCATGGCCAGCTCATTGCCGCCGCCCAGAGCGAAACCGTTGACGGCCGCGATGACCGGCAGGGGGAAGTTTTCGATCATCAGGAAGATGTCGTTGCCCAGCTTGCCGAAGGCCTCGCCTTCCGCCTTGGTCATGGTGGACATGGAACCGATGTCGGCGCCGGCAACGAAGCTCTTCTCGCCGGAACCGGTGAGCACCACGCAGCGCACGGTGTTCTGGTCGATGCCCTCGAAAGCGGCCTTCAGGTCGGCCAGCACTTCAGGATTCAGGGCGTTCAGGGCTTTGGGACGGTCGATGGTAACGACGGCCACGGCACCCTGGACTTCCGTATTCACAAAAGCCATAGGAATGTTCCTCCGTTCGTGAAACTGTCTGGATTACATCTCGACGATGGTGGCGCAGCCCATGCCGCCGCCGATGCACAGGGTGGCCAGGCCCTTGTGAGCGCCGCGAGCCTTCATGGCGTACAGCAGGGTGACCAGGATGCGGGCGCCGGAAGCGCCGACGGGGTGGCCCAGCGCAATGGCGCCGCCGTTGACGTTGACCTTGTTCATGTCGAATTCCAGATCCTTGGCAACGGCCAGGCTCTGAGCAGCGAAAGCCTCGTTGGCTTCGATCAGGTCCATATCGGCAACGGTCAGGCCGGTCTTTTCCATGACCTTGCGGGTAGCGGCGATGGGGCCGACCCCCATGATGGAGGGAT
Source organism: uncultured Gemmiger sp. (assembly GCA_944388165.1). Lineage (GTDB taxonomy): Bacteria > Bacillota > Clostridia > Oscillospirales > Ruminococcaceae > Gemmiger. The sequence continues at coordinate 5,487 of CALXHS010000074.1, read as the reverse complement.
CAACGCCGCCCAGGGCGCCGCCCACGAAGGTGGCCATGGGGGTGATGCCCAGTTCCTTGGCCTTGTCTTCGCTCATGATGACCAGAGCGGCAGCGCCGTCGTTGATGGCGGAGGAGTTGCCGGCGGTGACGATGCCGTCCTTCTTGAAGGCGGGCTTCAGCTTGGCCAGAACTTCCGGCGGGCTCAGGCGGGGGCCTTCATCGGTATCGAAGACGATGTCGCCCTTCTTGTTCTTGATGACAACGGGAACGATCTCATCCTTGAAGGCGCCGGACTTGATGGCGGCGTCGGCCTTGACCTGGCTGTTGTAAGCGAAGTTGTCCAGATCTTCGCGGGTCAGGCCCCACTGCTCGGCAACGTTCTCGGCGGTGATGCCCATGTGGTAGTTGTTGAAAGCGTCCCACAGAGCGTCGTTGACCATGGTGTCAACCAGTTCGCTCTTGCCCATGGGAGAGCCCATGCGGTAGCCGTAACGGCCCTTCATCATGGCGAAGGGAGCCATATCCATGTTTTCGGTGCCGCCCGCGACGACGATGTCAGCGTCGCCGGCCTGGATCATCTGGGCAGCCATGTTCACGCAGTTCAGACCGGAGCCGCAGACCACGTTGACGGTGACAGCCGGGGTGGTGACAGGCAGGCCGGCTTTCAGAGAGGCCTGACGGGCCACGTTCTGGCCGAGACCGGCCTGGATGACACAGCCCATGTAGACATGATCGACCTGCTCAGCGGTGATGCCGGCGCGGGCGATGGCTTCCTTGATGACGATGGAGCCCAGCTCAGCGGCGGGAACGTTGGACAGGGTGCCGCCGAACTTGCCGATGGCAGTACGGCAGGCGGACGCGATAACGATCTTTTTCATAGTTTAGCAGCCTCCTGAAATTGATTTTTCAATCGATAGCCTGAGAGATCTATTCCAACCGCCCCGAAGGGCGGCAGCGGACCAAATGGGATAAGGGTGTCACACATCGCCGCAGCGCTGCTTGGCCAGCAGGGCGGCCTCCACATTGGGGGTGACGAACTTGGACACATCCTGGCGGTAGTGAGCGGCTTCCTTCACGATGGTGCTGGAAAGGTAACTCCACTTGATGGAGGTGGCCAGGAACACCGTTTCGATGCCGGGAAGCAAAGCGTGGTTGGTATGGGCCAGCTGCATCTCGTTTTCGAAGTCGGTCACGGCGCGCAGGCCGCGGACCATCACCGTGGCGCCCTGCGCCTTGGCAAAGTTGACGGTCAGGCCGTCAAAGCTGGCAACCTCCACATTGGGGATGTCCTTGCAGCATTCCCGCAGCATCTCCACCCGCTGTTCCACCGTGAAAAGGGGCGTTTTGGCACTGTTGATGAGCACCGCCACGATCAGCTTGTCAAACATGCGGGACGCGCGCTTGATGATGTCCAGATGACCGCGGGTGACCGGGTCAAAACTGCCGGGGTACATGGCTGTTGTCATTGGCTGGGCCTTCTTCTGTGTTGGTTTGCCGCCGCAGTCCGCCGCTGTTAAAATTCTAACAGCTTCGGACGCAAATATAGCACCCCGTCCCGTCACGGTCAGTCATACGGTGCATGATCGGCGTTTTCAAGGGGCGCCGGGCCGGGTCGCGGTGGCTGGGTGCATACGCGCAGGCAGGGACGGCAACGCCCCCGCGCTGATACCTTTATTTTTGCATGTTGTTAAGGTTTTGTCAATACCTGAACTTGTTCAATTTCAACTTCATTTTTTGGCGCTTTTTGACTTTTTGCCCAAAATCCTTTCTCCCCTTACCTATTTAATACGACAGTATGGGACGCCGGAGCGGGGTTTCTTTGCAAAATAGACGATTTTGCGCCGCCGCAGGCCCCTTTGTGCAAACAAACGACAAAATGCCGCCAGGGGCTTGACCGCCCGGCAGACAGGTGTTATTCTTTTAACAGATACTGTCCCTTTGCCGGGATGCTTTCCTGCCCCGGCCACACAGCTCTGCATGCTAAAACGAGGTGTTTTTTATGGTGAAGAGTTTTGACGAACTGATCTCCAAGGTCAAGGAATGCGGCAAGAAGACCATCGCGGTGGCTGCCGCCGAGGATGACGCCGTTCTGGAAGCCGTTGCCGAAGCCCACAAGCAGGGCATCGCCGACGCCATCCTGGTGGGCGACGAAGCCAAGATCCGAGCTATTGCGGCCGAGATGAACATCGACCTGGCGGATTACCGCATCATCAACGAGCCGGACAAGACCGCCGCCTCCCTGAAGGCCGTGAAGCTGGCCCATGACGGCGAAGCCGACATGTACATGAAGGGCCTGCTGGACACCAAGACCTTCCTGAAGAGCATTCTGGACAAGGAAGTGGGCCTGCGCACCGGCAAGACCCTGAGCCATGTGGCGGTGTTTGAGGTGGAGGGCGTGGAACAGCTGCTGTTCATGTCCGACGTTGCCTTCATCACCTACCCCACCCTGGAAGACAAGGTCCACATCATCGAAAACACCGTGGAAGTGGCCCATGCCTGCGGCGTGGAATGCCCCAAAGTTGCTCCTCTGGCCGCCGTTGAGGTGGTCAACCCCAAGATGCCCTGCACCGTGGACGCCGACGAACTGCGCAAGATGAACGCCGAAGGCAAGATCACCGGCTGCGTGGTGGACGGCCCCCTGTCCATGGACATTGCCATTGATCCCGAAGCCGCTGCCCACAAGGGAGCCCAGGACCGCCCCGCCGCCGGCCATGCGGACGTGCTTCTCTTCCCCGACATCCAGGCCGGCAACCTGGTGTACAAGACCCTGGTGCACACCGCCAAGTGCGAGAACGGCTGCATCCTGACCGGCACCAAGGTGCCCGCCATCCTGACCAGCCGCTCCGACTCCTTCAAGACCAAGGTCAACTCCATCGCCCTGGCCGCCGTGGTGGCCGCCGCCCTGGACCGCTGAGCCGCGTATCGTTGTGAGAGAGAAAATCATTTGAAAAAGGAAGCGAGATACCATGTCTATCAAGAGCCTTATCATCAACCCGGGTTCCACCTCCACTAAGATCGGCGCCTTTGAGGACGAGACCCTGCTGTTCGACAAGACCCTGCGCCATCCCACCGAGGAGATTGCCAAGTACGCCTCCATCATCGACCAGAAGGATTTCCGCAAGCAGATCATTCTGGACACCTTGAAAGAGGACAACTGCGACATTCATTCCTTTGACGTGATCGTGGGCCGCGGCGGTCTGCTGAAGCCCATTCCCGGCGGCACCTATCCCGTCAGCGACGCCCTGCTGGCCGACCTGATCGCCGGTGTGCAGGGTCAGCACGCCTCCAACCTGGGCGGCATCCTGGCCCGCGAGATCGGCGACGCCATCGGCAAGCCCTCTTACATCGTGGACCCCGTGGTTGTGGATGAGCTCACCGACGTAGCCCGTCTGTCCGGCGTGCCCGAACTGCCCCGCCGCAGCATCTTCCACGCCCTGAACCAGAAGGCCGTGGCCCGCCGCTATGCCAAGGAACACGGCACCACCTACGACGCTCTGAACCTCATCGTCATCCACATGGGCGGCGGTGTCTCTGTGGGCGCCCACTGCAAGGGCAAGGTCGTGGACGTGAACAACATCCTGGACGGCGAGGGCTGCTTCAGCCCCGAGCGCGCCGGCACCGTGCCTGCGGGCGACCTGATCAAGATGTGCTTCTCCGGCAAGTACACCCAGCAGGAGATCTACAAGAAGATCTGCGGCAACGGCGGCTTCAACGCCTACCTGCACACCAACGACGCCCGTGTGGTGGAAAAGATGGTGAAGGAAGGCGACGAGTTCGCCAAGCTGGTGCAGGATGCCTTCTATTACCAGATTGCCAAGGACGCCGGCGCCATGGCCACCGTCCTGGACGGCAAGGTGGATGCCATCATCCTCACCGGCGGCATTGCCTACAACCCCTACACCCGTGAGATCCTGGAGCAGAAGATCGGCTTCATCGCCCCCATCACCGTTTACCCCGGCGAGGACGAGCTGCTGGCCCTGGCCCAGGGCGCTCTGCGCGTGATGAAGGGCGAAGAAGAACCCCAGAACTATTGAGAACGGATGCGGCCCCGCGCTTGACGGGCGCAGCCTCAGCGGTTATAATGGATAACGACCGGGAGGGGTTGCGCAGCTGGTAGCGCGCCAGGTTTAGGACCAGGATGCCGCAGGTTCGAGTCCTGTCACCTCGACCAAAAAAGCAGGCTGAAACAAAAGTTTCAGCCTGCTTTTTCGTTTGCTTTGTGGCGGCTTCTCAGCCCATTTCCTGTTCCTGCAGGAAGGTGCGGATGTTGTCCAGCACCTTTTCGCTCAGCAGTTCAAAGGCCTGCCGGGTACGCCCCGCCGAAACATTGCGGCACACCACCCGGGGCAGCCGGGGCAGCTCAAAACCGTGAAGCAGCCCGGTGAGCTCATGGAGCACATACTCCACCACGCCCCGGTCGCCGTAGTCCCGGATGCCCTTGACGCAGATGCCCTGCTGCCGGGCAAAGGCAATATCCACGTTGGCGCTCTCCTCCGAATACAGGCTGCAGCACATACCGATATACCGCAGGTTTGGGCAGGCGGCGATGACTTCTTTATCAATGCGGGAAGTATAGCTGAGCAGGGCGGCGTCGGAATCCCCGATGCGGCGGATGATCTCAGCGTTGTCGGCGGGGATATCCTCAAGCAGCACTACTTCCTGGGCATACTTGGAAAGCTCTTTTTCCGCCCAGGGCACCAGGCTGACAGGCTCTATGGCGGTCAACTTGCGGAACATAGGGTTTCCTCCTTCTCTCAATGCAGTTCCAGAGGCGAAGCCAGGTTGCGCAGCAGGGCCACCAGGCTCCAGCCGGCAATGGCGCCCTTGTCGGAGTAAATATCCACCGTTGCCTTGGCACCGGCGCCTTCCACAGTGATGCAGTGGTCATCCCCCACAAAACCGGGCACGCTGGTGATCTGCATGCGGATGTTGTCCAGCCCGCCGGTGCTCTCTTTAAGCCGATTCTAACACAGGGCACAGGAAAAGGCAACGGCGTTTGTCCATGGCGGAAAAATCCCGGAAAAAAGGCAAAAAACGGCACAGACGCCGCGGGTTCGGTGTCTGTGCCGTTGTTGGTTTTATGCGGAAATCACAGCTGGCTCTTGTACAGTTCCACGATCTCTTCCACGCTGGTGTCGCGGGGGTTGCCCGGGCAGCAGGCGTCGGCAAAGGCGGACTCGGCCAGGAACTGGATATCCTCTTCCTTCAGGATGCCCTGCAGGTTGGCGGGGATGCCCACATCGGCAGACAGCTGCTTCACGGCGGCGATGGTGGCGTCGGCGGCTTCCTCGGCGGTCATGGCGTCGATGCCTTCCACGCCCATGGCCTTGCCCACAGCGCGGTAACGCTCACCGGCCACGCTCTTGTTGTATTCCAGGCCCACCGGCAGCAGGATGGCGCAGGCCACGCCGTGGGGGGTATCATACAGGGCGGACAGGCCGTGAGCCATGCTGTGGACGATGCCCAGCCCCACGTTGGAGAAGCCCATACCGGCGATGTACTGGCC
>CALXHS010000073.1 GCA_944388165.1 uncultured Gemmiger sp. | reverse complement strand
CCGGGTCCGGGGCGATATTGTGGACATCCACCTGGCCTACAACGACGAATTTGCCATCCGGGTGGAGTTTTTCGGTGACGAGATCGACCGCATCTGTGAGTTTGATCCTCTCACCGGCGAGCGGCGCAACATCGTGCGCCATGTGGCCATCTTCCCGGCCAGCCATTATATCGTCGGCCCGGAAAAGATGCAGGAAGGCCTTGCCAAGATCAATGAAGAGATGGAACAGCAGGTCAAGCTCTTTACCGAGGAAGGCAAGCTCATCGAAGCCCAGCGCATTGCCCAGCGCACCAAGTACGATATGGAAATGCTCCAGGAAGTGGGCATGTGCAAGGGCATCGAGAACTACTCGGCGGTGCTCTCCGGCCGTGCGCCGGGTTCCACGCCCACCACCTTGCTGGACTATTTTCCGGAAGATTTCCTTCTGATGGTGGACGAAAGCCACGTCATGCTGCCCCAGGTACGGGGCATGTTCGGCGGCGATTACAGCCGCAAAAAGACCCTGGTGGAGTATGGGTTCCGCCTGCCTTCGGCCTTCGACAACCGCCCGCTGCGGTTTGAGGAATTCGAGTCCAAGGTGGGGCAGACTATCTTTGTCAGCGCCACTCCCGGACCTTATGAGCGGGAACACTCCTCCCGGGTGGCGGAACAGGTCATCCGTCCCACGGGCCTGCTGGACCCGCTGATCAGCGTGCGCCCGGTGGAAGGCCAGATCGAAGACCTGCTGGGCGAGATCCGCCTGCGCATCGAGCGAGGCGAGCGCGCCCTGGTCACCACCCTGACCGTCAAGATGGCGGAGGACCTCACCGACTTCCTGGAAGAAAACGGCGTCAAGACCAAGTATATGCATCACGAAGTGGATACCTTTGAGCGCATGGAGATCATCAAGGATCTGCGCACCGGTTCCATCGACGTGATCGTGGGTATCAACCTGCTGCGGGAAGGTCTCGACCTGCCGGAGGTTTCCCTCATTGCGATTCTGGACGCCGACAAGGAAGGCTTTCTGCGCAGCGAGACCAGCCTGATCCAGACCATCGGCCGTGCCGCCCGTAACGCCAATGGCGCGGGGCTGATGTATGCCGACGAGGTGACCCCCAGCATGGAACGGGCCATCACCGAAACCGAGCGCCGCCGAGCCATTCAGGATGCCTACAACAAAGAGCACGGCATCACCCCCAAGACCATCGTCAAGGCCATCGGCGGCGGGCTGGAAATCAGCATGTCCGAAGAAAACAAGAAGATGCGCCGCAACCGCATGAGCCGTGCCGAGCGGGAACAGACCATTGCCCGCCTGACCAAGGAGATGAAGGAAGCCGCCCGCCTGCTGCAGTTTGAGCATGCGGCCTTCCTGCGGGATGAGATCGAGCGCCTGCAAAGGGGAGAAGACCCCACCAACAAAGAGGAAGCCCCGCGCCGCACTGCGGGCAAGACCAGAAAAGGCAGGAGGAAATAAGATTTGAGTCCTTCCAAAAAGATACAGATCGATGCCAACCAGCGCATCGTCATCAAGGGGGCCCGGGAACACAACCTGAAAAACGTAGACCTGACTCTGCCCCGCAACAAGCTGATCGTGATGACCGGCCTGTCCGGGTCGGGCAAATCCAGCCTGGCTTTCGACACCATCTACGCTGATGGCCAGCGCCGGTATATGGAAAGTCTTTCCAGCTATGCCCGTCAGTTCCTGGGCCAGATGGAAAAGCCGGATGTGGACGAGATCACCGGCCTTTCCCCGGCCATTTCCACCGACCAGAAAACCACCAGCCACACCCCCCGTTCTACAGTGGGCACCGTCACCGAGATCTACGACTACCTGCGTCTGATGTACGCCCGCATCGGTATCCCACACTGCCCCATCTGCGGGCGGGAGATTGCCCAGCAGAGCATTGACGAGATGGTGGACGAGGTGCTCAAGCTGCCTGAGCGAACCCGGTTCCAGGTGCTGGCGCCGGTGGTCCGGGGCCGTAAGGGCACCCAGGCCAAGGAACTGGATGCCGCCCGCCGCTCCGGCTATGCCCGCGTGCGCATCGACGGCAATATGTATGATTTGGACGAAGAGATCAAGCTGGAAAAGAACATCAAGCACACGGTGGAGATCGTGGTGGACCGTCTGTCTATCAGCAACTCCATCCGCAGCCGTCTGGCAGACTCCATCGAATCCGCCCTCGCTCTCACCGGCGGCCTGGTCACGGTGGATGTCATCGACGGCGAGCCCATGACCTTCAGCCAGAATTATGCCTGCCCGGAACACGGCTTTTCCATCGAAGAACTGAACCCCCGGATGTTCAGCTTCAACAATCCCTTCGGTGCCTGCGAGACCTGCACGGGGCTTGGCACCTTCATGAAGGTGGACCCGGCCCGCATCATCCCGGACAAGCGCAAGTCCATCCGGGAAAGCGCCATCAAGGCCAGCGGCTGGTACTATGCCGAGGGTTCCGTGTCGGAGATGTACTATAAGGCCCTGGGCAACCGTTACGGTTTTACCCTGGACACCCCGGTGAAAGAGATGAGCAAGGAAGCTGTCCACGCCATCCTCTACGGTACCGGCGGGGAGAAAATCGAGCTGCAGCGGGAGAACATGTTCGGCTCCGGCACCTACTACAATGAATTCGAAGGCATCGTGCCCAACCTGGAACGCCGTTTCCGGGAGACCGGCAGTGAATGGGTCAAGGAAGAAATTGCCCTGGTCATGTCCAGTGAGGAGTGCCCCACCTGCCACGGACGCCGACTGAAACCCGCCAGCCTGGCGGTGACGGTGGGGGGCATCAACATCGCGGATTTCTGCGATATGAGCGTGCAGGAAGAGCTGGAGTTCATCAAGACCGCCAAGGTTTCCGAGCGGGATGAGATGATCGGTGCGCCCATCTTCAAAGAGGTAAAGGAGCGCCTGGGCTTTTTGCAGAGTGTGGGTCTGGGGTATCTGACCCTCTCCCGCGGTGCTGCGTCCCTTTCCGGCGGCGAGAGCCAGCGTATCCGTCTGGCTACCCAGATCGGAAGCGCTCTGACCGGCGTGCTGTATGTGCTGGACGAACCCAGCATCGGTCTGCACCAGCGGGATAACGATAAACTCATTGCCACCATGAAGCGCCTGCGGGATCTGGGCAACACCCTTATCGTGGTGGAGCACGACGAAGACACTATGCGCCAGGCGGACTTCCTGGTGGACGTGGGCCCCGGCGCCGGTGTGCACGGCGGCGAGATCGTGGCCGCCGGCAGTGTGGCGGATATCTGCAAATCCAAGCGAAGCATTACCGGGCAGTATCTGTCCGGCCGCAAATATGTGGAAGTTCCTCAACAGCGGCGGGAAGGCAACGGCAAGTTCCTGCGTGTGGTCAAAGCCCGGGAAAACAACCTGCGGGACATCACGGTGGATTTTCCCCTGGGCAAGATGATCTGTGTGACCGGTGTGTCCGGTTCCGGCAAATCCACCCTGGTGAACGAGATCCTGTACAAGACCCTGGCCGCCGCTATGAACGGAGCCCGCAGCCGCCCCGGCCAGTGCGAGGAAGTGCAGGGTATGGAATGGGTGGACAAGGTCATCGGTATTGACCAGTCGCCCATCGGCCGTACCCCCCGTTCCAACCCGGCTACCTATACCGGGGTGTTCGGGGATATCCGCACCCTCTTTTCCAATACCCAGGATGCCAAGGCCAGGGGCTACGGACCGGGACGGTTCAGCTTCAACGTCAAGGGCGGCCGCTGCGAAGCCTGCGAAGGCGGCGGCATCCTGCAGATCGAGATGCACTTTTTGCCCGATATTTACGTGCCCTGTGACGTCTGCAAGGGCAAACGATACAACCGGGAAACCCTGGAAGTGCATTATCGGGACAAGAACATCTCGGATGTGCTGAAGATGACGGTGGAGGAAGCCTGCGTCTTCTTTGCCAACCAGCCCAAGATCGCCCGCAAGCTGCAGACTCTGCAGGAGGTGGGGCTCGGGTATATCGAGCTGGGGCAGGCAGCCACCACTTTGTCCGGCGGCGAAGCCCAGCGCGTCAAGCTGGCCAACGAGCTGGCACGCCGGGATACCGGGCAGACGGTGTATATCCTGGACGAGCCCACCACCGGCCTGCATGTGGCCGACGTCCACCGTCTGGTGAAGGTGCTGGATAAGCTGGTGGATGCCGGCAACACGGTGATCGTCATTGAGCATAACCTGGACGTCATCAAGCGGGCCGATTATATCATCGACCTGGGCCCCGAAGGGGGCAGCGGCGGCGGTCTGGTGGTGGCCACCGGTACGCCGGAAGAGGTGGCGCAGAACCCGGATTCCTTCACCGGGCAGTATCTCAAGCCGGTGCTGGAAAGAGCCGCGCAACTCCAGCAGGAAGAAGTTTCTGCACCTAAGAAAGCGAGCACCCGCACCAAAAAGGCATAAATGAAAAATCCCCCGGAACCTTGCAATGCAATCAGGGTTCCGGGGGATTTTCTATGGGAAGGATCAAGAGGATTCAGCTGTTACGCCTGGGCGACTTCTTCCTTGGAAACAAAGGCGTTGGTAATGATGAAGCCCATCACATAGCTGATGATCAGGCCGATGCCGTAGTAGACCATGGACATGACGGCGCCGTTGGGGCTGGCGGTCATGACCGGGAAGGCCAGGATGCCGGAGGGGCCCCAGGTGGTGGAAGCAACCTGCATGGCCATGACGAAGGCACCACCGAAAGCCGCGCCCAGACCGGCAGTGAAGAACGGCTTGCCCATGGGCAGGGTGACACCGTAGATCAGGGGCTCGCCTACGCCCAGGATACCAGCGGGCAGAGCACCGTCAATGACAGAGCACAGGCGCTGGTTCTTGACCTTCTTGGCTTTCAGGAAGATGGCGATGGCTGCACCAACCTGACCGGCACCGGCCATGGCCAGAGCGGGGTAGAGGGTGACGAAGCCGATGGTCTCCAGCTGAACGGTGTACAGAGCCACCAGACCGTGGTGCATACCCATGGCCACCATGGGCAGGAACAGCGCTGCCGAGATAAAGCCGGCGATAATGCGGACAACGGGATTGGCGCTCATGCAGACCTGTTCAACGACCCAGCACAGACCGGTGGAAACAAAGCCGGTGAGCGGCATGATAATGAAGACGTAAGGAATGGCACAGAGGACAAGGGTGATCAGCGGGGTGAACATGATGTCCAGGTTGTCGGGGATGCGCTTGCGCACCGCTTTTTCTACCTTGGCCAGGAACCAGACACCGATGACCACGGCCAGAACGCCACCGCGGCCCGCCCGCAGGATGGCGTCCAGCGGCTGTTCTTCGTTGTACAGGCCAATGATCTTGGCGATGTTGTCGATATTGCCCAGGGTGGTCATCATGCCCAGCATGCCGCCCAGAATGGGAGTGGCGCCGAAACGCTCAGCAGCACGGTAACCGGCCCAGGCGGTGAGATAGGTCATGAAGGAAGCGTTGATCAGGGAGAGCAGGTTATAGACGATGTTCCAGAAGGAGTTATCGGCATAACCGGGATACACCTGGGTCAGCAGGGTGGCCAGGCCGGAGCACAAGCCGGCGGCGATAACACCGGGAATCAGGGGAACGAAGATTTCGCCGAAGGTCTTGAGCATGGACTTGATGCGGTTGTCCTTCTGTCCGGCCTTGACGGCAGCCTTGTTGGCTTTCCAGTCGTTGGCGGTGGACAGATCTCCTTCATCCGCAGCGGCAGGAATGCCCATTTCGGCGCAGATGTCGGCACATTTGCGGCTCTTGCCGGGGCCGACCACGATCTCCACGTAGTTGGCACGGTCATGTACCACGCCCAGAACACCTTCGATCTGCTTCAGGGCGTCGTCACTCACCTTGCTGTCGTCCTTGACATGGACGCGCAGGCGGGTCATGCAGTTGGTAGCGGTCACAACGTTTTCACGTCCGCCGAGTTCGGTCAAAGCGTGTTTGACCAGTTCCTGGTTCGTCATGATTGTTTCCTCCGTTTGCTGTGTTTATTTCTGCCGGATGGCGTCACGTACCCGCCCGCCGGCTTGTTCCAACAATTGCTGTGCCTGTACAGCATCCTTGTCCGTCAGGATCATGGTAATGGCCAGCTTTACCTTACCGCCTGCGGCATCAATAACGGCACGGGCCTCTTTGCGTTCTGCGCCGGTGGCTTCCATTACGATGTTTTCCGCCCGGGTCTGTAGCTTTTCGTTGCTCTGCACCACGTCCACCATCAGGTTGTGGTAGGCCTTGCCGATGCGTACCATGGCACCGGTAGAGATCATGTTCAGGATCATCTTCTGGGCGGTGCCTGCCTTCAGCCGGGTGGAGCCGGTCAGAACCTCCGGGCCCACCTGAGCCTCAATGGCGATGTCGGCGGCCTGACCCACGGCACTGTTTTTGTTGCAGGCAATGGCGGCGGTGGTGCAGCCAAGGCTGCGTGCATATTCCAGAGCTCCCAGCACATAGGGGGTACGCCCGGATGCCGCAATGCCCACCACAACGTCGTTGGCTGTCAGGTTATGGTCTACAAGGTCTTGACGGCCCAGCTCACGGCTGTCTTCGGCGCCTTCGATGGGGAACCGCAGAGCCCGGTCGCCGCCGGCAATCAGGCCCACCACCATACCGGGGTCCACGCCGAAGGTGGGCGGACACTCGGAGGCGTCCAGAACACCCAGCCGGCCGCTGGTGCCGGCACCCAGATAGAACAGCCGCCCGCCTTTGCGGAAGGCAGCTTCCACCGCATCCACAACGGCGGCGATTTGGGGCAGAACCGGCTCGATGCCTTCGGGTACGCGGCGGTCTTCCTGGTTCATGGCCGTCACAATCTGCAAGGCGCTCATCTGGTCCAGATCCATGGTGTTGGGGTTGCGGGTCTCGGTCATCATTTTGCTCAGATCCATCTCATCACTCCCTAGTGTTTGATTGTCTCGGGGCCTCGTTGATTCTCAGAATAGTGCTCCGAAACTGAAAAGTCAATATAAATTGACAAATGCGGTACATTGTTTCATAATGGGGATGCATGTTGGTAAAAGCACCACAACTATTGAAAATATGGTGGAGAATATTATGAAAAGTGCACTTGTTTTGCTGCAGGAAGTGAGGCGCAACGCTTCCGGCACGGCATCCCAACTGGCGGAATATATTTGTGCTCATCCCAGCGATGTGTGTGGTATGGATGTGCGCACGCTGGCGGAACACACGTATACCTCGCCGTCCATCGTGGTGCGTTTGTGCCGTACATTGGGGTTCAGCGGGTACAAGGAATTCCGCCGGACGCTTCTTCTGGAAATCGCGTCTTTGGGCACTGAGGTGAATCACCAGGAAAAGGAGCTGACCCGGCAGGATTCCATTGCGGATATCATCGATACGGTGACCGAAAAGAACATCCAGGTACTGTATGATTCCCGACACATTCTGAACGCCGATACGGTGGAGGAATGCGTAATGCTTTTGCGCCGGTCCCGGTGTATCCTGCTGTTCGGTATCGGGGCATCCCTGTGTGCCGCCAAGGACGCCTACCTGAAATTCCTGCGGTTGAACAAGCCCTGTATCGTGAATGAGGACTGGCACTCCCAGCTTCTGCAGGCCCGCAATTCCGCACCGGAAGATGTGGGCATCGTCTTTTCCTATTCCGGGCAGACCCAGGAGATGGTGGAGTGCATGAAGGCTTTGAAAGAAAACGGCACCCCCTGCATTGCCATTACCCGGTTTGCGCCTTCTCAGGTGGCGAAGCTGGCAGATCATCTGCTGTACATTGCCGCCAATGAATCCCTGTTCCGCAATGGTGCCATGTCTTCCCGCCTGGCACAATTGAATGTAGTCGACATTCTGTATACCGCTTTTGCCAGTGCGGAGTATGACCAGTGCATCCGACAGCTGACACGTACCCATATACAAAAGCCTTCTCCTTGAAATGCGAATTTTTTGCGTTAACCTTGCTCTTTGACTTGCATACAAACGCCTTGTCCGATACAATAGAATCGTATGTTTATGCCTGCCTGTTAGGAGGGACAATGCCGTGCCGAAATTGAGAAAGATGCTGGGAGATCCCTGCTGTGCATATTGTCTGTCGATGATGCAGCTGATCGAAACACAGAGCAAGGCGACTTTGGCTGCCTGGGCGATGGACTTTGCGGCACAGCGGTACCTGCCGATCTGCCGGGAAGGATATCCCCGCATGGCGGAGATTCTGGAAGAATGCCGCGGGAATGTTGAGAAAAAGGCACCTTTGGCCCGAAGCAAGCCTCTTTTGCGGGAGGCTGCCGCGTTGGCGCGGGAGGAGAAAGGTCCGGCTTCCCAGGCGGCGGCCCGCGCTGTTGCCACGGCCTGTGCAGTGATGCAGACGCCTACCGGTGCACTGGGGTTCCTGTTTTACGGGGCCGCCGCCTGGGCGTATTTCCATGCAGGCACTGATAAGACAGAGGCGGAATATCAGGCACTGGCAGAAGCTGAATTTGCTGAAGCACATCGGTCACTGTCCGCATGTGCCGTGGAAAATGAACCTGACCCGGTACGGGTCAACTGGAACTGCTGAACCTGCCGGATGGCGGAAATGCAGAGCAGCGCTGCGCGCCTGCAAGAGGGGGAGAAATCACCATGAAGAAAAAGCGGAGGAATAGAGTCCTGGACAGGACCCTGTGGCTGAATATAGCCCTGATTCTGGCTTTCTTTTCGGTTATGTCCCTGGGCATATATCTGGTGCGGGACAAACTACTGTATAATGCCAACGAGATGGGCAACAGCCTGGCAAAGAGCTATTCCAACGAAGAAGAGTCCCGCATTTCGGTGTACGGGATGCTTCTGCGGATGTGTGCCTTGTATACCGATACGGCTATCGACAACGAGGATCCGGCCCAGGCCATGCAGCAGGGGCTGGCGGAGTATACAAGCTATATGTCCCAGGTCCTCGGGGCTGAAATCATTGACCCGTATGCCGTGGTGAACGGCAGTATTGTGGCTGCTAATCCCTGGGAAGGGGATGCGGATTATGACTATACCCAAAAGGAATGGTACACCAATGCCCTGGAAGCAGACGGGGATATTGTGTTCACGGACGTATACGTGGATGCCATCTCCGACAAGCGGCTGGTGACCATGTCCATCAAGCTCCATGGCGAAGGCAATGTGCTGGCCTTTGACATTCTGATGGACAATTTCCACAGCCTGAAAAATAAGATCGAACTGCCGGCCGGCAGTGCTTACTACCTCTTTGATGGCAGCGGAACCCTGATCTACCTCACCGGCGGGTATGATCTGGATGATGAACAGGTCCAGCAGTATGCCGCTGAATTGCTGGCCGGTGTGCAGGATGGTTCCTTTGCCAGTCATACCGCAACCATCAGTGGCCTGGATGGCGAACAGCAGGGAATCTACTACTATGAGATGAGCAATGGATGGACTTCCATTGTGACCTTCTCGCTGAAACAGATCCTTTACGGCGCCAACAATGCTTCCATGTACCTTCTGGTGGGCGTTTTCTTGATCCTGCTGGTGGCGGTGATCGTGTCCATCCTGCGGGAGTACGCCGAAAAGCGGAAGGTCAAATATATATCCGATACGCTGCAGATTCTGGGTGATACCTACTACGCCATCTACCGCATCAATTTTGAGGATGGTGATTACGAGACCATCAAATCCTCCCCCGATCTGGCTGATCCTTTGGGCAAGAGCGGTCGTTATGATCATCTGCTGGAGGTTCTTTCCCGTGTGGTGGAGGACAACACCTATGAGGAGTTCCGCAAGAACTTCAACCTGGAAAATATCCGCAAGCTGGTGCAATCCCATATTTATGAGTTCGGAGGGGATTACCAGCGCCGGTTCCAGGAAGGGCACAAGTGGGTCAGCATCAAGATCGTTTATAACGAGGGCCTTGGTCTGAACGAAGTGCTCATGTGCTTCCGGGATATCGACGTGGAGAAAAAGAAGGAGCTGCGCCAGCATGAACTGCTGGAACAGGCGCTGGAGAATGCCAAGAGGGCTGCCAGCAAAAAGACCATGTTCTTCTCCAACATGTCCCACGATATGCGGACCCCGCTGAACGCCATATCCGGCATGACCAAACTGGCACGCCAGCATTCCGACGATCAGGAAAAAGTCTGTGATTACCTGGATAAGATCGAAAAATCCGGCGGGCAGTTGACAGCGCTGGTCAATGATATTCTGGATATGGCACGGCTGGAGCAGGGGGGCGAAAGTACCCTGAACTGCCAGCCCATGGATTTAGTCCAGTGCGTACAGGAAACGGCAGATCTGTTCCGGGATCAGGCAAAGACCGATGACCGCCGCTATGAGGTGGTGGTGGATGTGCAGAACCGCATGGTCAGTGCCGATGCTTTCCGACTGAACCAGATTCTGAACAACCTGCTTTCCAACGCCTTCAAATACAGCCGGGAAGGGGACAGCATCCGTCTGGAACTGCGTCAGGCGGCCCGGCGGGAAAACCGCGGCCAGTATCAGCTGATCGTGGAAGATACCGGTGTGGGTATGTCCGAAACCTTCCTGAAACAGCTTTTCGAACCTTTTGCCCGGGAAACGGTCTTCGCTCCCACAAAGGCCCCCGGCACAGGGCTGGGCATGCCCATTGTCAAGGGTCTGGTACAGCAGATGAGCGGCGAAATCACCGTACAGAGCAAACTGGGCGAAGGAACCAGATTCGTGGTTTCGCTTCCGCTGCAGATTGTGGCTGCACCCGCTGTGGAGGAAAAGCAGCCTGCTCTGGATGAGCTGGAGCCCTTCACCATGGAAGGCCGCCGAATGATCGTGGCGGAAGACAACGAACTGAACATGGAGATTACCACCGAGTTCCTTTCCATGCTGGGCGTGGACGTGCTGCAGGCATGGAATGGCCGGGAAGCGGTGGAACGCTTTGCCCAGCAGAAAGAGGGCAGTGTGGATGCGATCCTGATGGATATGCAGATGCCCGAAATGGATGGCTGCACCGCCTGCCGCAAGATCCGTGCCCTGGACCGTTCGGATGCGGCTACCGTGCCCATTATTGCGGTCACGGCCAACGCTTTCGCAGAAGATATCGCCAAGACCACCGAAGCGGGCATGAACGCCCATATT
This sequence comes from uncultured Gemmiger sp., assembly GCA_944388165.1. Taxonomy (GTDB): domain Bacteria; phylum Bacillota; class Clostridia; order Oscillospirales; family Ruminococcaceae; genus Gemmiger. The sequence goes on along the minus strand of CALXHS010000073.1, from coordinate 14,595 downwards.
GCAAAACCCATCGATTTCAAACAGCTGTCTGAGCTGCTGCAAAAGCTGACTCAAGGACAGAACTGAACCGCCGCAGGAGACGAACAAGAACCTTTATGCAGTATCGCAAAGACAAAACAGGATTCCCCATCTCCCTTTTGGGATACGGATGCATGCGCTTTACCAAAAAGGGCACAGGCATTGACCTGGAAAAAGCCGAACGGGAGATTTTGCATGCCATCGACCAAGGCGTGAATTACTTTGACACAGCCTACATCTACCCGGGCAGCGAAGCGGCGCTGGGGGAAATTCTGGACCGCAATCATTGCCGTGACAAAGTAAAGATCGCCAGCAAGCTGCCCCAGTACCTGGTGCGCAGCGGGGCGGATCTGGACCGTTACTTTTCTGAGCAGCTGCGCCGGCTGAGAACCGATCGCATCGACTATTACCTGATGCATATGCTCACCGACGTGGAAAGCTGGCACAAGCTGGAAAAGGCCGGGGGGCGGCAGTGGCTGGCAGAAAAACAGCGGCTGGGGCAGATCGGACAGGTGGGCTTTTCCTTCCACGGAAACACTGCCATGTTTCTGAAGCTGCTGGATGTGTATGACTGGGATTTCTGCCAGATCCAGTACAATTACTTGGATGAAAACAGCCAGGCGGGCCGTGCGGGGCTGCAGGCTGCGGCGGCCAGGGGTTTGCCGGTCATCATCATGGAGCCTTTGCGGGGCGGAAAGCTGATCAATCTGCTCCCTGAGCAGGCCCGCCGCCGTCTGGAACAGGACCCCCACGGCTGGAGCGCCGCCGAGTGGGCTCTGCGCTGGCTGTGGGACCAGCCGGAGGTGACCTGTGTGCTTTCCGGCATGAACAGTCTGGAAATGCTGGATGAAAACTGCCGCATTGCTTCCGAAGTGCAGGCGGGAGCGTTCACACAGCATGAGTTTGAGCTGCTGCAGGCGGTCAAGGCAGATATCGAAGAGAAGGTCAAGGCCCCTTGCACCGGATGTGGTTACTGCATGCCTTGTCCCAAAGGGGTGGACATTCCCGGGGCTTTCCGTTGTTACAACGCCATATATACCGAAAACCGTTGGACAGGGCGGCGGGAATACTGGCAGGTGGTGTCCCTGCGCCGGGAACCGGCTTTTGCCAGCCAGTGTGTGGAGTGTGGTCTGTGCGAACAGCATTGCCCTCAGCATTTGCCCATCCGTGCCTTACTCAAGCAGGCGGACAAGGAACTGCGCCCATGGCCTTACCGTGCGGCCTCCTTGGTGGCGCGGAAGTATCTTTTCGGCAAGGCAAAATAAAAACAGATCGCTTGACAAGAGAGAAATCCATGATAAAATAATGTCAGTGTGTGGGGAGCATTGTCTCCACCACGCAAATAGATTTGGCCGGGCGCACACCATCGCGCCTAAAGCTCATCGGACAGGGCTGGCCGCTGCCGCGTGTGATGTAAAGGCATCACAACATTATTGAACGGGCTGTTGCCCGGAAATTTTATAAGTTGGTCACTTTGAATAACCCCGTGCGGATGCACACCACTTGTGAAACGTCAATAAGAGAGTAGCAGAGCAGCCAGACCTATTTGCTGGAAAACTCTAAGTACGGATCAGACAACATCCTTATGCCTGTTCCCGCCATGCGGGGCAGTCATGATTTTGCGATGTGTTTCACAGGCAGTGTGCCCAGACGGCACATTGCCTTTTGTTTTGTGTGCTGTCGGAAAGATTACAGGAAAGAGGGATGGTCTTGGACCGGGAACGTCAAAAGAAAGCGCCGATTTATGCGGCATTGGAAAAATTCCGCCGTCAGCGTGTGGTCCCCTTCGACGTGCCGGGGCACAAGCGCGGCCGGGGTAACCCGGAACTGGTGGAACTGCTGGGTGAGCGCTGTGTCGGCATTGATGTGAATTCCATGAAACCGCTGGATAATCTCTGCCATCCGGTTTCGGTCATCAAGGAAGCAGAAGAACTGGCCGCCGATGCCTTCGGCGCGGCGCATGCCTTCCTGATGGTGGGCGGCACTACCAGCAGCGTGCAGAGCATGGTACTCAGCGCCTGCAAACCGGGGGATAAGATCATTCTGCCCCGCAACGTGCACAAGAGTGCCATCAATGCCCTGGTGCTGTGCGGCGCTGTGCCGGTATACATTGACCCCAAGGTGGACAAGCAGCTGGGAATCCCACTGGGTATGGAGGCGGCGGACGTCCGTGCTGCCATCGAAGCGAACCCGGACGCCAAGGCCATCTTCATCAACAACCCCACCTATTACGGCATCTGCTCCGACCTGCGCACCCTGGTGAACTTGGCCCACGAGCACGGCATGCTGGCACTGGTGGACGAAGCCCACGGCACCCACCTGTATTTCGGGGCGGCGCTGCCCTTGAGCGGCATGGCGGCAGGGGCGGATATGGCTGCGGTCTCCATGCACAAGTCCGGCGGCAGCCTGACCCAGAGTTCCATCCTGCTGTGCGGGCCCGGTGTCAATGCCGGGTATGTGGGCAACATCATCAACCTGACCCAGACCACCAGCGCTTCCTATCTGTTGATGTCCAGCCTGGATATCAGCCGCCGGAACCTTGCCATGCGCGGGGAAGAGAGCTTCGCTAAGGTGGTGAACATGGCGGAATATGCCCGCCGGGAGATCAACCAGATCGGCGGATACTATGCCTACGGTTCGGAACTCATCAACGGCGGCAGCATCTTTGATTTTGACGTCACCAAACTGGCGGTGAACACCCGCGGTATCGGCCTGACCGGCATTGAGGTGTACGACCTGCTGCGGGACGAATACGACATCCAGGTGGAGTTCGGCGACCTTTCCAATATGCTGGCCTACATCTCCATCGGCGACCGCATCCAGGACATTGAGCGCCTGGTGGGGGCCCTGGCGGATATCCGCCGCCTGTACGCCAAGCCCAAGAGCGACCTGTTCACGGCGGAGTACATCACTCCCACCGTGGCAGCCACTCCGCAGCAGGCTTTCTACTCCGAAAAAGAGAGCCTGCCCTTGAGGGAAACCGCCGGGCGCATCTGCAGCGAATTTGTCATGTGCTATCCGCCGGGAATCCCCATTCTGGCCCCCGGCGAAGTCATTACCCAGGAAATCATTGATTACATCGAGTTTGCCAAAGCCAAGGGCTGTTCCATGCAGGGACCCCAGAGTGAGGACATCTCGGAACTGAATGTGTTGAAGGAGGGATAAGGTTGCAGGAAATGGATTACTGGTTCGGTGAACTGCATACCGCCAACGTGAAGACCTGCATCCGTGTGGAGCAGCAGCTGTACAGCGGCACCAGCGATTTCCAGCGCATCGACGTGTTTGATTCGCCGGAGTTCGGCCGCTTTCTTACTTCCAACGGCAGCGTGATCTTCTCGGAAAAGGACGAGTTTACCTACGACGAAATGATCGTGCATGTGCCCATGGCGGTGCACCCGGACGTGAAGAGGGTGCTGGTCATCGGCGGCGGTGACGGCGGCGTGGCCCGTGAGCTGTCCCACTATCAGGAAATCGAGGTCATCGACGTGGTGGAACCGGACAAGATGTTTGTGGATGTCTGCCGCAAATTTTTCCCGGACAACTCCTGCGGCCTGGACGATATCCGGGTGCGGGTCTACTACGAGGACGGCCTGCGCTTTCTGCGGGGGCGGGAAGATGACTACGACCTGATCATCAACGACTGCACCGACCCCCTGGGCCATGCGGCGGGCCTTTTCACCAAGGAGTTCTACGGCAGCTGCTACAAGGCCCTGCACGAGGACGGCATCATGGTGTACCAGCACGGCAGCCCCTTCTTTGACGAGGACGAGGAGACCTGCCGGGCCATGCACAAGCGGGCTTACCGTTCTTTCCCCATCAGCCGGGTGTACCAGGCTCACATTCCCACCTGCCCGGCCGGTTACTGGCTGTTCGGTTTTGCCAGCAAGAAATATCACCCTCTCAAGGACTTTGACCCCAAGCGCTGGAACAAGCGGGGGATCAAGACCTGGTATTACACCACCCATCTGCATCGCGGAGCTTTTATGCTGCCCCGCTATGTGGAGGAACTGCTGCAGGAAGAAGAAGACTGACTCTTACCAAATACATGCCTGAAACAGGAAAGGAGAAACTTACTATGAGCAAACTGCTTGTTATCGGCTGCGGCGGCGTTGCCAGCGTGGCCATCCAGAAATGCTGCCAGAACCATGAGACCTTCGGGGAACTGTGCATCGCCAGCCGCACCGTTTCCAAGTGCGACGCCCTGAAAGCCAAGCTGGAAGCCGCCGGCACCCCTGTGAAGATCACCACCGCCACCGTCAATGCCGACGATGTGGAGGATGTGAAGCGGGTCATCAGGGAATACGGCCCCGATCTGGTGCTGAACGTGGCTCTGCCGTATCAGGACCTGACCATCATGGACGCCTGCCTGGCCTGCGGCGTGCACTATGTGGACACCGCTAACTATGAGCCGGAGAACACCGACGATCCCGAATGGCGCGCCATCTATGAGAAGCGCTGCAAGGAAGAGGGCTTCACCGCCTACTTCGATTACAGCTGGCAGTGGGCTTACGCCAAGAAGTTCGAGGATGCCGGTCTGACCGCCATCCTGGGCTCCGGCTTCGACCCGGGCGTCACCAGCGTGTTCACCGCCTACGCCCTCAAGCATTATTTTGACGAGATCCACACCATCGATATCCTGGACTGCAACGGCGGCGACCATGGCTATCCCTTCGCCACCAACTTCAACCCCGAGATCAACCTGCGGGAAGTTTCCGCCAACGGCAGCTACTGGGAGAACGGTCACTGGGTGGAGACCAAGCCCATGGAGATCAAGCGGGAATACGACTTCCCCCAGGTGGGCATGAAGGATATGTACTTGCTCCACCACGAGGAGATCGAGAGCCTGGCCAAGAATGTGCCCGGTGTCAAGCGCATCCGTTTCTTCATGACCTTCGGCCAGAGCTATCTGACCCATATGAAGTGTCTGGAAAACGTGGGCATGCTTTCCACCAGCCCCATCAACTTTGAAGGCCACGAGATCGTGCCCATCCAGTTCCTGAAAGCCCTGCTGCCCGACCCGGCTTCCCTGGGCCCCCGCACCGTGGGCAAGACCAACATCGGCTGCATCTTCACCGGCGTGAAGGACGGCAAGGAGCGCACCATCTACATCTACAACGTCTGCGATCACCAGGAATGCTACAAGGAGCTGGGCAGCCAGGCCATCAGCTACACCACCGGCGTGCCCGCCATGATCGGTACCGCCCTGGTGGCCAATGGCCAGTGGCGCAAGGCTGGTGTACATAACCTGGAAGAGATGGATCCCGATCCGTTCATGGAGATGCTCAACCAGTACGGTCTGCCCTGGGTGGTTGATGAAGCCCCCGCCACGGTGGAATGATGGAGCAGATTGCAAACAAGGAACCGGGGCTGCGTACCCCGGTATATGTGGTAGACGAAGCTGCGCTGGTGCATAACCTGACCATTCTGCAGGGGGTACAGCAGCGTACCGGCTGCCATATCCTGCTGGCCCAGAAGGCTTTCTCCATGTTCCGGGTGTATCCTCTCATCGGCCAGTATCTGGACGGTGCCACTGCCAGCGGCCTGTATGAGGCCCGCCTGGCCCACGAGGAGATGCCCGGCCGGGAAAACCATGTGTTCTGCCCGGCCTATACGCCGGAAGAGATGGAGCAGCTGGTCAAAATCTGCGACCATATCAGCTTCAACTCGCTGGCCCAGTTGGAAGCACACCGCGCCGTCTGGCAGGGAAGCCGCGCCAGCGTGGGGCTGCGGGTCAACCCGGAGCACTCCACGCAGGAAGGCCATGCCATTTATGACCCTTGCGCTCCGGGCAGCCGTCTGGGCATCCGCCTATGCGATTTGCCGGAGGTTTTGCCCGAAGGTGTAGAAGGTCTGCATTTCCACACCTTGTGTGAGCAGGATTCCGCCCCGCTGGTGGAGACCTTCGCCGTCTTTGAAGAAAAGTTCGGCCGGTATCTGCCCGGACTGAAATGGCTCAATCTGGGCGGCGGACACCACATCACCCGCCCGGGATATGACCTGAAGGCGCTGGAAGAACTGATCCTCCGCATCCGCGAAAAATACGGTGTGGAGGTTTACCTGGAACCGGGGGAGGCAATCGCCCTCAATGCCGGAAGCCTGATCACCACCGTTCTGGATGTGGTGCAGGCCACCGATATGCCGGTGCTCATCCTGGATGCATCGGCGGCCTGCCATATGCCGGATGTGCTGGAAATGCCCTACCGTCCGCCGCTGTTCGGCGCGGGCGAAGAGGGGGAGAAGCCCTGCACCTGCCGTCTGGCGGCCCGCACCTGCCTGGCCGGGGATGTCATCGGAGAATACAGCTTCGATGCTCAGCCGCAGATTGGCGACCGGCTGGTGTTCGGGGATATGGCTATCTATTCCATGGTCAAGAACAACACCTTCAACGGTATGCCCTTGCCGGATATCGCACTGCGTCACACCGACGGCAGCTGCGAAGTGGTACGCCGTTTCGGCTACGAAGATTTCAAAACACGCCTGTCCTGAAAAAGGTGGAAACGAGGTTTGCCCATGTCTGAATACCGCATGCCGGCGGAGTATGCCCCTCACCGCGGCACCCTGATGATCTGGCCGGTACGTCCCGGCAGCTGGGGCAAGGACCCTTCTGCCGCCCAGGCGGCCTTTGTCCGGGTGTTTGAGGCCATTGCCGAAAGCGAGGACCTGTACCTGCTGGCGGGGCCGGACCATCTGGAAGAAGCCCGCCGGGCAGTGGCGCATATTTCCCGGGCAAAGGTTTTGTGCATCGACAGCGATGATGCCTGGGCCCGGGATGTGGGGCCCACCTTCGTCAGAAATGCGGCGGGGGATCTCAAGGGCATCAGCTGGCGCTTCAATGCCTGGGGCGGCACGGTAGATGGCCTGTATGCCCAGTGGGATAAGGATGATGCCGTGGCTTCGGCATTCTGTGACGAGTTGCACCTGCCTTGTGACGATGCTGCGCCCTTCGTATTGGAAGGCGGCAGCATCCATACCGACGGGGAAGGCACTGCCCTGGTGACCGAAAGCTGCCTGCTGTCCGCCGGGCGCAACCCGGATATGAGCCGGGAAGAGATCGAAGCCGAACTCTGCCGCCGTCTGGGGGGAGAGAAGGTGCTTTGGCTGCCCCGGGGCATCTACAATGACGAGACCAACGAACACGTGGACAACGTCTGCGCCTTTGTGGCGCCCGGTGAGGTGGTCCTTGCCTGGACGGACAATCAGTCGGACCCGCAGTATGCACTGTCTGCGGCGGATCTGGCTTATCTGGAAAGCGTCACTGATGCCAAGGGCCGTTCGCTCACCGTTCACAAGCTGCCCATCCCGGACCATCCCATCCTGTGCAGCGAAGAGGATTGTGACGCCTACGAGTTCGCTCCCGGGGAGGATACACGAACCCCCGGTGAACGTCTGGCAGCCAGTTATGTGAATTTCTACTTTACCAACGGTGCGGTGCTGGTGCCGCAGTTCGGCGGCGAAAACTCGGAAAGCGATGCCCGCGCTGTGCGCATCCTGCAGAAACTGTGCCCGGACCGCAAGGTCATCGGCCTGCCTGCCCGGGAGATTCTGCAGGGCGGCGGCAATATCCACTGCATCACCCAGCAGATCCCGCAGTAAATCCAAAAGGAGGAAATACCCCTATGCCTCAGATCATGGTGGCGGCTGTGCAGATGTCCTGCACGGCAGACCCGGCTGAAAACATTGCCCACGCCGAAGAGCTGGTACGTCAGGCGGCGGCCCAGGGCGCGCAGATCATTCTGCTGCCTGAATTGTTTGAGCGGCCCTATTTTTGTCAGGAGCGCCGGTATGAGTACTACGCCTACGCCACGCCCGTGGCGGAAAATCCGGCTGTGCAGCGCTTCCGTGAGGTCTGCCGGGAACTGGAGATCGTCATGCCCATCAGCTTTTATGAAGCCGACGGCACCCGCCTGTTCAACAGTGTGGCCATGATCGATGCCGACGGCAGCGTGATGGGTGTTTACCGCAAGACCCATATTCCTGATGATCACTACTATCAGGAAAAGTTCTATTTCACCCCCGGCAACACCGGTTTCCGGGTATTTGAGACCCGGTACGGCCGGGTGGGTGTGGGCATCTGCTGGGACCAGTGGTTCCCGGAGACCGCCCGCTGTCTGGCACTGGCCGGGGCGGATGTGATCCTGTACCCTACGGCCATCGGCAGCGAGCCCATCCTGGATGTGGACAGTGCCGGACACTGGCAGCGCACCATGCAGGGCCATTCGGCGGCCAATGTGGTGCCGGTGGCGGCGGCCAACCGGTATGGTGTGGAGGTGGTCACTCCCTGTGCCGAGAACGGCGGCCAGCAGAGCGCTCTGCGCTTTTACGGCACCAGCTTCCTCACTGATGAAACCGGTGCGGTGTTGGCCCAGGCAGGGCGGGACGGCGACGCCGTTCTGACTGCTTCCTACGATTTTGCAGCCAACCGTCAGGCACGGCTGGAATGGGGCCTGTTCCGGGACCGCCGTCCCGCCTGCTACGGCGCCATCTGCGATTTGCACTGAATCTTTTAAGTAAGCCCTCGTATACGGGAAAATATCCGTATACGAGGGCTTTTGTGCTGTCAGCGGACTTTTTTTATCAGCGGTCGGCGCGGGTGGCGCACTGGGGGCCGCAGCTGCATTCCTTGATGGTGATGTGCATGGCCGAACAGTGGCTGTGATCGTTGTAGCGGCAGCCGGCGTCGTCACAGCGGATGGCAGTTTCGGCGCTGGGCGGCACGTTGTCGGTGCAGACATTGCCGTAGGCTTCGTTGTTGCGGTAACTGCTGCAAACCGAATCGGAATCGCCGGTATGATGGACGCTTACGCCGTCAAGGCAGCATCCGCCGCCTTTGTTGTGGCAGCAGTTGGATTGAGAACAATCAAGATAACACATACAGAAAACACCTCCGGGTACAGTTTGCCCGCCTGAACAGGGAAGATGCAGAAATCCGCGCTACCAAATCTTCACATGTGTAACAGAGAATTGTCACATTTCCAACCTATCCTTTTTAGTATGCACCATAGTGCAGTATGTTGTTTTACGCGGTTTCGGAATCGACCGGTGCCGCGGCGGAAATAAAGAGGCAATACACATATGAAGAAAATCAAAGCAGGACTTGCAGCAGTTGCCGTTCTGGTTTTTGCAGTCTGCAGCATCAACCCTGTGCCTGAAGAAAGGAACCTGAGCAATACGGTCCTTACCGGGCAGGTCATGCAGGTGGAGGATACGGTTGTGACCCTGGACCTAGGGGAGCTGGCCTGGCTTCAGACCTCGGAAACAGCGGAGGATGAGGTGCGTTCTCATGAGGGGGCGCCGTTGAATGGGATGAATTCCCAGCAAGCGGCACAGAACACGGCAGCGCAGACTTTTGTTTCCTGGGAGCAGGGAGCTGTGCTGGACCTCAGCGGTGCGCAGGTCTTTACGGTAACTGCGGGGCAGGCAGAACCCGCGGTTTTGCAGGATGTGCTTCCCCAGGATATCGTCAGCGTGGCGGTGGACAGCGATAACCTGGCTGCGGTGGTGACCATCCTTGCCAGCGATGAGCAGGAACGGGCGGAGCCGGAAGCCTTGCAGGGAACTGCCGCCAATACCACCAAGGAAGATCACAGCGAGCGCGGGGCGGAGTATCGCTCCTTATCGGATGACGAAAACGCTCTTCGGGTGGCTTCCGCCACTGTGAACCTGCGCAATGTGCGGGTGGAAAAATCCGACGGGATCACCAGTAATTCCTATGGCAGCAGCCATTACGGGCTGAATGCCACCTTGCTTGCCACAGGCGGGGCTCAGCTGACCCTTTCCAATGGAATCGTCAACTCCTCTGCCAGCAGCGGAAACGGCGTGTTCAGCCATGGTGCCGGAACCATGGTCTACCTCAACGGCGGCGCGGTCACCACCACAGGCGACGGGGCCGGAGGTGTGCAGACGGCAGGCGGTGCCGGGGTTTATGCCAAGGGCGCAACCATCATCACCGCTGGTGATGCCGCTGCTGTGATCCGGGCTTGCTCCGGCGGTTCGGGGGTGCAGCTGGAGGGCGGGACCTACACTTCGGGCGGTTATGAATCCCCGGTCATTTATGCGGCCGGGGCGGTGAATGCCCGGAATGCCGCATTCACGGCCAACAATTCCCAGACTGTCGTGGTGGAAGGCAGCGGCAGCGCCGTGCTGGAAAACTGTGATGTGACAGGAAAGATGAGCGGCACTCAGGCCGATGAGGAAGTCTGCACTGTGGCAATCTTCTCTCACGGCGAGTTTCCGGAAAACAAACAGGGACGTTTTTCAATGAGTGGTGGTAGCCTGACTTCCCGGAGCGGGGATATCTTCCATGTGACCGACGCGGTCTGCACCATCGAACTGAAAAATGTGACGGTCAACAACGAAGGCGAAGGCGCGCTTTTGCGTGTGGTGAGTGAAGACGAAAGCCGTGCTGCGTCGGTCAGCCTGACGGCCCAAAAGCAGGAACTGTCCGGCAATATCCTGGTGGACAGTACATCTGCTTTACAGCTGGAACTGACGGACGGAAGCCGGTGCACCGGTGCAGTACAGCGGACGGATCAACGGACGGAAACCAGCGGAGACATCACAGTTCATGTGTCGCAGGGATGCACTTGGTCGCTGACGGGAAACAGTGTGGTGGATACGCTGGATAATGAAGGGACCATCCAATATAACGGATACAGCATCACACTGGCGGACGGAACCGTTCTGACGGCCTAAGAAAAATCGCTGAAAGCTCCCATGTACAATCATGGGGGCTTTTTTGCTTTGTGGCTGTTTGTGGTATAATGCAGGCATGACGATGCAGTCAGACAAAACGGAGGAAAAATAGATGCTGATGAATCTGAACGCAACGGTATTGCTAGTTCTGTGGTTGGCAATTATGAACCTGCTGGGGCTGATCCTGATGGGGGCGGATAAGAGCCGTGCCAGGCGGAATCAATGGCGCATCCCGGAAAAGACCTTTTTTATGGTGGCAGTGCTGGGCGGCAGTGCGGGCTGCTGGGCCGGGATGTATTTGTTTCACCATAAGACCCATCACTGGTACTTTGTGATTGGAATGCCGTTGATCCTGACCGCGCAGATTTTGATCTGCCTTTGGCTGAAAAATCCTGTTCTGTAAAGTTTTTGCAAAGTGACCGCGCATTTCTTGCGTTGGGCAATGGGATGTGCTATACTGGTAAAAATTGTACAGTTGTATAACGAGGTGACATTTTATGGACTGCATGAATGTACAGCTTGAACCTAACCAGGCACGCCTGACCTGCTATCTGCAGGACAAGAGCGACGCCATGCCCAATACCGCTATCCGTCCTGCCGCCCTCATTTTCCCCGGCGGCGGGTACCAGTATTGCTCTGATCGGGAGGCGGAACCCGTAGCTCTGGCCTATCTGGCTGAAGGTTTCAATGCCTTTGTTTTGCGCTACACCACCGGTATGGACTGCCCGCTGGACCGCTCCTTGCAGGATGCCCAGGCGGCACTGGCCTATCTGCGGCAGAATGCGCAGGAACTGCGCATCGACCCCCACAAGATCGTGGCGGTAGGCTTTTCCGCCGGTGGTCACCTGGCTGCGGCCATGGGTACCCAGAGTGAGAAAAAGCCCGATGCCCTGGTCCTGGGCTATGCGGTGACCCTGGGGGCTACCTGGGCGCCGATGGGCAGAAAATCCGAGCCTGATCTGGGCAGCCTGGTGACCGACAGCACCCCGCCCGCCTTTATTTTTGCCACCCAGGGGGACAGCCTGGTTCCGGTGAAGAACAGTCTGGTGTTTGCGGATGCCCTGGCAGACCACGATATTCCTTTTGCTTTGCACATTTTCCCCACCGGGGAACACGGTTTGTCTCTGGCACGGCCCTGCACCAGCAACGGTGACGAAAAGCGAGTGAATGCGGAGGTGGCCCGCTGGCTGCCCATGAGCATCAGCTTCCTGCAGGATATCTGGGGGGCTTTGGGGGTAGTGGAGCCCCGCGCCGAACTGACGGCCCAGATGGGCGGCGGTCAGGCCGGATTGGACGTGCCTTTCAAACGGCTGCTCAAGCGCCCCGGCGCCGCTGAAGTCCTGCAGCGCCGTCTGCCGGAGGTGATGGGCATTCTCCAGCAGAACCCTCTGCTGAAGGGCGCGTCTTTACGGCAGCTGTCCGGGTTTATGCCGGATGCCTACCCGGAAGAACTGCTCCGTTCCATCGATGAAGAACTTTCCAGAACGTAAGGAGAAGGACTATGCTGTTTTTGGAATACCCGCCCTGTTCCACCTGCCGAAAGGCCAAAGCCTGGCTGGATAGCCACGATGTGGTGTATACGGCGCGGCATATCAAGGATGAAAACCCCACCTATGAGGAATTGAAAGACTGGCACGCCAAAAGCGGTCTGCCGCTGAAGAAATTCTTCAACACCAGCGGACAGCTTTACAAGTCCATGCAGCTGAAGGACCGTTTGCCCGGTATGAGCGAGGACGAACGGCTGCATCTGCTGGCAGAAGACGGCATGCTGGTCAAGCGGCCGATTCTTGTGGACGGCGAAAAAGTACTGGTAGGGTTCCGGGAGAATGAGTGGGCAGAAGCCCTTCTGTGACCCGGACTTCCGATATGAGAAAAAGGGGAGAGCGCCATGCTTTTCAAACGCAGAAAACAGGAGGTTCTTGTTCCGCCCGCGGGTCTTGGCAGGGATGATATCCAACGCCAGAGCAGCATCTGTACCGGTGAGACGATCATTGGTTTCCTGGACCCGAAAAGCGGCCGCCTGCTGCAGGCGGTGGTGGTTTGTTCGCCCCGGGATATAGAGGATTTTTATCGCTCATACGGCTTTGAACCCCCGAAACAGCTGTGATTTTCTTAACTTTGTAATATATTTTGTCGATTTTCTCAGCGCACTGGGCAAAATGCGCAATATTTGCGCGAAGTGCGGCCCTGCCCCTTTGCAGTTGGCAAAATTGGTGCTATAATACAAAGCAAGAAGAGTTGCGCCGCCTGCTTGTATACAGCAGCTTTGCGGCGAAAAAATCGGAGGTTAGTAATGGAACTTTTTGAACGCTTTGAAACTCAGCTGAAGGCCAATCCCAAAACCATCGTTTTCACCGAGGGCCCCGATGCCCGCATCCTCAGAGCTGCCAGCCGTCTGCTGGCGGGTGGTGTGCTGAAGGTCATCCTGCTGGGCAATGAAGAGGAAGTCAAGGCTGCGGCAGCTGCCGGCGGTTTTGATATTACCGGTGCCCAGATCATCGATCCTGTCACCTACGAAGGTCTGGACGAGATGGTCGCCAAGATGGTGGAACTGCGCAAGGGCAAGATGACCGAAGAGCAGTGTCGTGCCGCTATGTCTAAGGGCAACTACTTCGGCACCATGCTGGTGAAGATGGGCAAGGCCGACTGCCTGCTGGGCGGCGCTACCTATTCTACCGCCGATACCGTTCGTCCCGCTCTGCAGCTGATCAAGTGCAAACCCGGCATCAAGTCCGTCAGCTCCTGCTTCATCCTGGTGCGCGGCGATGAGATGCTTGCGATGGGCGACTGCGCCATCAACATCGATCCCACCGAGGACGAGATCGTGGAGATCACCGTGGAAACTGCCAAGACTGCCGCTGTCTTCGGCATCGATCCCCGTGTGGCTCTGCTGTCCTACTCTTCCAAGGGTTCCGGCAAGGGCGAAACCGTGGACAAGATGCGCAACGCCACTGCCCGCGTGCAGGCTGACCATCCCGAAATGAAGGTGGACGGCGAACTGCAGTTCGACGCCGCTGTTGCCCCCGAAGTGGGCCAGCTGAAGGCCAAGGGCAGCCCCGTGGCCGGTTATGCCAACACCTTTATCTTCCCCAACATCAACGCCGGCAACATCGGCTACAAAATCGCCCAGCGTCTGGGCGGGTTTGAGGCTTACGGCCCCATCCTGCAGGGGCTGAACGCTCCCATCAACGACCTGTCCCGTGGCTGCAATGCCGAGGAAGTCTATAAGATGGCTCTCATCACCGCGGCGCTGATCTGAGGAAAAACTCTCATATAACAAACAAAAGCCACGTGCGAAGAACATCTCGCATGTGGCTTTTTTATTTTATGTGTCTCGATGTGTCTTGGGCAGGCAATAAATATCCCCCGGCAAAGCCGGGGGTTTTTCATAGACGGGTAAAACCCTGGAATACTAGCGCACGCGTCACGTCGCGTTGGTACGGTCTGCCAGCCGCGAAGGACCGTTACTTGCTGCCCGTAAACGGGCTTTTTAGATGTTTCCCATCGTTAACTGTTCACCGGCTTTGTCTTCTTCCAGCTGGCGCCGTATGTATTCTTCTATTTTCTTTGCATTTTTGCCTGCTGTGTCTACGTAGTACCCTCTGCACCAGAACTCTCGGTTTCGGTATTTATACTTCAATTCCGGGTACTTCTCGTATATCATCAGGCTGCTTTTCCCTTTCAAGTATCCCATGAAACTGGATACCGAGTATTTGGGAGGTATCTCTACGAGCATGTGTATGTGGTCTGGGCATACCTCTGCCTCTATGATTTTCACTTTCTTCCAGTTACACAATGTTCGCAGGATTTCTCCTACTTCTCTACGCTTCTGCCCATAGAACACTTTGCGCCGATATTTCGGCGCAAAGACTATGTGATATTTGC